>JBCBHT010000036.1:0-38430 GCA_038525335.1 Cyanobacteria bacterium J06621_15 | reverse complement strand
GCTATGGTTAGGAGCTTTTTTATCTCTTCTTAGCTTGTGGTTTGTAGCCAATCTTGCTTATTAAGCAAAAATTTGTTTTGAAGATGTTGGGTTACGACACGGTTTGAAAATTGTTGTTTAAAGTTTAAATTGATGATCCACATCCTCCGGATGAATGTCATGTCTAACCCAACCTACAAATTACAAATTAAGTTTTTCAGTACAGAAAAAGCTTGATATTGAAAAAATAGGCTTGAAAAGATTTATAATTTTAATCTTATATTAGGGTAGGCTTTTGTTACTATTTTTAGCCCGCAATAAATTACAAAGACGTTACAGTGTAACGTCTGTAGATGTAATCTAAGTAAATATTCTGAACCAACAGCCTGTTACTACTTGCTATACAGTTGCTTCCCGCTTGCTAATTGAGAGTCTATTCGCTCTCGACTATCGATGAATGCATATTGCTCGTTAAAGCTACCATCAGGACGGTTTCCGATAATGTACTGACGAACTGGTATATCTGGAGCATTGATAACAACACGGTCTGACACTCGTACTGTTGTCTTTGGTGCTGAGGGATTTTCTTCTTCAAGTCGAGACACTACCCATAATTCGTTATTTACTGCATATACATTTTGAATCTCTAAATCATAACCAGCAGAGGGAGCTTCAATTTCTGCTGTAATAGTGCGCTCTTTCCGGTCTGCTCCAGGTAAATCGACATCAATATATGGAACTTCAACGGTTTCTTGTTCTTGTACTACTATTACTTTCGGTACCGTAACCGTGCGTTTAGTTACTCCAACATTCACTTCTGGTCCTTTGATGTCATATTCTGGTAATTTTCCGGGTTCTACATCTACATCTACTTCTGGTAAGCGAGCTGCTTGTTCTCTCTCAATTTGACAAGATGCCAAACTAACAGAAAGCATCATTAACGATAAAGGTAAGATTTTTCGTAGGGTTAAGCTTTGGAATGACATTTTAATTTAGGGCTAAACGACATAATAATGCTACAAACAATGATTAATAATGCTGGCAAAGAAAAGAAATTAACTCTCTAAATATTAGAATTTGAGTTGCTTTATCCCGAATAATAAGTAGAATTCGCTATTTTTATTGACAAATATACTTAAAGCCAACATTCTTTAATATTTGCTATATTTAGCATTATTAATTATTTCGCTTCGATTTACATCGTTCTTCAGTTATAAAGAGATATATACAAATGGTGCAAAATTTGATACTTACGACTGTGGATTACTGATAAAAGCAGTTACTAAAATCATATATTCGACCAAATTGTTTTATATTTTAGATATTGTCTTAAATACCTATCTTTAGACATATAACTTTCGATAAGATTATGAATTTTCCGCTATAGCAGCCATCAGCCTATTTTCATGAATACTAAAAATTGAAATTACTAAATTAATGCAGTAATCGAGCTTGTCTTCAGTTACGGTAAAAGCTTCAAATCTAAACTTGTGGTTGTTGAAATGTATAAATTTCGCTAATTATCTGCACCCAACCATCCGATACTGATTCCAATATCTGCTGACCTTTTTCTAAATTTGCTGTAGTAGCATCACCAATTACACCACTTTTGCTCAAGTCTTTGGTTGACCAAGCAAATGATAAATTTCCTTTTGGATTTAACAAATCTGTATTTGGTGATTGGGGAGGATATTCTCTCACAGCTTTATCCATCTGCACTTGCTCTGGTAATAATGCCAATAGAATACTAGTTTCTGCATCTCCAGCATGCATTCCCTGTTGTGCTTCTTTGGGAGTAAGTAATTGTTTGGTAATATTAGGTACTCGCCACGTAAATATCGGAAATACCATCAAATCGTCATACTTAACGTGTAAATCCCGCGCTACCAACTGCATCACTTCCGGTTGTCCACCGTGAGAGTTCATCAATACAAGTTTTCTTAAACCTGCACGGTAAATACTTTCTCCCACTTCCATAAGAGTTGCGCTCAGAGTCTCGGTACTTAGAGAAACCGTACCGGGAAAATGCTGATGTTCGTTCGATTTGCCATAATACAGCATCGGTAGAGCGAATGCTGGAATCTTGGTATCGAGTTTTTCTAAAGCTTTACCAAGTACACCCATACCGATAGCTGCATCTACAATCAACGGTAAATGCAATCCGTGTTGCTCTATTGCACCAACTGGTTGGATAATAACCGTGTTTAGTTTATCCGGTATTGCTTCGACCTCATTCCAGGTTAGGTAGGGAAAAAATCTATTTGGAGGGATGGAACCGTGCATCATGATGAGAAAAGGGGTAGAAGAGGTAGAGTGGGGAGAGGGGGAAGAGGGATGGGGAGAAAATATAGTTATGAGTTAAGAGTTAGGAGTTGGGAATTATTTTTCTATCCCCAATCCGCAATTACCTATTACCTATTACCAGATTAAATCATGAACACTCCTTCTCACGCTATTTTAAATTTAGTTGCTTTCAGCGAAAAACTCAGAGCTAAAGGTAGTTTGGCAATTTTTATTGGTGCAATTCTACCGGATATCCCTATTTTTATATTCTTCTTTTTAATGAGGTTTGTTTATCGCTATCCGAGCAATAAAATTTGGGGTGAGATTTATTTTCAACCTTTTTGGCAAAATATTGTCAGTATTTTTCATTCTATACCCCTAGCTTTAATAGGGGTTTTAATTTGCCATTTTGCAAAATGGAGAGTTGTTGAAATCGGGTTTATAAGTATGGTGATGCATTCTTTATTGGATTTACCAGTTCATAATGATGATGCTCACCGTCACTTCTTTCCTTTTAGCAACTACCGCTTTATTAGTCCGATTTCTTATTGGGATAAAAACCATTATGCAACAATTGTGGCTTTTGTAGAAATGTCTTTAGTTTTAGCTTCAACTGTCTATCTATTTTCGGAATTTCGCTCTTATTGGATAAGGGGTTTAATGATATCAGTCAATATTGTTTACTTGATTGGATATTTCGGATTTTATTTACGGTAATCAGTTATCAATTAATGGTAGAACAAATAATTTATCAGGAGTTTGTAGTTGCGCTTTAGCGCCAAATATTTAGTGAAAACAGCCCTTACCTACAAACCCTTTTACTCCTCATAAATAATGGCTCTTCAGTACTTGGTATGCTATCAAAATAGTTGTTTTTAGGCATTAGGTAGTAGGCAGTAGGGAAAAAACAGATTAAAATTATTAAAAATCAAACATCTAGAATAAAAATTATTGTACAACCAATGTTTTAGCTCTTTATACTAACAATTTGGCATACTCACAACTGAAGAGCCTAAATAATAGGAAAGACTATTATAGCGTTTATCAAGCAACTGAGGTACAGCTTGACCTCACCTCAATAAAGCTGTGCTTCATCTCCCTTCTCCTTAACAAGGAGAGGGGTTGGGGGTGAGGTTTTGAGATACGTACTTCACCAGACTAAGAAACGCTATAGTAATAGAACAAATAATTTATTGGGGGCTTGTAGTTGAACTTCATTTCTAATTTTAACCATAATTTGTTGGCGCTAAAGCGCAACTACGAACGAGATTAAAATCTATCAGAATTAATGAGACAGACCACTATTATTATCTTTACAAGTAGTAAATATAAACGTGAAGTACTCATAGCTTGTAGGTTAAGAATACTGACAATGTTGTTGGGTTAGGTTGCAAATGTAGATTATCCTCAAAATTATACTGATTTGTACGCCCAACCCAACCTACAAATTCGGTAATCGTGGGAGACGTTATATATAACGTCTCTACATTAGTTACCAACTACCAATTAATCTCTGATAATACTGCTTTATCTTCGGAGCTTTAGTCTGAGGAGATGCGAGTTTCATTACTATATCTAATAACCAGGGTGCTAGACGCTGACACCATACTGCTAAATGACTTTGCCAACCGACTAAAATTTCTGATGAGTCTCTTCGCAATCCTTTTACGAATGTTTGTGCTACTTGTTCGGGTGACATGGGGATTACACCACGATATAGTTCTAAGTCTCGTACCATTTCGGTGTCTGTCAATGTTGGTAATAATGAGACTACTTTTATATTGTGCGGTGCTAACTCACGACGCAATGCTTCGGTAAAGCCTAATATTGCAAATTTCGTCGCTGAATAAGTTGCCATTGTTGGGGCTGCAACTTTTCCCATCAGACTAGATACATTAACGATTGTTCCTTGTTCTCGTTTAACCATTCTTCTAGCGACTAGATGAGTCATGGTGTAAGTTCCCATGAAATTCAGAGATAATTCTTCTTGGACTTGGGGTAATTTCGTTTTTAAGAATGAGTTTTGGTGAGCTACACCAGCACAATTTATCAATATATCTATTGCACCATAACTGCGCCAAAGTTGAGCCACTGCAACGTTTACAAGCACTGGTTTTGTCAAATCTAGCCCCATTATTACTGCTTCTACACCGAGTGTCTCAACGATTTTCGCAACTTCAGCCAATTTATCGCGGGAGCGTGCAACCAATATTAATCGTTTCACTTTTTGTTGCGCTAATTGTATAGCAATCGCACGTCCGATACCCCGTGAAGCTCCGGTAATTAAGACTGTACACCCTTTAATATTCATTTTTTCACCTCCATAATGCTGATTGTTAGTGCAGTAATGCTTTTAGTCGATAGCAGAGCATGTCCCGGAACGACATAATGTCTCTGTTTGTGAGAATTAAATTAGATATCGACCGATTCGTCTGTATATCTAGAAAAAGCTAGTCTAATTTAGATAGATTTTCTGTTCAAGATTAATCGTTGTAGTTCTTTGTTTTCCTGACTTAATCAAACTACTTTCGGTTTCTGGTCAAATTTATTTCTAGATAGTCTCAAGAACAATATTTTGGCGTTGCAGATATAGCCGATGAATTGTATCCCCCAGACATGAATTTACATTGTTGTCTTCATGCATCACACTCTAACAACTTAATCAAGTTATTGCAATATTTATTAATAAGTATTTCTTAACACTCTTTGACACAGTGTATATATTAATATAATTTTCTTAAATAAGTTTTGTTTAATTATCAGTCAAAAATCTCTACAATCCCTGACAAATCATAGATTTCGGTTACAGGAGATACCGTTTAAATGATTATCAAGCAATTAAATTTAGTAGCAATTTATATTAGATTAATCATAAAAAAAAGACGCTGCGTCGCAACGTCTATCAATCTACAAGGGTATCAAATAATACTTACCGTGATTTTACTATTACATATTACTTTTTAGAAGTACGCTGAAACCATTCTTGGTATTTTTGTTGTTTTTCTTCATCTTCAACAACAATACTAATTCGCACTTTCTTACATCCATGATTTTGCTCTAACTGGATAGCATTAAGAATCAAAGATGCAGTTTTGGGTGAGTCGAATTCACCACTAACAGTTAAACCAGTTCCAAAATCGCTACTAGCTATTGATTGACCTTGTTGGAATTCATCTTGTGAAATTTCTTCTTCACCTAAATCAATTTCTGCAAGCTGTTTAGGTTCAACACCGGGTTCTTCAACAATCAGTTTTTCTCGTCTAACGGGGATTTGTATCATCCGAGTTTCTACTTCTTTACGGATAACAACTTCACCGATTTTACGCTTGCTACGTTCAACTACTAAACGTTCTCCTAACAAACGAATTACATCTTCTTCAAATTCTTCTATAAGTTCTGATTTACCCAAACTATCTACTTCATCGTTTTCTGTAGTAGCTGAATACTGGTTATACTCAGTAGACTGGCTAGTATTTAAGTTGTCCATATTACTTACTTTATTTTCCTTTTTATCATATTCGGGTAATTGCGTTAATTGCGATTCATTGATATTGGCAAAAACACGTTTGGTTTTAGGTTCGACTTGACTAACTAACTTTCCATTTAATAACAAAAAAGGAATTTTAGCGTTATTCCTAGATAAATTCTCTATAACAAAGTTAAGTTGGCGATTCGCATTCACAACCAGGTCTTTAACTTTACCTATTAACCTACCCTGTTTATCAATGACATCAAAATTATCAACTTTACTCTTTAATTTACTGATTAAACTAACTGTATTTGTAGATTTATGCTTAGAAGTATTGTGACCCTTATCAGTTACTTGATTATTCATTCTTAGATTATTTATAAATAACTTTTTCTTGAATATAAATTCAATATATATGATTGAAGCTGGATTTATGAAAAAATGTATTTATTAATAGTTGAGTAAATCGGCATAAATAAAGAGATTAATTTGCAATTGCTTCATTTAATTCGCAATGATATACCTTGATTTTTTAATACCGACTTGCTTATCTTTTAAGTGTAATAGTAAGAAAACAATTGAAAAATAGTAATTAGCTATTAGCTAATAGCTAATTACTAATTACTAAAAACCACTGCTGCTATTTGTAATTAACGTCTTTCGGTAGGTAGATTTCCAGAATCAATATCTAACTCTTCACGACGAATTGTTTCTTTAGCCTCAACGGTATCGCGCTCTATCTCTTTCTTAACTTTTACTTCTTCACGAACGAATGCTTCCTTACGAACATCAGCATTCTCTTCATAAATTTCCATGTGAGCGACTTCACCTTCAGCAAAGGTCGCTTCACCAGGAGCGACTGCTTTACCTGCATCAACTGGAGTTACTCTTTCTACAATTACACGTTCTTTTTCTACAGGTACAGAAACTCGCGCAGTTTCGGTTTCTACGTGCTTACCAATTGCAACTTCTCCAGCTTTATGACGCTGTTTGTTCGCAATCAAACGCTCTTCGTAAAGTTTGATATTTTGATGGTCTGTATCGCTAACATTGTATAGATTAGGCTCGTTGTCATATCTATAAGTCTCGCGGTTGTAGCTAGCAGCGTTGTAAGCTGGGGTTGCAGTTGCTTGTGGCTGGGTGCGATATACTCCGCGTACTTTTTCTTCGTAATCGTAATCTATAATC
Organism: Cyanobacteria bacterium J06621_15; assembly: GCA_038525335.1. Classification (GTDB taxonomy): domain Bacteria; phylum Cyanobacteriota; class Cyanobacteriia; order Cyanobacteriales; family Nostocaceae; genus Rivularia. The sequence goes on along the minus strand of JBCBHT010000036.1, from coordinate 31,511 downwards.
TGATTTTCGTCGTACTCAGGCAAGTTTTCAGCTTGCTCTCTGGTCATACCAAGAGCGTAGATGCGGTTATCATTGTAGTCGATACGGGTGCGACCAACAGGCATTAATACCTTCTTACCGAAAATCCAGAAACCTAGGTCAACCACTACATAGCGAAAGCGACCTTCTTCGTCAACTAAAATATCGTCTATAGTACCTATTTTTTCTTGACCACCTTCAACATAAACGCTCATGTCTTTGATGTCTTGACCTTGAAAAACATCCTTGTAATTGGGGTCGTAATCTGCAACTTTATAAAGAGCCATAAAATTTTTATCTCCTATTGTTTTCTCTGTTAATAACAACATTAAAAAAGAAAATGCTTATATTCATCTTCCCATCGACTGACTTCAAGTTTGTGATGTACAATCGGAAGTAGTATGTTGTGTTTTGAACAGGATGAAACAGGGAATAGGGAATATAAAAAACTAATTTTTTTTGATATTGCTTATTAATTATTATCAGCTAACTCTTCTAATGCTTTTTTTTACAATATACCAACGATTGAAGAGCCAATTAGTATTTTGTTTCAAGTTATTGCACCTCACAAAACTATCTGGCTACAGAAAAATCTACAAATCAAACTACACGTAAAAACCCGCTTTTGTAAAAGTCGGGTTCTTGAGCTAATATTCATTACCATTAATATTTCAAATTCAAAAGATAAAAAAAGATTAATGCGGTTTTCACTTCAATGGAATACAAACTTAACCTCACTCCTTCCTCCTAACACCCTTCTCCGCTAACTTGGAGAGGAGAACGGGTGAGGTTGTGAGTGTATTCGACTCAACTAAAAACTACTATTTATGACAGCATTAAATGTCATTTCTAGTTCTCAAAATTTGAAGTTGATTATTAAACAAGGATTCTATTACTTATGAGAATCGTTGACGCGCAAATCACCTTGAGTGTTGATATCTAATTCTTCTCTACGAACCGTTTCTTTAGCTTCAACGGTATCTTGCTCAACTACTTTCTTAACCCGAACTTCTTCGCGCACGTATGCTTCTTTGCTGATTTGTGCTTGTTCTTCGTAAAGTTCAACTCGTGCAACTTCACCTTCACCAAAGCTAACTTTATCAGGGTCTACTACAGTTGCTTCTCCTGTAGGTGTAGTTCTTTCAATTACAACTCGCTCTTTCTCAACTGGTACTGAAACTTTAGCAGTCTCTGTTTCAATATGTTTACCAACAGTTACTTCACCACTCTTGATGCGGGTTTTGCTAGCAATTAAACGCTCTTCGTAAAGTTTGATATTAGAGTGGTCGCGGTCGTTTAAATCATACAGTGAAGCATCATTCTGATAGTTATAGCTTTCTTTGTTATAAGCTACATTTTGAGTTTCAGGACTACGATAAGCACTGCGTACTTTTTCTTCGTAATCATAATCAACGGTCATTTTCTCATCGTACTCGGGCAAGTTTTCTACTTGCTCTTTGCTAAGTCCATCTACATAAACTCGCTTCTGGTTGTAATCGAGACGTGAAAGACCGATTGGTAATAAAACTTTCTTGCCCAAAAACAATGGACCAGTATCAATAACTAGATATCTAAAACGACCTTCATGGTCTACCAAAGCATCATCAACTGAACCTACTTTGTCTCCTCCCTGAGTGTAAAGAGACATTTGCTTAATATCTTCACCACCAAAAACTTCCTTATAATTGGGGTCGAAATCTTCAAGTTTATATAGTGTCATAGAAGTTATCTCTAATTTATTTACATCTGAAATTCAGTGTAAAAAAATTCTTATATCTTTGCTTCCTGCTTGCGACCTAAATTTCAACGACCTGTTCTCAGCCCATAGTTCAGTAAGGAATAGGGAGTAGGGAGTAGGGAGTAATGAGTAATGAGTTAGGAGTTAGGAGTTAGGAGTTAGGAGTTAAGAATTATCTTCTCCCCATCTCCCTATCTCCCCCCTCTACCCCCTCTCCCCAATTCCCTATCTCTGATAAAGTCGGGTCATTTCTAATAACCTTCTACTCAATTCGGGGGTAAGCTGTTCGTTGCTTTCGTACCTCCAGCGCCAATTTCCAGCGCTAACGCTGGGGTCGTTCATTCTACCTTCATTGCCCAAATCTAAAAAATCTTGGACTGAGAGTATAGCTAAATCTCCTACTGAAGATAATGCCATGCGAATAAATTCCCAGTTGATTTCTTTGATTTCTTCGGGTGAAGAATATCCTAAATATTTGGCTACGTGCTGCTTTTCTGCTTCTCCTGTTTGATTCCACCATCCAATGCTGGTGTCGTTGTCGTGGGTACCGGGATACACGACGCAGTTAGGAATGTAGTTGTGGGGTAAGTAAGGATTGTCGGCTTCTCCACCGAAACCAAACTGTAAGATACGCATTCCGGGAAAATCAAATCTATCTCGCAGTTCTTCGACTTCGGGGGTAATAATTCCTAAGTCTTCTGCCATTACTGGTAAATTACCTAAAGCAGTATTCAAAACTTCAAAAAATTTAGCATCTGGTCCTTTGACCCATTCACCGTTGATGGCTGTTTCTTCTCCTGCGGGTACTTTCCAATATGCTTCAAATCCCCGGAAGTGGTCGATACGAACGATGTCTACATACTGCAATGTTGCCCGAAAACGTTCTACCCACCAAGCATAGTCGGTTTGTTCTAGTTTATCCCAGTCGTAAACTGGATTACCCCAGAGCTGTCCGGTAGCGCTAAAGTAATCTGGTGGTACTCCAGCAATGTAAGCAGATTCTAAGGTTTCTGGATTTAATTGAAATATCTCTGGATTTGCCCAAACGTCAGAACTATTATGACAAACATAAATTGATATATCACCAACTATTTTGATGTCTTTATTGTTGGCGTAATCGCGGATTTTTTTCCACTGTTGAAAGAATTTAAATTGCAAAAATTTATGGTATGATATCTCGTCTTTTAATTTATCTTCTTCTGCTTTTAATGCATCTTTTTCGCGACGAGCTACAGCACTATCCCAAAAATTCCAAGCTTTGTAATCGTTGGCTTCTAAAAGTGCCATAAACAGCACATAATCATTTAACCAAGAAGCTTGTTCTTTACAAAAATTTTCAAACTCTTTATTAGCTGTTTCTTCTAAAGATTTTTGGAAGCGTTGATAGGCTTTTTGAAGAATTTTTGTTTTGTGAGGTATGACTGCATCAAAGTCAACTCTATTAGGGCTGGTTTTTACGTTTTGTAGCGGAACTAATTCTTCTTTGGTTAGCAAACCCTCTTCTAGCAATTGTTCTAGGGAAATCATCAATGGATTTCCAGCGAAGGCGCTAAAATTCATCGTGTAAGGTGAATGTTCGTAACCTGTGGGCCCTAAAGGTAGAATTTGCCACAGCTTTTGACCGCTTGAAACAAGAAAATCAACGAACTTATAAGCTGACTCACCTAAATCACCAATGCCAAATTTACTTGGCAAACTAGTAGGATGGAGCAGAACTCCACTTGCTCTTTCAAAACTCATAAAATCACCCTAAATTAATTAAAACAATAATAAACAATAGCAAACTGTCAAGATTTCATCAGTAGCTTAATTTGTATATTAGTAAGATAGCGATTAGGGAAATAAGGGCAGTAATAAAAATTATGCAAAATCCATTGTTAAAAGATGACCCACTGTGGTTTAAAGATGCAGTTATCTATGAAGTGCCGGTACGTGCTTTTGCTGATAGCGATGGTGATGGTATAGGCGATTTTGGTGGACTAACTGAGAAGTTAGATTATCTCCAAGATTTGGGAGTCACGGCTATTTGGGTACTACCTTTCTTCCCTTCTCCCTTACGAGATGATGGCTATGATATCGCTGATTATCACAGTGTTAATCCGATATATGGTAATTTGGAAGATTTTAAGAATTGCTTGAATGCTGCCCATCAAAGAGGTATTCGGGTAATCATTGAGTTAATTGTTAACCATACTTCCGACCAGCATCCCTGGTTCCAAAGAGCGCGTAAAGCTCCTCCTGGTAGTCCGGAACGAGATTTTTATGTTTGGAGCGATACTCCCGAAAAATATCAAGAAGCAAGAATTATCTTTAAGGATTTTGAAACTTCTAACTGGACTTGGGACCCGGTTGCAAAAGCTTATTATTGGCACCGTTTTTATTCCCACCAACCGGATTTAAATTTTGAAAATCCTCAAATGCAAGAAGCATTGTTTGATGTGGTGGATTTTTGGCTGGAGATGGGTGTTGATGGGTTGCGCTTGGATGCTGTTCCTTATCTATACGAGCGCGAAGGAACCAACTGTGAAAACCTTGAGGAAACCCACGCTTTTCTCAAGAAGATACGCAAGCACATGGATGAAAAGTTCCCCAATCGGATGATGCTGGCTGAAGCAAACCAGTGGCCCGAAGATGCTGTAGAGTATTACAGCGGTGGGGATGAATGCCACATGAATTTCCATTTTCCATTAATGCCACGGTTGTTTATGGGGCTACAAATGGAAGATAGTTTCCCGATTATCGATATTTTGCAGCAAACACCACCGATTCCAGGTAACTGTCAGTGGGCTTTGTTTTTGCGGAATCATGACGAGTTGACTTTGGAAATGGTGAGCGATGAAGACCGCGATTATATGTATCGGGTTTATGCTCAAGACCATCAAGCAAGATTAAATTTGGGTATTCGCCGTCGTTTGGCTCCTTTGATGGGTAATAATCGCCGACGCATTGAAGTTATGAATGCTTTGCTGATGTCTTTACCTGGAACCCCAGTGCTTTACTACGGTGATGAAATTGCCATGGGGGACAATATTTATTTGGGAGACAGGAACGGGGTAAGAACTCCGATGCAGTGGAGTGCAGACCGTAATGGTGGTTTTAGTCGTTGCAATCCTCACAAGCTTTACGCTCCGGTAATTATCGACCCAGAATATCATTTTGAAGCAGTCAACGTTGAAGCTCAGCGAGAAAACCGCAATTCTCTATGGTGGTGGATGAAACGTTTGATAGCGACTCGCGGACGCTTTCAGGCTTTTGGTAGAGGTACTTTTGAGCTACTTTATCCAGAAAATCGTAAGGTTTTAGCGTTTACTCGTACTTACAACGGGGAGCATATTCTGGTTGTTACTAACTTGTCTCGCTTCGTGCAAACGGTAGAGTTAGACTTAACAGCATTTGACGGGATGATTCCGGTGGAAATCTTCGGACGGACAACATTTCCCGCAATTGATGATTCACCTTATTTCATGAGTTTAGCGCCCCATGCGTTTTACTGGTTTACCTTAGACGTTCAAACAAATATTACCTGTCCGGTAAGACCTCAGAACCAAATACCGACAGTGGTAGTCAGCGACAATTGGCGGAATATTTTCACCAAATCTGAAACAAAAGCAGCATTAGAAGAAATGTTGCCAGATTATATGTGTGCCTGTAGCTGGTTTGACAGTAAGAGCCGGGTGATTCAGTCTTCTCACGTAGTTGAAGCAATTCCTATCTCTTTCCGTTCCTTGGAAGCAGCAATTGTTTTGGTGCAGCTAGATTACACCGAAGGCGACCCCGAAACCTACGTATTACCCTTGGCTTACGAACCCGAAGGTATCAACCACGAACGTTTCAGTTCTTACCGTGAAGAGGTTGTAGCCAATATCGAAGTACGCAGCGCCAAGCAAACAGGGGTGTTGTTTGATGCCCTAGCAGACAAAGAATTTCTTAACTTCCCCCTCGAAGCCATTGCTAATAAAGAAACTTTTACAGGCATGGCAGGTCAACTAATTGCGGAATCTAGCAAAGATTTTACTGAGTTAGCCGGTGCCGGTTCTAACTTCGGATTAAAAGCAAATTTGGAAGCGCATCTGTTACGTGGAGAACATAACAACACCTGCGTAATCTATGGCGATCGCCTGATGTGTAAACTGTTCCGTAAAGTAGTAGGGGAAGGCATTAACCCGGATTTAGAAGTAGGTCAGTTTCTCACCCATAGTTCGGCGATAAAAGGACTACCAGGGGCAGAAAACTTTGCTCCCGTTGCAGGTAGCTTAAATTACAGCCGTAAAGGTTTTGAAACCATGACTTTAGGAATGGTACAAAAATACATTCCTGATATCCGAGATGGTTGGGTTTATAGCCTTGATAGTTTACGAGACTTTTTTGAGCAAGTACAGGTGACGCAAATAGATGCAATTGCCGATATTGATTTACCACCTTCGCTATTAACTGCTGCATTAGAAACCGAAATTCCTGAAATAGCTCAGGACATGATTGGTTCTTACTTGAGGAATGCTCAGCTATTAGGCGAACGTACCGCCGAAATGCACCTTGCATTAGCATCAGACACAGAAGACCCAAACTTTGCTCCAGAAGCATTTACCTCGTTTTATCAGCGCTCGATTTACCAATACATGCGAAATCAAGCAGGAGTTGTATTGTTGCTGTTGAAAAAGCATTTAATACAGTTACCGAGCGACCTCCAGCCAGTAGCACAGTTGGTATTAAATAATCGAGAAATGATATTAGCTCGGCTAAAATCAATACTTAACCAAAAAATTAACGCCATGAGAACCCGTACCCATGGTAATTTGTGCCTCAACGAAGTGCTATATACGGGTAAAGACTTTATTATCATTGACTTTGAAGGAGACCAAACCCGTCCATTGAGCGAACGACGGATGAAACGTTCGCCTCTGCGAGATGTCGCCGGAATGCTAGAATCGTTCTACTACTCCAGCCGTATTGGTTTGCGTCGCGAAAAAGAAAGCGGCATAATTCTTCCAGACGACCAACCATTAATGGAACAGTGGGCGCAATTCTTCTATACCTGGTCAAGTATCGCCTTTTTGAAGTCTTACTTAAGTGCAGCCAATGGTGCAGCTTTCGTACCATCAGAACCATCAGAACTGCAACTGCTCATAGATGGATTTGTATTAGAAAAAGCAATCATAGAGCTAGAACACGAACTCAAAAATCGTCCTAATTGGGTAGAAGTTCCGCTGTATCGCATTCTGGAACTGCTAGAAACGGCTTGACAGTTATCAGTGAACAGTGAACAGTGAGGAGTTGGGAGTTAGGAGTTAGGAGTTAGGAATTAAGAATACTTCTCCCCATCTCCCCATCTCCCCCTCCTCCCCATCTCCCCCTCTCTAATCCCCCCATTCCCACATCACTCTATAGACATAAAACATAATTACTACTCGAAAGTGGCTTAAAATAACCAGAGAAGATTTAATATTTTATTTAGTATTTGATATTTGATATTTAATATTTTGATGCTTAGCAGCATTGTAGGATTATTTGTTTCGATTAGGAGTTCGCTAATATGTACCTCTCACTATGGCCTGGTAAACCTTATCCTTTAGGGGCTAACTGGGATGGCAAGGGTACTAACTTCGCTTTGTTTTCAGAGAATGCAACAGCGGTAGAGCTATGCTTGTTCGATAAGGAAGGACGAGAAACCCGATTGGCTTTGCGAGAAGTTAGTAACTTTACTTGGCACGGTTATGTTCCTTCTATTGGGCCGGGTCAGCGTTATGGATTTAGAGTTCATGGTGCGTTTGCTCCCCATGAAGGGCACAGATTTAACCCAAATAAGTTACTGATTGACCCCTACTCTTATGCGATTGATGGAGAAATCGGTTTTGGTGAAGAAATTTTTGGGTATCGTTGGGATGACCCTAAAGACGATTTGGGCTTTTCAGAATTAAATGACGCTCATCTGATTCCTAAATCTGTGGTTGTAGATAAAAGTTTTGATTGGGAGGGAGATGAGCTTTTACAAACTCCTTGGCATGAAACGGTAATCTATGAAGCTCATGTTAAAGGTTTTACTAAACTACATGAGGAAATTCCAGCGAAATTGAGGGGGACTTATGCCGGACTCGCTCACCCTGCGGCTATTTCCCATCTCCTGTCTTTGGGTGTAACGGCTGTGGAATTGCTGCCAATACATCATTTTTTATCGCAACCGGGACATTTAGTTGGTAGTGGTTTGAAAAACTACTGGGGCTATGACTCAATTTCTTATCTAGCTCCTTATTCTGGCTATAGCGCTAGTGGTAGCAAGGGTCAGCAGCTTAAAGAATTTAAGCATATGGTCAAACGGCTGCATCAAGCGGGAATAGAAGTCATCCTCGATGTGGTTTACAACCATACGGGTGAAGGTAATCATATGGGCCCAACTGTATCTTTGCGGGGTATAGATAATGCTTCGTATTACCGTTTGGTAGATGGCGATTCGCGCTACTACATGGATTTTACTGGCTGCGGTAATTCGTTGAACGTGCGTCATCCCCAAGTATTGAAGTTAATTATGGATAGCTTGCGGTACTGGGTGCTGGAATGTCATGTGGATGGTTTCCGTTTTGACTTAGCGTCTGCTTTAGCTAGAGAATTATACGCAGTGGATAAACTGGCGGCATTTTTTGATATTATCCACCAAGACCCGGTTTTAGCTGATGTTAAGTTAATTGCCGAACCTTGGGATGTAGGTGAGGGAGGCTACCAAGTAGGTGAGTTTCCCCTGCTGTGGTCGGAGTGGAACGGAAAATATCGCGATACAGTACGCGACTTCTGGAGAGGAGAGGATAGTAGTTTAGCAGAGTTTGCTTATCGATTTACGGGTAGTTCCGACCTTTACGAACTTAACGGACGCAGCCCTAGCGCTAGTATTAACTTTATAACCGCTCACGATGGCTTTACCTTGAACGATTTGGTTAGCTATAACGAAAAGCATAACGAAGCTAACAATGAAGATAACCGCGATGGAGAAAGCCATAACCGTTCGTGGAATTGCGGTGCAGAAGGAGAAACAGACGATTTAGCAGTTGAAAAACTCCGTAAAAAACAGCGACGAAACTTTTTAGTCACCTTACTTCTTTCTCAAGGTATACCCATGATAGTGATGGGGGACGAAATGGGAAGGACTCAAGGAGGAAATAACAATCCTTACTGTCAGGATAACGAGATTTCCTGGTTAGATTGGGATTTACAGGAAGAAAATGAGAATTTACTCGATTTTACCCGTCAATTAATCGATTTCCGTCGCCGACATCCAGTATTTAAGAGACGTAAATGGTTCCAAGGAAGAGCAATTCGTGGTGTTGAAGTCACCGACATTTCTTGGTTTAACCCCGATGGCGGTAAAATGACAGAAGAACAATGGAATAGCGGTTTTGCTAAAGCTATTGGAATTTTTCTTAACGGTGAAGGAATAGCATCACCGGGACCGAGGGGGGAACGAATTATCGATGAGAGTTTCCTCATATTATTTAATGCTCATTACGAGATGTTAGAATTCATCGTTCCTCCAGAATTGCAGGAATGGGAATGGGTAACTATCGTTGATACCACCAAACCTAGATTTGTTCAACGAGGTAAACGCTACATAGAAGATAAACCAATTAATGTTGATGCACGTTCCATAGTCATACTTCAAAGGCTTGGACAAATCAATCAAGAATATGACGACGAGTAAATCAGTGAACAGTGAACAGTGAACAGTTATCAGTTAGGAGTTAGGAGTTAGGAGTTAGGAGTTATTAGATTTTGGATTATCTCCCCATCTCCCCATCTCCCCCTCTACCCTTAATTACCCATTACCCATCTACCAACAGAAAAATGCATATCGGTTCTCAATATTCAAACAATACTTGCAACTTTACTCTCTGGGCACCTTTAATAAGTAAAGCTGCTGTTCATTTGGTTGAACCTGTTGATAAAGTTGTACCTCTAGAAAAAGACGAACGAGGTTACTTCTACGGCTCGATTGCAGATATAAAGCCTGGAAGTCTCTATTATTATCAGCTTGATGGTGAGACTGATAGAGCAGACCCCGCTTCTAATCTTCAGCCTCAAGGGGTTCATGGTGCGTCGGAAATAGTTGACCACAACAGCTTTAAGTGGAATGATGAAGATTGGAAAGGTGTTCCTTTAGAAGAAATGGTTATCTACGAATTGCACGTAGGAACTTTTACTGAAGCAGGAACTTTTGAAGCGATTATTTCCCGATTGTCGGATTTAACGGAATTAGGTGTAAACACAATTGAAATTATGCCTGTAGCTCAGTTTCCTGGAAGTCGAAACTGGGGTTACGATGGTGTGTTTCCCTATGCTGTTCAAAATTCCTATGGTGGTGTTGAGGGTTTAAAAAAATTGGTTGATGCTTGTCACCAACAAGGTATCTCGGTGGTTTTGGATGTAGTTTATAACCACCTCGGGCCGGAAGGGAATTATTTGTGGGGGTACGGGACTTACTTTACGGAAAAATACCGAACCCCTTGGGGTAGCGCTGTTAATTTTGATGATTCCTATAGCGATGGGGTACGAAATTACTTTGTAGAAAATGTGGTGTATTGGTTAGAAAACTACCATTTAGATGGATTACGTTTAGATGCAGTTCATGCTATTTACGATTTTGGTGCCAAGCATATTTTGGCAGAAATGGCTGAAGCTGTGGCTGAGTTAGAACAAAGAAAAAACCTTAAATATTATTTAATTGCTGAAAGCGACCTCAACGACCCCCGAATTATTCGTTCTCAAGAAAAGGGAGGATACGGTATTGATGCTCAGTGGAGCGACGATTTTCACCATGCTTTACATACGGTTTTAACTGGAGAAAAGAACGGATATTACGAGGATTTTGGTAGTTTAGAGCAGCTAGCTAAGATTTACAATCAGGGATTTGTTTATACTTGGGATTACTCCCCTCATCGCAAAAGATATCATGGCGATAATCCCAGCGATTGCGCTTCGAGTCAGTTTGTAGTCTGTGCCCAAAACCACGACCAGGTAGGGAATCGCATGTTAGGGGATAGGTTAACTAATTTAATATCTTTTGAATCCTTGAAGTTAGCAGCAGCAGCGCTTTTACTTTCACCTTATATTCCCATGTTGTTTATGGGTGAAGAATACGGTGAGAAAGCACCATTTTTATATTTTGTCAGCCATGGAGACCCAGATTTAATTGAAGCAGTCAGAAAAGGTAGAAAAGCAGAATTTGCAGCATTCCATGAAATAGATGGAAAAGAAGCACCAGACCCTCAAGCAGAAGAGACATTTAAACAATCCCAGTTAAATTGGGACAAAAGAAAAACCGGGGAGCATGAAAAATTATGGTTGTTTCATCAGAAATTACTGCAAATGCGAAAAAATGTTCCAGCATTGCGGAACTTAGATAGGAATCAATTAGAAGCAACAGTAGTCGAACCAGAAAAGATTCTGCGTATCCAAAGACATCATCAAGACAGCCAAATTCTTTGCTGGCTTAACTTTAGCTCGGAAACTGTTAATATTACAGACAATAACAACAGCGGAAATTGGAAAAAAATACTTGATTCAAGCGAACAAACTTGGGGAGGAAAAGGTTCTCAGTTACCAGAAAAACTCAACGAATCTAATAATTCTGAATTGATTATAAATCCCTACAGCGTTGTAGTTTACAGTGAACAGTGAAGAAATAGAGGGGGAAGAGGGGGAAGAGGGGGAAGAGGGGGTAGAAAATTGAGTGAGAGAGTAAGAAAGTGAGCTAAAATCTCATACTTCTAACTCCTAATTCCTAATTCCTAACTCCTAACTCCTAACTCCTAACTCCTAACTCCTAACTCTCTAAAGCAACTTTTAAATCTAAAATCTAAAATCTAAAATCCAAAATAATTATCATGCAAATACCTTTAGCAACCTATCGGATTCAGTTTACTCCTAGTTTTGGTTTTGATGCTGCAAAAGCTATTACTTCTTATCTAGAACAGTTAGGTATTTCTCATTTATATGCTTCCCCGATTCTTACTTCTAGAAAAGGTAGTACTCATGGTTATGATGCGGTAAATCCTCGCGAAATTGATTCGGAGTTAGGAGGAGCGGAAAAGTTTGAGGAATTAGTGGAACAGCTGCAAAATTTAAATATTGGTTGGGTTCAAGATATTGTTCCCAATCATATGGCTTTTAGCAGCCAGAATGAAATGTTGATGGATGTTTTAGAAAACGGTGCTGATTCTAAATATAGAGACTTTTTTGATATTGATTGGAATCATCATTATCCGGAAAACTATTGTAAAGTTCTAGCACCATTTTTGGGTAAGTTTTGCGGTGATTGTCTTGAATGCGGTGAATTACAAATTCAGTACGAACAAAAAGGTTTAAGCATTAACTATTACGATAATAAATTTCCTATCCGCATTGAATCCTATAACCAGGTTCTTACATATGATTTAGGACGTTTAGAGGAAAAACTTGGTAGAGACCATCCTGCTTTTGTCAAACTTCTAGGTGTTCTCTATACGTTAAAGTACATTCCATCTGGTGAAGAGGGACGAGAACGAGAGATACAAATAAACTTTATTAAACGGATGCTATGGGAACTCTGGCATGATTCAGAGGAGGTTAAAGAATATATTGAGGAAAATATCCGTATTTTTAACGGAGAAGTAGGAAAACCGGAAAGCTTTGATTTATTAGAAAATTTATTAACAGAGCAATTCTTTCGTCTTGCTTTTTGGAAAGTTGGTAATGAAGAATTAAATTACAGACGCTTTTTTACAGTTAATGATTTAATATCGCTTCGTATTGAAGATGAAGAAGTTTTTGAAACTACTCATTCATTAATTTTACAACTAGTTGAAGAAGGTAAATTTGATGGATTGCGAATTGACCATATAGATGGTTTGTACGACCCAGCGCAATATTTAAATCGACTGCGAGAAAAAGCACCAGAAGTTTATTTAATTGTAGAAAAAATTCTGGAACCGGAAGAAGAATTACCAATAACTTGGCCAATTCAAGGTACTTCAGGATATGATTTTCTTAATCAGTTAAATGGCATTTTCTGCGACCAATCTCATGAAGAAGAATTTGACAATATCTACTATCGTTTTATTGGTAAAGCTGTTTCCTGTGAAGAACTAATTGATAAAAACAAAAGATTAATTATTGAAAAACATTTAGCAGGAGATATTGATAATTTAGCTCACCTTTTCAAGAAAATATCTGGTGGTTACCGTTATGCTAGCGATTTCACCATGTACGGTTTGAAATCGGCTTTAGTAGAAATTTTGGCATTATTTCCGGTATATCGTACCTACATTAATAGTGGAGGAGCAAGTTCTGCGGATAGGGAATATATCGAGCAGGTAATGACTCAAGCTAAAAAGAATATTCCTAATTTCCTTAACGAACTTAATTTCATTGAAAAATTTCTGTTATTAGAGTTTGACGAAAATCTTACAGAAGAAGATAGAGACGAATGGTTGCGCTTCTTAATGAGATTGCAGCAATTTACCGGTCCTTTAATGGCAAAAGGTGTAGAAGATACCGTACTTTATGTATATAACAGATTAGTTTCGCTTAATGAAGTTGGTTCTCACCCAGGAAGTTTCGGGGTATCTTTAGAAGATTTTCACACCTACAATTCCAATCGCACTGCAACTTGGCCCCATACAATGAATACTACATCTACACACGATACCAAACGTGGTGAAGATGTCAGAACTAGAATTAACGTTTTATCGGAAATTCCCGAGGAATGGGAGCAAAATCTCAAACAATGGCGCGAAATCAACGCCGCTCACAAAGATTATGTTGGCGGACGCGATATACCGACCTATAACGATGAATATTTGTTCTATCAAACTCTTATCGGTGCTTTTCCTTTAGATAAGCAAGAATATCCTGATTTTGTAGAGCGAATTAAAGAGTATATTATCAAAGCAATTCGAGAAGCCAAAGTACATACAGCATGGTTAAAAAACGATAGCGATTACGAGGATGGTTTTACTAATTTTGCCGAAAGAGTTTTAAAAGATAGTCCAGACAATGAATTTTTAAAAGCATTTCGTCCCTTTCAAGAGAAAATTCAGCATTACGGTATCTTAAGTTCTCTTTCTCAAACATTACTCAAACTTACTGCTCCCGGACTTCCCGATATTTATCAAGGTAGCGAACTATGGGATTTAAGCTTAGTAGACCCAGACAACCGTCGTCCGGTAGATTTTTCGATGCGACAAAAGTATCTTGAGGAAATAAAATCTCAAAATGAAGCACATTTGCTAGATTATATTGCTCAGTTACTCGAAACCCCCGAAGATGCCAGAATCAAGCTGTACTTGATTTATAAAACCCTGCAAGTACGTCAAGAATATTTAGACTTATTTCAACGTGGTACCTACGAAAAATTAACTATAGTTGGAAGTCTAAAAAGTCATGTTATCGGATTTAGTAGAGAATTGGGAGAACAAAAAATAATCGTTATCGCACCACGCTTTTTTACTTCTTTAACAGAAAAAGGCGAATATCCATTCGGGGAGCAAGTTTGGCAAGAAACCCGCATTGTTCCACCAGCTGATTCCACTACTATCTGGCAAGATATTTTTACAGGACAGCAAGTAGAAGGTGAAGACGCACTTTGGGTACGCGATATTCTTCAAAATTTCCCCGTTGCTTTGTTGGTTAATAAACAGTAAACAGTTATGTCTGTAGAGACGTAGCAGTGCTACGTCTCCCAACGCTAAGAAGAAACGAACAGCTAAAAATTAATTAATGCGCTCAGTGTTACTAAATCGCTGCGCTAAAATTATGGTTTTACATTGTCGGTGACGTAACAGTGTTGCGTCTCTACATGGGTTTTATGCTTTTTGACCTGTAAACCTATCACTTCACAAAAATATCCCTGAAGATATGCACAAGTCATACCATAGGTGATAACGTTCAAGAACGTTTTAATTTTAGAATTATCCTGTAAAGAGCTATTTTGTAAGTATTACTAATGTATATTTTTAACTGATTATCGATATATTTTGCAAATTCCAAACTATGATATCGTTATTTTTACTTAGCTTTACTACTTGTACCTTTGAGAAGAGATGAAATAAAATAGCTACAAGACAAAAGTTCAGTAAAAACTTCATCAATACGTTGAAACGTATAAAATAATTATCTTAATTTATAAAAACTTACTTGCTTGCTCGCGTTTATTTATGAAAAAATTGTCGTATTACAGCTTTAAGAAGCTAATTGCTATCAGCTAAATCACCATGCATACCCAAATACAAGCATCGGATGACCTAACAGAGGTATCAGCGCTTAAAAAGAAAGAAGAAGAAAAAATGCATGACGTTCTTCTCTTATTGGAAAATTTAAGCTGTAGGGAAGAAGCTTCGATAATTGCTATTATAGATTGCCTATATGATATTGGTTATGTCAATCTCATCAACCAAAAGTTTCGTTCTCGTACTCTGAATGGAAGCTTCAAATTGATTGCTAGGCTATCTAAACCCGCATTCAAAGCGATTGCTTGGCGCTGGTATAAAAATAATTGTCCTAAATTAATTGCAAAATGGCTTCGCAAGCAAGTTGCTTTTGAACCTAAAAAGACAATCAAGCAAGCAGCAGAAATACAAGCAGGATTAGAACCCGAACCGTCGAATTATCCAGACTCTACTTCTTTAATCAAATTAGAAAGTCAAAATCGCGAAGTCAAATATTTGCGATCGCAAGTCAGAATGCTTGCCAGTATTGTAATTGCTTTAACTGCTGTATTCGGTGGTAGCGTGCTTTGGTTCGGTTATTCTTTGGAGCGTTCTAATCTGCAAAATGTTAAACATTTACAAAATCGAATTAGAGTTTTAGAAACTAGTACTGACGAACCATTTGCTAACGGTCAAGGAAATTAATTCAAATTAAAACTGCTCAATTAAGCATTGGGAAGAAATTGTGCTTCCTCTGGACACCCCTCTCCAAGTTAGCGGCTACGGTGTACACACAAGTCTTGAATTTAGTCACATCCTCATCTAAAAGCCCCCTAACCCCCAAACTTGGGGGAAAAGAGTTTTCAAAGTCCCCCAAAATTGGGGGATTTAGGGGGCTACTTTTGTGTACACCGTAGCTCTTAACAAGGAGAGGGGAAGGGGGTGAGGTTTCATCAAACCAACTGCAAAAACTCTTGATGAAGACGTTTCGGAACCAAGAAAATCATCTTGGGACGATAACCTTGAGGATACGCTGTAATTTGAATAAACTTCGGCTTTAAATGTATTTTAGATTTATCTTTGTACTTGATAAATCCGAAAATTAGATATTCAAGTTCCCTCGCGAATTTTAATACGCGACTATCGGGAAAAGCTTCCGATAAAATTAGAGGCTGTTCTCTTTCAATTAAATTTGTTCCACCTAATAATACTTCAGTATCTGCACCTTCAACATCAGTTTTGATTGCTGTGATTTTTAAATTTGGATGCTTACTAGCAAAATTATCTATAGTATCGACCTTAACATTAATATAGTTATTAGAATTTCTTGATTTTGTATTTATTCCGCTTAATTCAGGTAGCTTGCTAATATCAAACTGCATTTCACCAACTTGTGAATAAACAGCTTCTTGGATGACCTTGATATTATCAACTTTTTCGGCATTATTTTTTAAAGCTGCAATACTTCTCAAATCTGGTTCAAAAGCGTAAACGCTATGACAATAAGGAGAAACTAATAAAGAATAATAACCAATATTTGCGCCAATATCTAAAAAGCTTTTGGATTTATCAAGGTATTTAAGTAAATATTCCTCGCTTCCCCAATCAACAGAACCATTTTTGACAAATAATTCAGTTCCAAATTTACTATCAGGAGGAAGATTAATTGAAATTCCCTCATTCAACTTAATGCGATTATCTTTTTTGAGAATGCGTTTATAAAATTGTCGAATAAAATATCTATAAAAAAACTTCGGATAACCAACTTCACGGACGAGATTCCAATTTAGCATAGGCTGATATTTGATTGATAGTGAGAGTAACAGTACTTACGCAATTGTTTAGGGGAACTAACTGGTAAATTCCCTATTCCCTGTTTCTTATAGCTATCTATAGTATTTTAATTGAATCAATCAAAAAATGCAGAAATCCTTTGTCTCAGCTATTTAATTTGTCCATAATCGGAAACCCAAGGGTCAATTTCAAATTCTTGCGCTAAAAAATTGATAAAACAGCGAACCTTTGCAGGTACAAATTTACCTCTTCGATAAACAGCATAAATTGGTAAATGTGTAGGTTGAAATTCTTTTAAAACAACCTTTAATTGTTCATTATTAATACAGTCACCAAATAACCAAATAGGTAATACAGAAACTCCGATACCAGATAAAATAGCCTCTCGAATAGCGGTAGAATTATTCGTTTGAAAATTTCCTGTAACCTCTACCTTTATCGTTTTATCTTTGCTTTGAAAATGCCATATATTTCCTGTAGAAAGTCGAGTATAAACAATACAATTATGGTGAATCAAATCTTCTGGCTTTTGTGGTTCTGCGTTTTTTTTGAAGTATTCAGGAGAAGCCAAAGTTACGCGACGAGTAGTTCCAATACGTGTATAAATCAAAGACGTATCTTGGTAGTTACCAATTCTAATTGCTAAATCTACTCCTTCCTCAACCAAATCAACAAAACCATCATTCATTATCAAATCCAACCTAATATCGGGATATCGTTCCAAAAAAGCTTTAATACGCGGAACTATTTGTAACTGTCCAAAAGACACCGGACAATTTACCCGTAATAGACCAGAAGGTTTTTGTCTTTGTCCCACACTAGCTTCAGCTTCAGCCAATGTTTCCAAAACCAGCTGACACTGTTGATAAAACTGTTCCCCTGCTTCAGTTAAATTTAAAGTCCTCGTCGAACGTGTCAATAGCTGTACATCCAAATATTCCTCCAAAGCTGCAATTTGTTTACTAATAGTAGGTTGAGTAGTCTTCAACTCCCGAGCAACAGCAGAAAAACTACCAGTCTCAACCGTCCTCACAAAGCTTTGCATCCAAGCGATTCTATCCATTTTTTCAGTTACCACTCAGCAATATTAAACTCCAAACTCCTCATAGACGTAGCAGTACTACATCTCTACAATTCATTCCTATTTGGAATAAATCATATTCTATTTTTCCGTCTTCTCAAACCATTAGAAATAAATCATGATGGATATATCGAAAGACGAGGACAAGAACATGGATTTACGAGCAGCACTAAGTAACTTTCAAGCTGAATTTAAACAAAAAATACCTGCGGAAGTTGCTGCAATTATGGAAAAAGCAACCAACGAGTTATTCAAAGAGTTTGAAAATCGCAGATTAATCCGAGTAGGAGATATCGCTCCCGATTTTACTCTTCCCAATCCTGTTGGTAACGAGATTAATCTCAAAGAAAGATTGATAAAAGGTCCGGTTATTCTAACTTTCTATCGTGGTGGTTGGTGTCCTTACTGTAATTTAGAATTAAGAGCTTATCAGCAACTGTTACCAGAGATTAAAAAAATGGGAGCTTCCTTAATTGCAGTTTCACCCCAAACACCAGATGCTTCTTTGAGTACCTCGGAGAAAAACGACCTTGAATTTGATGTGTTGAGCGATGTCGGTTTAAATATGGCTGAAAATTACGGTATTGTATTTGAATTTAGCGACCAATTAAAAGCTCTTTACCAAAAATGGGGAATTGATTTAGCGAAAACCAACGGTATTAATGATTGGAAATTACCCGTTCCCGGTACATTCGTTATCGACCAAGACGGACGTGTGGCTTTAGCTTACATCAATGCTGACTATACCAAGAGATTAGAACCTAAAGAAGCTGTTGCTGTATTAGAAAAATTGAATCATCCGGTTGCTGCTTAATTTTCTAACTTGCGGAACCCATGCAGATGAAATTATGTTTTCATATTGTTGGAGACGTAGCAGTGCTACGTCTCTACAAAAGTTTCCTTTTCTGAATAAAAATCTAAAATCTAAAATCTAAAATCCAAAATCCAAAATCCAAAATCTATTGACCCTATTTCACCGCAACTCCCTTATACATATATCCCATCAACTTCGGTGTTTTATCGGCATAAAATTCTTCTACATCGACCTGATGAAATTGCTGCTTTACAATAGAGCGAATATTTCGATTTATATTACAGCCATCTGCAATCACATTTTGTATTGGATTCAATCGATTTTGCCAAGCTTGAATTGATGGCTCATTACTCAAACCATGTTCGATAAAATAGAATTTTCCATCAGGTTTTAATACTCGATGAATCTCTTTAACAGCTTGTTCGACCTTTTCAATACTGCATAAAGTCCAAGTACTAACAACACTATCAAAAGTATTATCAGCCATCGGCAGATTTTCACCGCTTAAGATTCTATGGTCAACAGTTATAGAAGACTTATTAATTCTTTTTTGAGCAAGTTTATGAACTCCCGGATTATTATCAACAGTAATTATTTTATGAATTTCATCTGGATAGAAAGAAAGATTTAAACCCGTACCAAAACCAATTTCTAATACTTCTCCTTCCACCTCTGCTAAAACTTCTTGACGATATTGATTAAAAGTAGAATCCGATAGCGACCAGTCAAGAAGATAAGGAAAAATTTTTTGCGAATAGAATCCCATAATATACAGCTATTAATAACTTTTATATTTTTTAAAGGCTAAAGCCTCTACTACAAACTATTTATTTTAATTCTAATTTCGATTACTTGATACTAGATGATTGAAATTTATTCCGTATACAGGTACTTAAATACACTTAACCACTCTCTAACTCCTTACTGATAAATAAGCTCAACTAAAACCTATTGTAGATATATAGAGAGCCGCAATTCCTATGCGAAAATAAATCTTACCCATATCAAATTGTTTTGATTTAATCATAAATTAACTTTCGCTTATCTTTCATTTAGTGTATTATTGTCTACATTAATTTTGGATTCTGAAAGAGGATTTACATAATTATCTTTTAGAATTAATCTGTGAGGAGTAATAGGTGATACAGAATATTTTTAAACTATCTGGAAGTAGGTCTGTTTTATTCGGTACTGCTTTAACAATGGCTGTTACTGCTTCGGTGTTGAAATCTGAAACAGCACAAGCAGAGCAGTTTGTGAAATTTGAAGATTCATCACAAATCACTCAGAATTTAGACAATACAATAGATAACACAATAAATTTCAAGCCACAAAAAGAATTATCCCAAGCTATTACAACCAAACTTGCCGATTCTAAAGCAGCTGAGCAGGATATTACACCAAGCTCAAAAAATAATTTAGAATCAAATTTAGACTTAAAAATAAAATCAAATATATTACCAGTAGAAAAACTGGCTCAAGTAGAGAAAAAACCAGCCAAATCTCAAGTCACTTCAGTTTCTCAACTATCCGATGTTCAACCCACAGACTGGGCTTTCGCAGCTTTACAATCATTAGTAGAGCGCTATGGTTGTATAGCAGGTTATCCCAATGGAACCTATCGCGGAAACCGTGCTTTAACTCGTTACGAATTTGCGGCTGGTTTGAACGCTTGCTTGGATAGAGTTAATGAATTAATTGCAACTGCCACTGCTAATATAGTGTCGCGAGAAGATTTAGCAACACTACAACGCTTGCAGGAAGAATTTTCTGCCGAACTTGCAACTTTAAGAGGTAGAGTTGACGCTTTAGAAGCTCGGACAGCAGAAATCGAAGCAAACCAATTTTCTACTACCACCAAACTTCAGGGTGAAGCAGCATTTACTATTGCTGGTGCAGAGGGAGATGATGTAGATGCTGAAGTTGTTTTTAATGAAAGAATTCGTCTTCAGTTGGTATCTAGTTTCACGGGTAAAGATAAGCTGTTTACTCGTTTAACTACTGGAAACATCGGTAACTCATTTGCGGATGAAATCGGTACTAATGAAGGTCGTTTTGCTTTTGACGGTCCCGGTACCAATGATGTTGTTCTCGACCGATTGCACTACGTTTTCCCGGTGGGTGACAAGCTCAAAGTAACCACCATGGCAAGTTTGGGAGCGCACCATTTTTACGCTGACGTATTTAACTCCGGTTTAAACGCTGGTGGTGGTGCTACCGGTGCTATGTCCAGATTTGCAGAACGAAATCCCATCTATCGTTTAGGAATTGCTCGCTCTACAACAGGTGTTGGTTTTAGCTATAAATTAGCCGATGCAATTAAAGTTGAAGGAGGATATCTAGCTAAAAACGGTTCCGACCCAGACCAAAAAGCAGGTTTATTCAACGGAAACTATTCTGCTATGGGACAGCTAGTCTTTCAACCAGCTAAGAGATTCAAATTCGGTTTGACCTACGTCAATGGTTATGACCCTGGTGACACAACCTTTGCATTCGGTGGAACTGGAACCAACTTTGCTAACGGATTGCTCCCCGGTACCGAAGAAAGACGAATTACCAGTAATTCCTACGGTGTCCAAGCTCAACTCGACCTCAGTTCCAAGTTTAGTATTAGGGGTTGGGGAAGCTATACCGATGTCGATTTCAACGGTGGAGGAGATGCTGAAATCTGGAATTACGCAGTAGCTTTAGTATTCCCCGACTTGGGTAAAAAAGGTGGTTTAGGTGCAATTGTTGCAGGTGCAGAACCTTACGCTGGGGATATTTCACCAAGACCAGCTAACTTTGAAAATGACACACCGTTACATATTGAAGCGTTATACAAATATCCCATCAACGACAACATTTCAATTACACCAGGAGTTATTTGGTTAAAATCTCCCAACCAAGACGAAGATAATGATGATGTCTTTATCGGTGCTTTGAGAACTACGTTTACATTTTAATGGGAGTAGAGAGTAGCGAGTAGCAAGTAGTGAGTAGCAAGTAGAAAGTAGCGAGTAGCGAGTAGAGAGTAGCGAGTTAGGAATTAGGGGTTGTAAGTAGGAAATCAAATAGCAATTCCTTCTCCTAAGTTGTATTCTTAAGTATTCGTTCGCGACTTTAGTTGTTATTCGCTACTCGCTATTCACTACTTACTGCTTCAAGAATCTTCTCAATTCCATAACTTCACCTTTAACATTTACCAACAGTGAATAAAATATGGTTTATCATGCGCTTTGCAAGTTTAAACATCAAACTTTTAATCAAAGCCATGAGCAAATCATCTTCAGTCCGCTTAAGTGGAGAAAATCTTAAATCTATTCCCATTAATCAAGAAAATCTGTTTCCGGAAGCTGTAGAATATATTCCCAACCAACAAAAATTTCTCCTCACTTCTTTGACAGAAGGAACAATAAATGCACTAGACGAACAAGGAAATTTAACACCGTTTGCAGAAGATGAGCGTTTAGTTTCTACTATCGGTATTGAAATTGATGAAAAACAAAATCGCGTTTTAGCTACTAATTCAGATTTGGGTGTAAGTGACAGCACCAGTCCAGAAACACAAAATAACCTAGCTGCATTGGGTATTTTTGATTTAACTACTGGGGAAACAATTGATTACGTAGATTTAGGTGGTTTGCGTCCGGGGGAACCTCATTTAGCGAACGATGTTGCTGTGGATAATTTCGGTAATGCTTACGTCACCGATAGTCTTTCACCAATTATCTATAAGGTTGATACCGAAGGAAATCCATCTGTATTCTTAGAAAACGAACAGTTTGCAGGAGAAGGCTTTAATCTCAACGGAATAGCGGCTCATCAAGATTTCTTACTAGTTGCTGACAGTAATGATGGGGAAATTTTTAAGGTACCGCTCGATAATCCCGAAGAATTTACCCAGGTTGAAATTGATAGAGAATTGCTTAATGCGGACGGTTTACTTTTAGCAGATGAAGACGAGTTAGTTGTAGTTACAAATGACGGAAGCGAAGAATCTTCAAATTCCGTGTTTGTTTTAGAAAGCGATGATAACTGGGAATCTGCTCAAATCACTGATGAATTAGCTATTGAAGGTGAATTTACAACCGCAGCAACTACAAAAGATGAACAGTTATTAGTTCTTGATGCTGGTTTAGATAATTTGTTTAGCAATCAACTACCTTTTGACGATTTTAGAATTTTAGAAGTTGGTTCAATTGACAATCGAAATAGCTTTAATTTACAAGATTTTGCCAACGATTTGAACCTTGAACAAACATTAAATAACTTAGATTTGCTATCTAATGTAGAAGATACAGATATGTTTGCTGATTTATTCAGCATTAATTTTGGTGCTTCTTCCGATAGTGAGAATTCCCAAGACATTATTGACGGTATAAATAAAAGTTTATCTGAAGTCAAAAGTTTTATTATCGAGGAAAGCGATAATATTATTAGCTGATAAGGAAACTTTTTCATGGAATATCTACACACAATGGTTCGCGTCAGCGACTTAGAAAAATCCCTCGACTTTTATTGTAATAAGCTCGGATTAGTCGAAGTTAGAAGAAAAGAAAGCGAAAAAGGACGTTTTACCTTAGTTTTTCTTGCTGCACCCCTGGATGTAGATAAAGTCAAAGAATCAACATCTCCCCTAGTTGAACTTACTTATAATTGGGACCCCGAAGACTATCAAGGTGGACGCAATTTCGGACATCTTGCTTATCGAGTTGACGATATCTACGAAACCTGCGAACGCTTGAAATCAGGAGGTGTCACCATCAACCGACCACCACGCGACGGACGCATGGCTTTTGTTCGTTCTCCAGACAACATCTCCATCGAGCTACTGCAAAAAGGAGACGCACTACCACCCAAAGAACCTTGGACTTCAATGCAAAATACTGGTAGTTGGTAATTGGGGATTGGGGATTGGTAATTGGGGATTGGGGATAGGGCATTGGGAATTGGGCATAGGTAATATGTAATTGGGAAATACTTATTAACTCCCAACTCCTAACTCCTAACTCCTAACTCCTAGTCTCCCCTTGACCCAAAACCTTCAATCCTGTAAACTTAAATCGACCAATCGGTCTTAAACGAAAAGATGTCTAAAGGTGAAGAAACCAAGGAAAGAATATTGCACAAAGCGGCTGCGTTGTTTAATACTCGTGGTTATGCTGGTGCATCTATTTCGGACATCATGCAGGTGACGGGATTAAAAAAGGGGGGAATTTATAATCATTTTCAAAGTAAAGATGATTTAGCCCTGCAAGCGTTTGAATATGCTGTTGAGCTAATTAAACAGCGCTATCGAGGTGCTTTGAAGAATAAACGTCATGCTGTGGAACGTTTGCAGGGAATCATCAGCGTATTTCAAGATAACATTGATAATCCAGTAGTTGAAGGAGGATGTCCTTTAATGAATACTGCGATTGAAAGCGATGATTCCCATCCAGTATTACGAAAACGCGCTCAATTGGTAATGGATGATTGGAGGAATATGGTTTGTCGGGTGCTTGAAAAAGGAATTGCTAGGAATGAAATTCGTTCCGATGTAAACCCCGATGAAGTAGCAACCGTAATGATTACATTACTCGAAGGTGCTGTGATGATGAGCAAATTGTATGATGATGCAATTCACCTTGAAAGAGCAATTAACCATCTGAATAATTATATTGAGGTGGAATTAAAAGCTTAAAATTCAAAGCTACAAAAATTATCCGTAATCAAAGCGATATATTTTTTTGTTCAAAAACAGACCGTTCGGTCTTAAAAAATTATTTTCTATCAATTGCAAGATTTCTGTTAGAAACCCGATTTCTTTGAACTTCTTGAGATTCCCAATCCAAAATCCAAAAAACTATTCGTTATTCAAATCTAAAATGCAACAACAATTACGCTTAATTACCATTCCCGTAAGTCATTATTGCGAAAAAGTCAGATGGTCGCTTGATTACTTGAAATTACCATATGTAGAACAACCACACATGCCACCTTTTCATAGATTATCAACAACTAAATTCGGTGGTAAATCTGCTCCAGTTCTTGTTACTAAAGATGGTAATTTTATAGATTCAACCGATATTTTGAAATATTTAGATTTAATTTCTGATGAAGTGAAACTGTATTCTAATAATCCTGAATATCAGCAGCAAATTGAAGAGCTTGAAGATTTTTTTGACGAAAAATTAGGTAAATCTGTCAGAAGTTGGGGTTATTTTTATGGAATTGAGAATAAAAAAGTCATTCGAGATAAATGGTGTCAGGGAGTACCATTAATCGAAAAACTTTTATTTCCAATTGTTTATCCTAAAATGCGGTCAATAGTAAAGAAAAAATATATCGTTGATGAAGAATCAGTCGCACAAGCTTACGAGCAAATCAAAAGTGTTTTCGCAAAAGTAAGTGATTTATTAGCAGATGGAAGAGAATATTTAATAGGGGATAAAATTTCTGCTGCTGATATTACATTTGCTGCTCTAACTGCTCCAATTTTACAACCACCACAACATCCGATTAAATCAAGTGAATCTAGGAAGTTGCCGAAAAAAATGTTGTCTGGAATCAAAGAATTTCGTGGAACTATTGCGGGTCAATTTGCTTTGGATTTGTATGAGAATTGGCGCTATGAGCGTTAGCTTTCTCGTAGATTAGCTCACCTACAAACTTTCATATTAATATTATGCTCAAATTTTACTACAATCCTCGTTCCCCTATGGCTCGTCGTGTATGGCGAGGATTATTAGAAAAAGATATTCCCTTTGAAGGAATAGTAATGAATTTAAACGGCGACCAATTTCAGCCAAACTATCTAGAAATACATCCTTTCCATCACGTCCCGGCAATAGTTGATGATGGATTTAGGATGATAGAATCCATTGCGATTTTAGAATATTTAGAAACAAAATACCCTAGTCCTGCGCTGTTACCAAAAGATACTCAAACTTTAGCAACGGTAAGAATGGTGCAGATGGTTTCTACAAATGAATTAGTTCCAAAAGTGTATCCTTTAATTATGGAAAATCAGGATTCACCGAAATTTATTCAAGCAAAAGAACATGTTGAAAAAGTATTAATTTTTTTTGCTGATAATTTAAAAGATAATGATTATTTTAGCGGTGATAATTTAAGCTTAGCGGATATTATTGTTGGAACAGATATTTCATTTTTACCTCACTTAGGAATTGAGTTTACGAAATATCCGAATCTTCAAAACTGGTTTGAAAAATTAATGCAGCGTCCATCATGGAAAACAACAGAAATGAGTCCAGAAGAATATCAACAATTCCGAAGGGTTCTAGTTAGAATGATTCAGCAAAAAACAAAAGCCTAACCCGATAATTTGTGATTCACAAGTCACCAATGTAGAGACGTAGCAGTGCTACGTCTCCGAATAATCATGGAACAACAGAAAATCTTTCTATAATCTGCATTTTATTATTAATCCAAAATCCAAAATGAAATTAGCAATCGCTTGTGCATCCGGTAGCTTCAAAGGTGCATTCACCCACGGAGTATTAACAGCTTTTGAATCAGCAGGAATCAGCGCTGATGCTTACGCTGCATCATCTTCATCAGTTATCCCCTCAGCTTGGGCTGCAATTGGTAAAGCTGCTGAATTAGGGGTTAATTACTGGTTAACTGGAATGGAAGAATTACAAAAACCCGAAATGGGAATGAGTCAAGTTACTATGGGCGGAATTCAGCTTTTTCATCCATCATTAGATAAATTATTAGCAGCAGAAACACCAGCATATTTCGTTGCAGTTAGTGCTGTAGTAAATCCAGAAGCAGCAAGTCAAACTCAAGGAGAAAAAGCCAGACGTTTGGGAAGAAAGTTACTAGTATCCGCTGCAAAAAAAGACCGTAGTTGGGTTGATGAAAATTTACAGATAGAGTTGTTTAGTACTAGAAAAAATGATTTGATTAAGAGTTCAAAAATTGATAAAAACAACTTTAGTGAAATCGCTTATGCTACTTCGAGAATGCTTCACGCTTGGGATATTCCCGCTTGGATAAACGAAAAACCTTATATCGATGCTTCCTACACTTGTTTGTGTCCTGCAATTGAAATGATTGAAGCTGGATACAAACAAATTATCGCCATCAACAACGAACCCGGTATATTTTACCGAGATATGTTTGGCTTAGAAATAATTCCTGAAAATTATCAAGGAATTGATATTCATATTATTAAACCAGATATAGATTTAAAAGAAATGGGAGTTGATTTTACAAACGCAACTCCCGAAGGTTTATTAGCTGTATATAAGCATGGACAAGAAAAAGGTCGGGAATTTCTTACAAATTGGAAATAGAAAAAATTACTACCAATTACCAATTACTTTTTCCCCGTCAACTTCTTCGTGAAACCAGAAATAAACCGATAACTCTTACGAACAACATTCAACAAAGAAAGCGGTACTTTTAACTTCAATGGATAAATAAAAGGAAGATATACCCAATAATATGCTTTCTTAACGTTATCCCACTTAGAGCATTTTTCTTGTTGTAGAAAATCCGATATATCTACAACTAATCCTCTACCTTCATACATCATTACATTACGTGCATGAATATCGTGAGGGAAAAGTCCGCGACTTCTTGCGTAATCCAAAGCTTTGTCAATATCTTGTATAACTATTTTGGGAACGCGGATACCGAGTTTGATACAATCCCATATGGTAACTCCATACAACCGTTTTAAGACTAAAAAACCATCTTCAGCGTAGAATAATTGCGAGAAAGCGGGATGTTTACCCAAACGATTGTAAACTTCTACCTCTTCCTCAAAACCAGGTCTTCCCGGTGCGTAAATCTTCACTACTAAATCTTGATAATCTGGATGGTGAAGTACAGCAGCATAATTTCCCGTACCAAGTAAAATCCAAGGAGGAGGTATATGACGAACCTTTATCGGGTCATGAGGATTAATGCTTTCTATTTGAAGTTTAGGAAGTAATTCAACCTGAATATTCTCGACGAAGCGATTTATATGCAAAGTTTCCATATGCAATGAACACCCTGGTTTAACGGTTGAGAATAATTTGCTTCTATTTAGAGTCACAATTAAGTTATCACACGGCTATCATCAAATATAAGTAGTAACTACACGCAAGTTTATTATTTTTACGAACGAACAAGGAGACAAGGAGAGGGGGAAGAGGGGGAAGAGATAAGGAGTTAGGAGTTAGGAGTTAGGAGTTAATAAATATTTTCCAATTACCTATTACCAATCCCCAATCCCCAATCCCCTATTCCCAATCTAAAATCCAAAATCTAAAACAAAACGCATCCGTTGTTGAAATCCAAAATATTAAACATGAATCCTATAACAGTAATTGGTGGTGGATTAGCTGGAACTGAAGCAGCTTGGCAGATTGCTCAAGCTGGAATTCCGGTAATTT
Source organism: Cyanobacteria bacterium J06621_15 (assembly GCA_038525335.1). Classification (GTDB taxonomy): domain Bacteria; phylum Cyanobacteriota; class Cyanobacteriia; order Cyanobacteriales; family Nostocaceae; genus Rivularia. Next base: position 3,526 of record JBCBHT010000036.1, on the reverse strand, counting down.
TCTATGAAATGCGTCCCACACGTTTCGGAGGAGCGCACCATACGGAACATTTAGCAGAGTTGGTATGTAGTAATTCTTTCGGAGCGATGGCTAGTGATAGAGCGGCTGGTTTGCTTCATGAAGAGTTACGTCGTCTCAATTCCATTGTTATTTCTAAAGCCGACGAACACAAAGTACCTGCTGGTGGAGCTTTAGCGGTTGATAGAGGTGTCTTTAGTCAAGATTTAACCGAAACTCTTGCCAATCATCCTTTGATTGACTTTCGCCGGGAAGAGTTACGAGAAATTCCTGAAGGTATTGTAGTCTTGGCAACTGGACCTCTGACAAGTCCTGATTTAGCTGAAGATTTACGTCGCTTTGCGGGAATGGAATATCTCAGCTTTTTTGATGCTGCCAGTCCCATAGTTGTAGGAGAATCGATAAATCACGATGTTGCTTTCATGGCATCTCGTTACGACAAGGGGGAAGCAGCTTACCTTAACTGTCCCATGAATAAAGAGCAATATCTGAAATTTTGGTCGGAATTGCGCGATGCAGAACAAGTTGAATTAAAAGGCTTTGAACGCGAAAACGCTAAATTTTTTGAAGCTTGTTTACCCATCGAAGAACAAGCAAGACGTGGTGAAGATACCATGCGTTATGGTCCCCTCAAACCAGTTGGTTTGACTCCCCCTACAACCGAGGGATGGGGTTCGGATGCTATGCAAGAAATTCTAGAAGCAGAAGGTAAGAAACAACGTCCTTATGCTGTGATTCAGTTACGTCAAGAAGACAAAGCTGGAAAGCTGTGGAACATGGTGGGTTTCCAAACAAACCTGCGCTGGGGAGAACAAAAGCGGATATTCCACATGATTCCCGGTTTAGAAAATGCCGAATTTGTGCGATTGGGAGTAATGCATCGCAACACTTTTATTAATGCACCCCAGTTAATGATTCCCACACTGCAATTCAAATCTCGTCCCACACTGCTAGCAGCTGGACAAATAATTGGTACCGAAGGATACACCGCTGCATCAGCCGGAGGCTGGCTAGCAGGAACCAATGCAGCCCGAATTGCATTAGGAAAAGAACCATTAACCATGCCAAACACAACCATGATGGGAGCTTTATTCGACTTTATTAGTTCAGCTTCCCCCAAACACTTCCAACCAATGCCCCCAAACTTCGGTATATTGCCGGACTTAGGAGTGAAAATAAAGAACAAACGCGAACGATACGGAAAATACCGCGATAGGTCTTTGGAACAGTTATCAATTGTCAGTGAACAATTATCAGTTAACAGTGAACAGTTAGGAGTTATGAATTAATTCTCTCTTTGTCTCCCCATCTCCCCCCTCTCCCCCCTCTTCCCCCCTCTCCCCCCTCCTCTCATTACCCAATGTCCTATTTGCAATCCCCCATTCCCGAAACAGAACGTTATTTATTTGATTTACAAGGATTTTTAGTTGTCGAGAATGCTCTTAGCGACAATGAAATTTTAGCTTTGAAGGAAATAGTAAATAAACAAGTAGCTATCGAAAATCAACCATCAGCGTCTAAATTGCGATTTGATAGTTTGCTTTCGTGGGGAAAACCTTTTCTAAATTTGATTGATAATCCTCGAATAACTCCTTATTTATCTGAATTTTTGGGAGGAAAGTTTCGCTTAGACCACGATTATATTCATCTTATTCGTCAAGGTTTGGGACCAATTGGTTGTAATTTGCATGGTGGGGGAACTCCTTACGACCCGACCCAGTATTATTCCTTCCGAAATGGCAGAATTTATAACGGTTTGCTTGCTGTTGCTTATGAATTAAACGACGTACATCCTGGTGATGGAGGATTTGCTTGTATTCCCGGTAGTCATAAAAGCAATTTAGCTTGTCCCAAAGAATGGCTTAATTTAGAATCTCCCACAGGAATAGTAAAATCAGTTACCATAAAAGCTGGAAGTGCCATAATATTTACTGAAGCTCTATCTCACGGAACCCTTCCCTGGAAAGGAAAAAACGAGCGCAGAACCCTTTTCTACAAATATTCTCCCGGTTCATATGCTTGGTTAAGAAATTATTACAACCCTGAAAATTTTCCAAATTTAACTGCATCTCAACGAGAAATTCTCAAAACACCCGGAGTTTATCCTTAAACAGTTATCAGTCTTAACGTGTCTTGTGTCTCCTTATTACGAATTACGAATTATACTTACCTTATCTCTATTCCAGTAGACTCCAACCATTTCAAAACGCTTTTTTCGAGTTGTTTGTTTTTAAAATTTAACCATTCGTATTTTTTTGCTTCTCGTTGCAAAATTTGTTGAAAACGTTGAAATGCTTTGTAGCTATCAATTGTATTTTCTAACTTATTGCGAAGCCATTTACTTTGAATTGTGGAAACAAATGCTTGCATATCATGATAATCGTTACCTGATTCATTTGATGATAATCGAATAAATCTTTTTTTATCTGGATATTCTTCTATAAGATAACCATCTAAATACAAGAAATTACCGTCAATGTCCATCGGATCACCTTCAGCAGTTTCTATAATAATTTTTCCGGTGCTGGTATCCAAGTAATAAACGCACTCGCTATTTTTAGAGTTTCGGATTACAGCTTCTTTTAATTCATCAATTTTTATCGGAAACTGCATAATAGATGACCTGCGATGGCTTTTGATTTGTACAGTAGATAGTTTGTGACAGCGTTTGAATTTAATTCATAAGATATGAGTTTTACGATTTCTCAATTCTCATCAATTAGTTAGAAGCGCTACATATGTTTTAGCAATTTTTTTTCGATTATGCAGTGATATATTTCTCCATTGCATAATTTATAAAACTTTCTCCCCTACGTTCTACCTGTTGTTCCTTGATGATAGAAAAACCCATGCGTAGAAAAAACGGTTTAGCGGTAATACTAGCTTCGGTATACAAACGACTTATTCCTAATTGGTTAGCTTTAGATTCAATTGCATGATAAATCTTTTTCCCTACACCCATGCGCTGATAGTTCTTATGACAGTAAAAACAATCGATACGTCCGTCAGATTCTAGTTCACCAAAGCCAGCAATAGTACTGTTATCATCAGCTACATAAGTAAATTTTTCCGAACAAATACTTACCCAATCTCGAAAATAAATATCATCTGGTGCCCATGCTTTTACCTGACTAAGTGAATAGTCATTAATATTAACTTCACGTACTGTTTGATGAAATAATTTAGCAATTTGCTCTGCATCTTGCTTTTGAAATAATCTTATATCTATAGAATCAAAAGAATAATTTAAAAATGAGTCTTTAGACATAGTTCAAAATGAAGTGAAAACCGCTATGTCTTAATATATAACGCCCAATGCCCAATGCCCAATTACCAATTACCAATTATCAATTACCAATTATCAATTACCAATTACCAATTACCAAATTTTAAACATAAATAAAATCCCACACAACCTTAAATCGAGGGGGATTCATTTACAACGAGTATGGTAAAAGTTTTAGCGATTAATTAGTTATTCAAAGCTTGCCATTTTAGATATTGTATT
>JBCBHT010000035.1:0-39800 GCA_038525335.1 Cyanobacteria bacterium J06621_15 | reverse complement strand
ACTTACTACTTACTACTTACTACTTACTACTCACTACTTTCTACTCCTTTATGGCTTACTGCCCGTATTCCGAACTTTGGTCACTTTACTTATCAAATCAAACCAGAAGGGGGCACCCATTGCTATCGCAATTCCGCTGATAATCCAACCGGGAATTGCACGAGCAAATCTGAAAAATGACGAAAAACCAGCATTTTGTGATGGGATAATTCCTACTTGCTGCTTAACATTAACTTCAGTCCAACCAATGGGTAAAGAGATATCTGATAATGCTTCTTCTGTCTGACTTCTAAGAGTAGCAATATCTACATATTTTAAGTCTTGTTGATTTCTAATTACTATTTCTCCCGCATTACTAACAATTGTATTTCTTAAAGCTGAATCTGTAGAAAGTCTACTTATCATGTGAAATGCATCAGCATTTGCGATTACAGCAATAGTAAAACCTATCAGTAAAGCGACTCCTTTAGAATTACGTTTGTAAACCCCAGTCGCTCTTTCCATAGAACTATTAAAGGAGTTTTCCATTTCCTGTTTTAATACATTAATACCGGATTCTGTTTTGTTAATTCTTGTTCGTGTACGATGAGCTAAAACAGTTAAGTTATCTGTAATTGATTGCGGTAAAATTCCAGTGAGTTTCTGAAAACTTTCATAGGTTTGACTATCTTTATCTTTTATTGCTTCTGAAAATTCTTGATAGACTTTACTCCCTTTTTTCATCAACTGAACAATTTCACCGACGTTAGGTTGCAAACCTCCTAATGTAATTGCTCTTTCTTTTGAAGCAAACGTATCTTGTCTCGAAAACTTCAGTTTACGTAATGCTTTTGCTGTATATTCGCTTTCTGGCATATCTACTTCAAAAATGTGGATATATCTATCTACACTTTCTGCCATACGACTAATACTAGTATCCAAATCCGCTTTTTTCAGATTATAATTCCATAAAATTTGCTCGAAGTCAGCCTGTAATTCGGCAAATTCTTGATACATTAAGCTCAAAAAATTAGCGAATTTATCATCTCCTTGTGCTTGTCCTTCTAAAGTAAATAAAATATTTTGTATTTCATTAAGTCTTTCATTTTTAAATTTTTCTACTCTTGATTCCGATAGTTTTTGATAAAAATCGGGAATTTGCAAAGTTTCCATCAAGGTAGTTGCATAAATATCGGCTGGAATATAGGAAGGACCGCTATGTTTGCCGTTACCGAAAATAGTATCGCTCTTAGTTGCTCCAGGACGCGGTATTTTTAACGGACGAGTCATAGAAGAAACAGCCCAGGTTGCTTTTCTTGGTAAAGTTGCTAAAAATCCTTTTGCTTCCTGATTAATGTTAGCAACTAAAGGATTACTATAAATATTATTTACTAATTGGATAATTTTGGCTTCTTCAGAATTACGAATACCACCTGCAAGCAAAATCTCAATAGATTTTCTGAGATGTGCAGCCCTCCATTGTAATAATGTGGCAATTAATTCCTGTATTTCCGAGGCTAGCAAACTCAAAATTAAATAAGTAAATACTAAACCTAAAGCAATATCCAAAATGAAAGGTAGATTCATATTATTCTCCTATTTCAGTGTTTTATCACTAATTTTGACAACATTAATGTATTATTTTTCTTTATTCAAATAAGATTTAAATTTTTATAAAATTACCCCAATTCTTTTTCCTCAAAAAAAATAAAAAGTTTAGTAAAAAAAGATAAATAAACTAGATTTAACGAGATAATGAACCATATGGCAGTTTCACCAAATGTTATTATTGAGGATTCACAACGCTGGCTTCTCCATCATTTAATTAGCGATTTAAAACGATTGTCCTAGTTTATGCAAAAAGAAAGCTTTATTTGGGATTGTGTTGAAAAACAATATCGTCGGATGGACAAACGGATAGATAGAATTTGGATAGCGGTACTGCTGGTAGCATCGGTAATAATATTTACTACTAATCTAGGTGATTTACCGCTACGAGATTGGGATGAAGGCACTGTTGCACAAGTTGCACGCGAATTGGGACGCGCTCCAAGTGGCGAGATGCGATGGCTTTTCCCAACTCTTGGGGGTGAGCCTTATCACAACAAGCCGCCACTAATACATTTGATGATTTCTTGGGTTTATAACTTAGGAGGTATAAATGAGTGGACTACCCGTTTACCCGGTGCAATTTTAACAGCTATTTCAGTACCTTTTCTGTATAGTATCGGCAGAGAAATATTTCATCAACGCATTTGTGCCGTTTACAGTGCTTTGGTTTTTTTAACAATGCTGCCAGTAGTACGTCACGGAAGACTGGCTATGTTAGATGGTGCAGCGGTTTGCTTCTTCATGATGATGCTGCTATGTGTACTGCGATCGCGTCGTAATTTGCGTTATTGCTTGGGGGTGGGCATAGGTTTTGCACTGATTTGCTTGACTAAGAGCATTTTGGGCATATTGCTGGGTGTTGTGGCGATGATATATCTGTTTTGGGATACGCCGCGATTGCTTACGAGTAAGTATATGTGGATGGGGATGTTTATCGGTGCTGTTCCGGTAGCTTTTTGGTACGTTGCCCAATGGTTACATTACGGACAAAATTTCGTCAACACGGGGATGATGAATCAATCCCTCAGCCGTATTTGGAATTCTGTTGAAGGACATTCGGGGCCACCTTGGTATTATTTACTAGAAATCTGTAAATATACCTGGCCTTGGTTGATTTTCGTACCGGCTTCTTTACGTTTCGCTTGGGAAAATCGTAATTTAAGTTGGGCAAAACTTGTACTGGTTTGGTTTGGTGTTTATTTGATAGCTATCTCTGTGATGGGAACTAAGCTTCCTTGGTACGTATTCCCGATTTACCCTTCAATTGCTTTAATGATTGGAGCAAAGTTGGGTGAGGTAGAAAATTTACCTTTACTAACCCCTTTACCGAAATTTTGGGTTGTAATGTTGAGTCTTTTAGCCTTGGTTTCGGCAGCTGCTAGCACCTACTACAGTTGGAGCGGTGAGCCTTCACCCGAATTACAGCTAATATTCGCCTCTCTGAGCGTAACAATGGCTTTAGCAGCTTTAAGGGCACAAAGAGGTGACAGACAATTCCTCAAAGTACTTTTGTGGGGAACCTATGTATCTTTACTATTATTCGTCAAATCTGATTACTGGGTATGGGAACTCAATGAAGACTATCCTGTTAAACCGGTTGTACAGATGGTAGCCAGAGCTAATCCAGCAGTGAAAACAGTCTACATCTCTTCAACCATCAACCGACCCTCGCTAGAATTTTATAGCGAAGGTAAGATTAAACCTGCCTCTCCAGATGAATTAAAATATTACTGGCAACATGACAGGCAACCTTATTTCTTACTGGACGAGAAAGCTTTAAAAGATTTTCCCGCAGATTCAGTACGTGTAATAGCAAAACAACATGATTGGGCTTTAGTTACAAAAAATATTGCTCGCTAAGTAAAAAAATAAGTGTGAGATTGCCTTTAAAAATTCAATTAATTCAATTTAAGTTTGTAAAGATAGGTGAATTTTACATAAGTAGTTAAACATAATTAACCCTCTTTTATCACTCCCGGAAAACAAAAATAAAAGTCAACATCTGTAACCTTGATTTCATCAGCATTAGAGGTTTTATTTTCTAATAATAATTAAAATCAATGGCTAAAAAGTTGAAACTAAAGCTCTGCAACGCTTACAGCGTTTGGCTTTACCTAAACTGACAAGCATAGGGTTAATTACGCATTTTCCGAAGCTGAGTGGAACGGTCTAAGGCTATAGCCTCGCTTCGCTAACGCAGCATCTCCCGGAGGGAGATAGCATTCCGCGTTCAACGCTAGATGCGGCTTAGCTGCGGATTATCGCATGGGCTGGGATTGTTATCTCCCTATGTCCTTAGTCCCTACGAAACGACAAAAGGTACGGACACGCTCCGAAGACCGCAATGACAGTAAATATTTATGTTCGCTTACTTGCAAATAAACCTAGGTAAAAAAGATAGTCATAATTTGAGGGGACATTTTTATATTCCGAGTCCCCTTTCGGCTTAACAGAAAATACAATATCTTCACCAATATAAAACCAATATAAATGTGTGAAAAATTGTAAAAATACAGTTTATTTTTCTTAAGACTCCTACTTTTTATCTATATTTTCTATACCATTAAGAGGCTTTTGAGCATCAGAATTAATAGTGTTTGTTTGAGTCAAGGTTAACATGCCGCATATAATAGCGCTTCCCAGAATAAAAGCTACCAAAGGATGCTTAAAAAATACAAAATCTCGTAAAATTCGGGCTAAAGGTCGGCTTTGACGACGCAGTACAGATGAAAGAGTAATTTGCTTCAAAGGGAAAGGGTCGCGCACGTAATTACCGCTACGACATACTACTAACCTTTCCTGACAATACGGACAGTTATATAATCCAGTACAAGTCTTTAAAGCTTTTGCCGCAGAATTTTTTTGGCAAATGGGGCAAGTAACGTAATGATTATCAAAGGTGTGTGTGTTCATCTACCTCGTCCGCTTATTCTATTTACGTGGCACGTATAACAATTGGTATAACTGATTTTCTTTGTGCTTATACAACCGAAACACGGTTAAAATAAGCGATGCGCGATACATATAAATGCACTTTGGATAACGAACATTTTTATGACTGCAACACGAGTATAACTATATTTAAATAACTCTGACTTAACTGACCCACGAATCTTGAACCAATCAATTGTCGATTAATTTAATTTTACCCTGGTTGAATGTGTGGAATATTACATGTTTACTCCATTACTGAGCATGATAGTAGAAGACCGCTTATCGCTTTGTATTTAACAAGCAGAAAATTGCGTTTTTATAAGCTTACAAAGCTAAGCTCCTAATAGCTTTTCGCAATCGTGCCGTTGTCTACTGTTTACTATTTAAGCACTTCCTCCACAAAAATTCTGAGTAATTACAGTTTTTTTTACCAAAGCTTTGTAAAGCTATCAGACAAATTATGTAAATTACCTACAAGTACTTTACTGAATTGACAACTTCTACGATTCTCAACAAGCTTAAAGAAACCTAGTTTATTTTACACAAAACATGATTTCACTTTTATTCTTGAGTCAGAATAAAGCTGATTGAAGAAATCAGGTCTATGAAGAGCAGTGCAGGGTATTGCATGCCTAATCTAGTTGTAGAAAGGATTTATTGTAAAAGCAGTGATTATTTAAACTACAGATAAAGGTTAGACGATTAACATTTTCATACATGACTTTTCCAAGACAGTATATATGACTAAAGACAACAATTTTATAGCTAATCTAAAAAATATATATATGCCTAGCTTATAGTTTAATTTAATAGATATAAATAAATACAAAGACTAATAAATGTAAATTACTTAAGCAAAATTTATAAAAAACTAAATCTTATTGAATGATTTATTAACATATTTTTAATATTTTCTCAATTGTTTTCTCTAATTTTTATAATGTTAGTTAAGTTTATTCCGACGGTTTGTAGAGACGTTATAGATAAGTTATGTAGTGAAGTACTAGGGTTTGGAAAAAACGAAGCCGTCAGAATAAATAAAATAAGTAGTTGAACGGAATCAATTACACGCTGTTGCAGCGAGTGGAACGTTGAATACCCTCTCAGACAAGCAACACCTACGGTACGCTAACGCTAGCCAAAAGTATGAATAGCACCCCGGATTTTAGGAATATATTTGAAAATTCCCAAGTAACGGTTTGGGTTTATGAGTCAATCAACTTTGGATTTTGCGGTAAATTTGGGGGTGTCGGTTTCCGTCCTTGTTCACCGGAGGTGCGGCTCAGTTTGACGGGAAAAACATCTTCCCGTCAACTTCTCTTCCCAAACTTACCAAGACGGATTTGCGTTAGCGTTCACGCAGTGAGTCGTCAGACTAAGCGTGCCCGATAGGACATCCGCAGGATTGTCCCCATAAATAAATTTAGGGGCTTGAGGATTTTGGATTAACGTTAGCGTTCACGCAGTGAGTCGTCAGACTAAGCGTGCCCGGAGGGCATATTTAGATTTTTCCATACCAATCAATATTCAATCCAAAATCTAAAATCTAAAATCTAAAATATTTTGGTCAGGGGATTTAGAGGATTTATTGGTTACTGCTCGCTGATACCTGTTTTCCGCAAGCGACAAAAGCTGATAGCTGGAATAGCAGCTAAAATAAATGCTGTCAAACCTTGAGTAGCTAAATACAAAGTTACATTACGATGTATTACTGGAATAAAATTTTGTACTAGAGAAATAAAGAAAATTGAAATACTAATCACAAAGTATGCAATAGAAGGTACAAAAATCCACCACCATGATTTTTTAACTTGTTTTCTTAATACTAACCATTGCAATAAACCCAGCCATAAACCAGAAAAAATGTAAGCAGCAGTTGATAATACGATAAAAAATATAGATGTTTGTGGTGATGTTTGAGTTGTTGAAGTAGCAATAGAAGAAATGTAGGTAATCCAAGCTTGAGAAACTGTATTAGCAACCAACCAGCCGATTGTAGTTGCGACCATCCAAGACCAACCAGATATATATTTACTCAAAGGAATCGACTGGTCTGCAGCAAAAATTAAAGCGAATAAACTCGTCGCAATTAATTTTGTAATTCGATACCACAGCAATTCATTTTGTACGAAATAGGCTGGAATATTCTCTCGCAGAATTGTTTCTAGGGCAAGACTGGCAATTCCCCCTCCAATCCATCCCAACATTGTCATAAACGTAAATAATAAAAAGAATCCTCTTCGTTCGGAACGAGGTATTAACGAGGGGCTTCTTTGTTTTAAAATAGATTTGGATGGACTTTGGGAAATATTTTGAAATAAAGATGGCATGGCAACTAATAATACAGATAATTGTACTTTTACAAGTTTTTAAAATATGACTATATGACTATCAAATTTTATATTTATTCAACTTGCTTTCTTCGCTATTTGTACTTCTTTGAAGATTTCCACAACCTTTATAACTTCAATATCCTAAAAAGTCCAAGTAGCAACATTCTTTTTTTACAGAAATGCTTTAAATAGTTATAAGGCTGAATTCAAAATCAAAGATAATTTTTGGAGCTAACAAAATGCTTAAAACTGTCTGGGCTGTTGTTCGTAATGGCAAAGTAGAATTACTCGAAGATGTTCAACTGTCTGAGGGAAGTAAAGTTTTGATTACTGTGATTTCTGAAGAAGATGAGCAGCAATTTTGGATGAGTGCAAGTGAAACTGCTTTAAATAAGGTTTGGGATAATCAATCTTGTTGATATTTATGCCGAATTACTCGAAAAATATAGCGGTTTTTAATTGGTTAGAATATAGAGGACCCCTTGTTTACCCGCGAATTGGTTTGTAGAGACGCGTTAGCGAAGCGTGTCCGGAGGACATAATATCGCGTCTCTACATTTACCGGAACAGCGAATAATGATTGAAAAAAAATCCCCACAATTCATTTCAAAGATTGTGGGGATAATTACTATTCAAATACTGAATAAAAGGTGAGCAAAAAACTCACCATCAAATTATTACTTAGACTCGGTGAAATCAGCATCAATTACATCATCACCAGCAGAACCTGCACCAGCATCTTCTGTAGCACCGTCAGGAGCTTCACCACCAGGAGCAGCACCATCAGGAGCAGCACCACCAGCTTGCTGATACATATTACTACCTACAGTAAATAACGCTTGTTGCAATTCTGGCATTACTTTTTGAATCTGCTCGTCGTCTTCTTTAGAAACAGCTTCTTTCAAGTCTTTGACTAAACCTTCAATCTTGGTTTTGTCATCTTCGGGAACTTTATCACCCAATTCTTGCAACTGCTTTTCTGCTTGATATGCTAGAGAATCAGCTTGGTTCTTACGGTCGATTTTTTCGCGACGTTCTTTGTCTTCAGAGGAGAAGCTTTCAGCTTCGTTAACCATTCTTTCAACTTCAGTTTTATCCAAAGTAGAAGCACCAGTAATGCTGATGGACTGTTCTTTACCAGTACCTTTATCTTTCGCGGTAACGTTTAAGATACCGTTAGCGTCAATATCGAAAACAACTTCAATTTGAGGTACTCCACGAGGTGCAGGAGGAATTCCATCTAAACGGAAGGTTCCCAAGCTCTTGTTATCGTTGGACATTTCACGCTCACCTTGGAGGACGTGAATTTCTACGTTGGTTTGTCCGTCAACTGCTGTAGAGAATACTTCTGATTTTTTGGTAGGAATAGTGGTGTTACGAGGAATAATCTTAGTCATTACTCCACCCAAGGTTTCCACACCCAAGGACAACGGACTTACGTCTAGTAGTAAAATTCCGGTAACTTCACCAGACAATACACCAGCTTGAATTGCAGCACCAACAGCTACAACCTCATCTGGGTTAACGCTTTGGTTGGGTTCTTTTCCTAATACACGCTTAACTACTTCTTGTACAGCGGGGATACGAGTAGAACCACCAACTAGTACGATTTCGTCAATGTTGTCTTTGCTTAATTTTGCGTCACGTAATGCATTTTCAACAGGGATGCGACTACGGTCAATTAAATCAGAACAAATTTCTTCAAACTTCGCGCGAGTCAGGGTTGTATCCAAGTGCTTTGGACCATCCTGAGTTGCGGTAATAAATGGTAAGTTGATTTCTGTTTGAGTAACGCTAGAAAGTTCGATTTTAGCTTTTTCAGCAGCTTCAGTTAAACGTTGTAAAGCTTGCTTATCCTTTCTTAAATCAATACCTTCCTGCTTTTGGAAATCTTCAGCCAAGAAATCAACAATCTTTTTATCAAAGTCATCACCACCAAGGTGGGTATCACCAGAAGTAGAAAGTACTTCAAATACACCGTCACCTACTTCTAGGATAGATACGTCGAAGGTACCACCACCAAGGTCAAATACCAAGATAGTTTCGTTGCTCTTCTTATCTAAACCGTATGCTAAGGAAGCAGCAGTAGGTTCGTTGATAATCCGCAATACTTCAATACCGGCAATTTTACCAGCATCTTTAGTTGCTTGACGTTGAGAGTCATTAAAGTATGCAGGAACGGTAATAACCGCTTGGGTAATAGTTTCACCAGTGTACTTACTAGCATCATCAACTAGCTTACGAAGAACCTGTGCAGAAATTTCTTCTGGAGCAAACTGTTTACCTGCTTGAGGACAATCAAGTTTAACGTTTCCGTTTCCATCACGAACAACTTTATAAGAAACTTCAGTTGCTTCGTGGGTAATTTCTTCGTGTTTACGTCCGAGGAAACGCTTCACCGAGTAGAAAGTATTCTCGGGATTCATTACAGCTTGACGTTTAGCAATTTGTCCAACTAAACGGTCCCCATTTTTCGCGAAAGCAACAACACTAGGTGTGGTGCGAAAACCTTCAGCATTAGCAATAACCGTGGGTTTACCACCTTCCATTACTGCTACACAAGAATTAGTTGTACCTAAGTCAATTCCAACTACTTTTGCCATGTTTATTTTGGCTCCGTATAACTACAAAAACAATGAATGAGAATATAAAAGGTTTAATTTTGAGGTAACTGGCTCCTAAAAGCGACCAGTAAAGGCATCAATATGAAATCTCAATGAACTAATAAGCCATTAATAAGGCTATCTTAATTACACTGTTATATATACTGAGCCTGTACAGCCAGTGAATGAAGGGTGGTTTCCCGAACAAGTAATTGGACGGTTATGCTTCATAGATTCTTTATGGCTTACTATGGCTCAATCAGTGTTTGCTTGCACAATGACTAATGTATGAGAATTAATACTATGAGTAATTCGGGTGAACCGTAACAATAGTGTGGTGTTTGCCGTCTTTTGAGAGAAAATAGGGTTTATTGTTGCTTAAAAAAGCTTCAAGTACCAGCATTTTTCTCCTTTCAACAGCAATCAGTGTGAAAACAGACAGCGGAAAGTGTGGTCTTGGGGGTCTCCCCCATGTAAGCGGAGCTTTCTCGCAGAGTACAGCTTTTCAAGAGAGCATCTTCTACCGGCTTTTTAAAGAATTCCCCAGCATCTTTTTTGAATTAATCGGTGATTCACCTCAAATCGCAGATGGTTACGAATTCTCGTCAGTTGAAATTAAGCAAACAGCTTTCCGAATCGACGGTGTATTTCTTCCCGTTCAAGGAGAAGAGAACCCAATATATTTTGTAGAAGTCCAATTTCAAACCGACGAAGAAATTTATTTACGGTTATTTTCAGAAATATCTTTATACCTTCGTCAAAACAAACCCAAAAATCCTTGGAGAGCAATAGTAATTTATCCCAGTCGCAGCATCGATACAGCAGATATCAATCATTACAGCGAATTTTTTGAAAGCGGACGGGTAAATATAATTTATCTGGATGAATTAGGAGAAACAACATCCTTACCAGTGGGAATTGCTACCATAAAATTGATAATTGAAGATGAAAATACAGCCATTGTCTCAGCTAGGGATTTAATAGGTAGAACCCAGCAACAGATAAGTAACCAACCCCAGCAAAGACAGTTATTAGAATTAATAGAGACTATTTTGGTTTATAAGTTTCCCCGAATGAATCGAAAGGAGATTGAAAAAATGTTTGGATTAAGCGATTTGAAACAAACCCGAGTTTATCAAGAAGGAAGAGAAGAAGGATTAGAAGAAGGAATGCAACAAGGACGTATTGAATCTATACCAAGATTACTAAAATTGGGATTAAGTATAGAACAAATCGCTCAAGGTTTGGATTTGGACTTAGAAGAAGTTAGAAAACAAGTAGAAAATCAAAATAAATAAAATACAGGTAATTCTACTCGTTTATCTAGTCCGCTGTCACGGCGGATTTTATTTTTTCATATTAATTTCAATCTCTAATTCAAAAAATAACTACCAACTACCAATTACCAATTACCAATTACCAATTATCCATTTTTACTCAAGACTTTTGGCGCTAAAGCGCAACTACGAACCAATGACTAATTACCATCTATCACCAGAATTAAAAACCAAACTTTCAACTCCTTTAAAAATTGGCTCTGTAGAAGTTAACAGCAGAGTTTTACAATCACCTTTATCCGGTGTAACTGATATGGTTTTCCGGCGGTTTGTACGTCGCTACGCACCAGATTCAATGATGTATACCGAAATGGTTCATGCTTCGGGATTAGCTCATGTTAAAGAATTACCAAAGGTCATGGATGTTGATATCAACGAGCGACCGATAAGTATTCAACTGTTTGATTGTCGTCCGGACTTTCTCGCACAAGCTGCTCAAAAAGCAGTTAAAGAAGGTGCAGATACGATTGATATAAATATGGGTTGTCCGGTAAACAAAGTTACTCGTAAAGGTGGTGGTTCTTCACTGTTAAGACAACCAGAAGTAGCTGAAGCGATAGTCAAGGAAGTTGTGAACGCTGTTGATATTCCTGTAACTGTAAAAACTCGTATTGGTTGGGATGATGCAGAAATTACTATCCTAGATTTTGCCAAAAGAATGCAGGATGTAGGAGCGCAAATGATGACGATTCACGGACGGACTCGCGCTCAGGGATACAACGGTAATGCTCGCTGGGAATGGATTGCTCGGGTTAAGGAAGTACTAGATATTCCTGTAATTGCTAACGGTGATATCTTTTCCGTAGAATCAGCAATTAAGTGTTTAGAAATAACCGGTGCTGATGGAGTAATGTGTTCTCGTGGTACTTTAGGTTATCCGTTTTTAGTAGGAGAAATTGATTATTTTCTTAAAACCGGAGAAAAGCTACCCGCTCCCACAGTAATTCAAAAATTAGAATGCGCTAAAGAACATTTAAAAGCATTATGGGAATATAAAGAAAAAAGAGGAATTTATCAAGCAAGAAAACACATGGCTTGGTATGCTAAAGGCTTTGCAGGTGCTGCGGAATTAAGACAGCAATTTAATCAAGTAGAAAATATAGAAGATGGGGAAAAACTGATTAATCAAGCAATAGAAAATTTGGTAATTGGTAATGGGTAATTGGTAATTGGGGATTGATAATTGATAATTGATAATTGGTAATTGGTAATTGATAATTGATAAAAAATAGAGACGTAGTAATTAATTCCACATCTCTACTTGTTTTTATTAAATATCATGGTCGCAAAATATTGTTTAAAAATCTCCAAATTATTCAAATTCTCCAAACATCTCCTCGAAAAGCTCATCGATTATTTCTTGGTTTCTTTGTTGTAGAACCGGTGGACCTGCAAGAAAATCTTTAATTGTTATTTTTTTATCTCGAAAATCTTTGACAAAGTTACATATCGAAGAAATTACCTCAATCTCAGATTCTATTTGCTCTACCGTTTGAGAAATTGGGTCTATTCCTTCTTTAACTGCTTTTCTATACCCGGAAACCATTTGTCCTTCATTAGTATTTTTAGCAAGTCTCAATTCACTTTTGAGATTTTCATACTGGTTTTTCAGAAACTCGTTATGTTGTTCTAGCTTATTGCATTTTCTGGTTAAATCATCTTCGCTATCAATTGAGAAAGTTTCTTCCACCTGATGCAATCTTTCAATTTCTAGCAATTTAGCTAAATCACCTTCTTGATAAGCTTTATTAATTTCCTTCATGATTTCCGTATGGTGCATTTGGATATCACTATCCGTTACTTTATCAGGATGAAATATCTCGGCTAACCTCAGAAATGTCTGACGAATTTTTTTTGATTCACCAGCTTTATTTGCAGAAGAAAAATCTGGTTGTGCTTGTCGATATTGTTGTTCGGAATCTTCATGGGAATCACTGTTTTCATTTTCTGAATCAAAGAAATTATCTTCTTCTTCCTCTATATCAAAAAAATCTTCTAACGTATTACCTTCCGAAGGATTAAATTTGACACTGATTATCCCTCCTGCTTGAAGACTCCGGTAAACTTGCTCGATATTTCTACGTGTTTGTTTTCCTAGCTTCCGTTTAGTCAAAATTTCATCAAATACCGAATGTATTTCCTCATCCAGAGATGCCATTTTTTGAAAACAAGGAGTGCATCTGCTATGTATTTCAGTCGCTACAGAACGCATCTGTTCGAGAAAGTTCTTCTGTTCGGTGCGTTTTTTCTTAATTTGCTTAAGCAACCACTGATGTTCTTTCTCTAATGTTTCTAAACGAATATGAAAAGATGAAAGAGCAAGGGAGTTTGCAGTTGCTGCTGTTGCTGCTTGTGTAGACATAGAAATTATGAGTTCGTTCGAGGTTAATGTACCAATTAGAACTGTATTCAGGAAAGTGTTCCTGCCAAACTTCTAATAATTTAACGTGAGTTTGGGTTAAAAGATTCACTATTAATAAGTAGCGAGCAGCAAGTATCCCTACAGGTATCTCCCTTTGGGAGACGCTACGAAACACGTTAGTTGTACTCGCAGAGGGATTTGCCTCCGGTTTACATCGGGGAGCCACTGCATTGCCTTTACGTGCGGCTCAGCTCCCTCGGCTGTAGTAAGTGAAGACTGCTCTGCACGCTAACTTACCGCAACTGTTTCACAAGTAGCGAGTAGCGAGTAAAATTTCGCAGAAACAAGCTTAATGATTTATGAATGTTGAAAATACCAATTCAGTGTCTTATTTTGAAGCTTTTTTCAACCCTGACGATAATTCCAACATTGACTGTTATCATTTATTCCAGATTGAACCAACTCAAATTCTGATTCTTCCTCTATATAATTATAATATCAAAAAATAAAAAGTTTTTAGATATTAAATATAATTAATTGACGAGAAGCTATTAATTTTTCAATTATTTTTGACCGGAAAACCAGTTAACTGAAGCTTCTTTCAATTCTGTTAAATTATACTGAGATTTCCAGCCGCAATTCAAACATTGGAATCCAAATGTCCGATTTGTGATGTATTCACGATACTTTATTCTTACGGAATTACAACATGGGCAACTCCCCATAAGTATCCAAGACTTCAGTTCTTTTCCGGTTTCTTGTTGGTTATCAAACATATATCTATCCTTTACTATTTTGCCTTTTTTGCTTTTCTGTAAAAGCTTATAAATAATATAGCCAAAGCAATATATATTCTAATATCTATCCTGCCAACAAACAGATTTATTTTAATCTAATTATCTAGCATTTAACTAAACATATATTAATTTATTTGGACAAGAAAAACTTTGTTTAAAAATATTTTTTCGCTTCTATTTTTAACAAAGTTTTTGTAGTTAGTACATTATGTATCAAATATTTATTATTTATCTATTATCTATACAATAAAGGTATTTGCTATTTATCTGTTATCTGCGGAAAACACAACTGCTTTTTAGCCGAACATAAGTTTCGTATCTTAATAGCTTCAATAGAAAAAGTTAGAAAGGAGATTATTAGATTATTAAACTTTTAACTTTCGATAAAACCGATTATTTATAATTAACAATCCACATTGAAGCTTTCTCTAATCACTAATGCCACAGTGGTTTAATCCTTGTCTGTACGCCATCGTACTTAATCCTCAATTTTGTTTGGATTTGAGCAAGCGATGATACTCATTTTTGATGACGCGATAGCACTCGCAAGCTGTATGACTCAAAGCTTCTGCCCTCAGAATACTAATCTTTCCACGGGTATAACGAATCATTCCTGCTTGCTGAAGAATACCTGCTGCAACAGTTACACCAGAACGACGGGTACCCAACATTTGAGAGATAAATTCTTGGGTCAGATGTAATTCATCTTTCATTACACAGTCTCTTGCTGTCAGGAGCCAACGAGCAAGCCTTTCTTCGATGTTATGTTGTCGATTGCACGCAGCATTTTGTGAAGCTTGGGTAAATAATGCTTGTGTATAAAGCAACAAAAGTTTTTGTAGTTCCCCACCTTTATCGAACTCTTTTTTTAATATGCTGCCATTTAGCTTTAGTGCTGTACCTTCAATTTGTACAATGGCGCGGCTGGTAGTAGAATTACCACCTAAAAACACAGGTAAACCTACCATTCCTTCTTTACCTACTAAACTTATTTCTGTCGTCGAACCATTTTCCATTATTGAAACTAAAGAAATCATAGCCAGAGTCGGGAAATAGACTTCTGTCATTGTTTCCCCAGGTTCTGATAAAACCTCTCCAGATACTAAATCAACATTTTCTAAGTGAGGAACCAACCGCTGATATTCCTCCTCCGGTAAAGCTGCTAGCAATTCATTGACTGTCGTCGCACCACCAATATCGTCGGACATATGTAAGAATACAATCTTCAAAATTGAGTCGTATGCGGAAAAGCACCTGACGACACAAGAACAGTAAGAAATATCTAGGTCATGTCAATACGGTATTTTTCCACCAGAATGCTATACAGTATCAGCAGATTAAAAGTACCAATTTGAAAAAGTATTACACAGGTGAATATTTCAAAACATCAAAAAGCTGATGCTTGATTAATCCAAACCCAATATCCTTGCTACAACTAATGAAATTGAAAAGCTGCGGCTTCCTTCAGAATGCTAAATTCAAAACGATATTACGTCTGCTGACGTTGCATGTCTGTAAACAAAAGAATACCTCTATCCCAGAAAAAAACAGTACGGTATCGTACATAAGCTTCTGAAATCTGAAGAAAATATAAAAATTTAATAATTCACGTTTTATCTCAGCAAGCGCTTGAACTCGTTCTGAATCAAGCCATAGCATTCGCATGCTGCTTGTTCTAGCTCTTCCCTGTTCAAGATAGTTATTTGTCCTCTGCTGTAACTGATGAATCCTGCTTTCTGAAGTGCTATCGCTGCTTCTGTAACGCTAGCGCGACGGACTCCAAGCATTTTGGATATAAATTTTTGGGTGAGCGGCAACTCATTCTTATTTACACAATCATTTACCGACAGAAGCCAACGAGCAAGTCTTTCCTCAATCAGATGATGTGATTTACAAGCAGCTATCTGTGATACCTGAATTAATCTTGCTTGAGTATAGAGCAAGAGCTTTTTCTGTAGTTGTCCTCCTCTTTCAAATTCGCTTTTTAGTACGGAAGCGTCCATTTTTACCGCGTTTCCTTCTACTTGAACGATAGCGCAGTTTGTAGATACATTTCCTCCCAAAAACACAGGAATACCCACCATTCCTTCATTGCCAACCAAACCTATTTCTGTGGTTGAATCATCTTTCATAATCGAAACCAAAGAAATCATTGCTCTTGAAGGAAAATAAACCTCCTTAATGGGTTGTCTCGGTTCATAAATAACTTGTCCTAAAACCAAACTAACAGGCTTTAGATAAGGAATAAGCCGCTTGTACTCTACAGAAGGTAAAGACATCAGCAATTGATTAGCCGAATAAAGAGGCGAATCAAGCATTGGGATTATAAATCTCTTTTAGAAGAAGGTTTTACTCAAAATAGCTAACATTAGTTTAATACACTCTTTATTCTGGCTTTAAGTAATTATTGTTTATATCTACAAAGCCAGATATTTTTAACATTCTTTATTAATATTATTGTTTAGATGATTATTGAAATAACCTTTGATTTTGTACATACAAGATAGCATTAATATCTTACATGATTAAAATATATATAATCATAGTTCTCAAGCATAGTTCTTAAGCTCATAAATCATAACTTAAACCAGCTATATTCACCCTACAAGTATGTTAAATCTCATAATATTTTTTTAACAAGTAATAATAAGCATTGTTTATTACTTACATAATAAATACTGTTGACTTTAATTACCTATAGTAAAATTAAAATCATTTCGTCAACTTTTTTCAAACTTTTACCTTTACCCTACAAAGCTTTTTTTCTTTGATTAATCATTAGAAAAGCGATTACAGCACTTGCTACAGCTAAAGCTGCTGCAATAAACATGATTGCACGAAAACTATCAACATAAGATAGTGCTATCGCTTTTTCGATTGCATTTGTTAATTCGTTGCTGATATCATCTGGTACTTTTGCTGCAGCTAAATTAATTCTTTCCTTACTTAAAGCTTGCTGTACTTGAGGTGGTATATTTAACTTCGCCAAACGTCTATCCAGACTGTAATTAAAAATATTGAAAACCAATATGTTAAAAATGGCGATAGCTATCAAACTTGCAGTGCGAGAAACAGCATTGTTAACTCCCGAAGCGACACCAACCAAACGCTTTCTCACCGAACCCATTACTGTAGTTGTTAAGGGAGCAACGCTAATCGACATTCCCAAACCTAATACCAAAATAGCAGGGAAGAATGTTATCCAATAGCTTCCACCAATCCCAGGTACAGCAAACAGCATAAAACCGACTGCTGCAATTAACGGTCCCATCATCAAAGGTAACTTAGCATCATAGCGGTTGACCAAATCACCAGACCATCCCGAGAGGAAAAACATTAATAAAATAAATGGTAAAAACACCGCACCAGCAGCAGTTGGAGAATAACCTTGTACTTGAATTAAATTGAAAGGAACGAAATATAAAACTCCCCCCAATGCTGAATAAAGTAATAAAGTTAGTAAATTAGCACCCAAGAAAGTCCGCGATTTAAATAACGATAGAGGCATCATGGGACTGTAGATATTAGCCTCAAGAAAAACAAACGCGCCTAAAACAATTATCCCAAATAGCGTGCAGCTTATCGCCAAAGGATGAAAAAGACCCAAAGTAGAAGACTCAATTAACCCAAAAACTGCCATTCCCAGACCTAAAGTTGCTAACATTGCTCCCCAATAATCTAATCGGGTAAACTCCCGGTCGCGACTTTCGGGAACGTAACGGAACAAAACCGATAATATGACGATAGCCAGCGGCACATTAATAAAAAATACCCATCTCCAAGATAGATTTTCTACCAGCCATCCCCCTAAAACAGGTCCAAATGCAGAAGTTATAGCTGTGAAACCCGACCAAATACCAATTGCTTTTCCTCGCTCATAATCATCAAAGGAAGCACTGATAATCGACAAACTTCCTGGAACTAATAAAGCACCACCAACTCCTTGAAAAGCACGAGCAACAATTAATTGATTAATGTTAGGTGATAAAGCACACCATCCAGAAGCAAGAGCGAATAAAGCAATTCCACATGCATAAATCAACCTTCTGCCAAATCTATCTCCTAACGAGCCACCTACTAAAATTAAAGCAGCCAGAAATAAACTATAGGATTCTACTACCCACTGAACCTGAGTAGCAGTTGCATTCAAAGTTTCTTGTAATACTGGTAGTGCTATATTCACCACAGTTCCATCAATCATTGCCATACTCGAACCTAGTATGGTCGCCACCAGCACCCAACGTTCGGTAGTACGAGAACAAGATGTGGAGCATCGTTTAGCAGTGATTACTCCAGTATCACATGGCGGTTTGACAATATTTGACATCTCAAGCTACTAAGAGCGCGACTGTAAAAATTTTACCGGAAGTTGATATTTTTCTCTACAAGATATAAATTAGTCATTTTGTCAATTATCTTGTTGTTAATTCAGACTAAATTTTTAAGGCTATTCAAGTTCATACAGCAACTGTTTTTAACAAGCAATCAAGAAGAGTTTTTGCTCAAAAAAATCACAAAATTATATTAAAATAAAGATTAAGTGGAGATGCTTTACATGAGTAAAATGTGAAACATTACTACTGATTAAAAATTCTCGTTTTATCCAATTATCACTAATATGGCTAACCAATCCGACCGTCAAAAGCGAATTATGGAGCATCTTGCTCGCAGTACAAATGATTTTATCAAACCCAAAATCAATTCTGCTGAGAGAAAGCAGCAAATCTTAGAACATATTCGTTTAACTAAGAAATAAAAATATTTTCAGGTGGGAATTTCCCACCTTCTTTAGAATTTTTTTTTGTATTTAATAAATTTACAGTCTATATTACATGTAAAATGATTAGACAAGTAATCTTTTTTTTTGCATTGATAATTCAAAAATCATCATATGCTAGCTTTTAAATACCCGATAGAGCATGATTGAAATTCTCTACAGCAAAACCCTAACCGACCACTTAAAAATTAAATCTCATAAATTACAACATCTTTAAGAACTTTGGTAAGCCTGATTTATTTGTAATATCATTATCAGATAACTATACTGTTACGATTAGAAACCGGGTTTCTGATACTAGTTTAGAAAGACAATTAATTTGGACTTCATTAAATTTTCTACAGCAACAATAAAGTTTAATTTGATACTTATTTAAGCCATACAAATATTCTATAAACAA
This sequence comes from Cyanobacteria bacterium J06621_15, assembly GCA_038525335.1. Taxonomy (GTDB): domain Bacteria; phylum Cyanobacteriota; class Cyanobacteriia; order Cyanobacteriales; family Nostocaceae; genus Rivularia. The sequence goes on along the minus strand of JBCBHT010000035.1, from coordinate 20,667 downwards.
CAATACATTATTTGCTAGAGTTAATTGTTTAAATTAAACAATTTTCAGATGTAGATATAGATATAAATTTAGATTATGAATATATGAATAGTAAATTTTCTATAACAGATAGATTTTTGCTGCCTTGTTTAAATTAAATTATTATTTAAGCGAAAAATATTGATAATTATTAGGTAAAATTAGATAAAATTGTAATCAGAAAACTAGCTCAATTATTCTTAAATTTGAAATTGCCTTATTCGTATATACTGTTACTTGTATTTATGCTGTATATCAATGGTGTTAGAATACACTATCAATATAAAATAATTAATATTCTGTCTTATTACTAGGTAAAAAACAAATATTTTAGCTAACAAGTCAATTACTTGTTTATCTAAGGATTAATTAATATTTTATTCGCTTATTTTTTGATTGAAAATAATTTATTTATAAGCCATGAAACCCTCTGACTCTCAAATAGGAATAAAAGAAAACAGCGCTATCAAAGCTAAAAAAACACTGCATTTATGGCAACGTTTACTTTTAATACTGATACCACTAACCTTAACTATCGGTGGTGTAGCAGTACTTTATAGTTTGCTCGCTCGTGGTAGAAAAACACCTTCAAGTACTACCGTACAGCAAACTCCATTATCCGTTGAGCTAGCCCAGGTAGAAGCAGGTCAGATAAAAGAAAGTTCAGACTTCATTGCTAGCTTACAATCGCTACGTTCAGCTAGCATTCAAGCAAATATCCCAGGAAAAGTATCACAAATTTTTGTAAAAGAAGGAAGCCAAGTTACAGCACAAGCTGCTCTATTAGAAATTAGACCTAACAATCAACCTACTGAAGTTATTGATAGTAATAGTAACAGAAGCGCAACCTTGCAAACAATTAAATTACAGTTAGAAAATGCTCGCAACACACTTCAAGAATTAGAAACTCAGCGTTTATCTAAGCTGCAAAACGTCAGGTTAAATCAAGAAAATTATCAAAAGTATTCTAACTTAGCTGCACAAGGTGCTGTGTCTAAATTAACTAAAGACGAATATGCTCAAAAGCTCCAAGCAGCAAAAATTGAATTTAATAAATTAGATACCAGAATAAAAACACAACAAGCAACTGTATCTAATTTAGAAAAAGAATATCAGCAAGCACAATCAAATCCTGTAAATAAGCAAGCAGTAACCAACACAGAAAAAAAACCTCAAAAGTACAGTATAAATGCTCCTTTTAAAGGTAATGTATCAAATATTTCAGTAAAAGTTGGAGATTTAGTTAAAGCTTCAACTAGAGTGATTACAGTTAATCAAAACCAGCCTTTAGAAGTTGATATTCCAGTTCCTTTCGCAAATAAACCACAGTTACGCAAGGGGATGTTAGTAGAAATAATTAATTCAAAAAGTCAAAAAATAGGAATAGGAAAAGTATTTTTTATTTCTCCAGAAGTCAATTATAATACTAATACTGTATTAGTCAAAGCATTATTTGATAATCAACAAGGAAAGATGGAGTCGGGACAATTTGCCAAAGCCAGAATTAATTGGAATCAACATTCTGGCTTATTGGTTCCGACCGCAGCAGTATTTCGTATAGCTGGAGAAGCATTTGTATATGTAGCAGAAAAGATAAATTCAAGCTCAACAACTTCTCAGTTAGTAGCCAAACAGAAACAGATAAAGCTAGGTAAAACTATAGATAATAAATATCAAGTAATCGAGGGATTACAGCCAGGAGAAAAGGTTGTCGTTTCTAAATTATTAAATATCAAGAATGGAGACATTTTGACAATTCAATAGTTATTATTTTGCTCAGTATAAAAGATTTTATTGAAAGAGTAAAATCATAGTTGGATAAAAATAAACGTGGAAGAGTTTTAAAAAGATTACAAAAACGAATATGCTTTATTGAAAAATGAATTCAATTTGGATGAAGAACTTCCATAAATTGAACTACCTCCATGTTGACGGCTTCAAAGTTTACGCTCATCATGGTGCTTGGGTACTAGAAAATTATAGTTAATTTTAACGGTTATTAGAAAAATAAAACGTTGAATTAAGCGAATTTTGATTTAATTTATCGATTACAACCATATTTATAAATAATTGGAAGCGATTGAATTATATTCTTGGTAGAAATAGACTTTACTCAAGATTGAAAATTACACCGCAACTAACAATTCCAAGAATTACTAGAATAATTTATAACCAATGTATTTATCAAAATGACTAGGTGATAATTTCGTGGTCAACAAGAAAAAGTCTTTAACGCTGCTTTACTCAGTCGTGAAATTAGAAGCTTTGACCCGTTAACCAGCAATGTCGCGAATATCGCTTCTGGTCTATATTTGGTCGATGCGATCGCACTGGAGTAAAGCAGGTCGTTTGAGGTAGTTTAAAGATGTAGTTTGTGAGTTAGTTTATTTAAAGTTGATTGATGAAAGCTATCTAGCTCAACTTACCTTAATTAAGAACTTCTAAAAAATCCCGTATCTTCAAGCATTACCTGTAATTCAGCATAAGGAAATTCTCTATCCTTCCCATTATTCTTAGTGGTTTTAACAGGTGCTATTTCGTGGTAAAATATTCTTTATAAAGAGAAAAACCAGAATAAAATAGCAATCCCTGAGCGGCGAGAGTAAAATTGTTCTTGAGCAGCAAACGTCTAAGCTGTTTATTTTTATTTATTGAACATTGAGATTGTCAAGAGATTACATTAAACTGCTATTCATTTTTTAATTTAAATAATTAAATCAATTTACTTTTTGTTTTGATAAAAGATGATGAAATAAAGAAGTTGAAGTTGAAGTTAAAATTAAAATTTGAATCGATTGTAATTATCGTAGATATTAGTTTGAATTAAATAGGCAGCTTAGATGTTTGCTGCCCAAGGTTAACTGAGTCCTCGCCGCTCCTAGAAGCTATTTAAAATTTTGTTTTACTGGCAATAATCTGTTTTTCTTTCTTCAAATAATATTCTACCACCATACGAACCAGTTAAAACACAGATATTTCAACTGATTTTCTATTTAAATTGAATTGCAAATCCCTATGGTTGAGAAATTATTTCAAAACGACTACTAGAAGCAATTCAAATTAGATTAATTTAACAAACTTCTTTTCAGTGGAAAGATGAAATATGGAAATAGAAAAAATAACTATTAGACATCTCCAACGTTATGAGAAAGGGGAACAAGATTTTGCTGGGATGATTCTTGAACACACTAACAAGACTTTTCACAACATTAATTTGAGTAGAATAAGTTTGGAAAGAGTTGAATTTTGCAATTTCGGTTAATAAGCTTGCCTAAAGTCAACTTTAGCGGAGCAAACTTAGAGGATACTGATTTGAGCGAGCAATTTCTCTTTATGAGTTAATTTCAGCGGAACCAATGCAGGAAAAGGCTTGCTTTTATCAGTCTGTTCTTCGAGAAAGTAATCTTTCAAAATGTAATCTGAGTGGAGCTGATTTCCGATATGCTAGCTTAAGAGCTAATTTCACAGAAGCTAACATAGGGGGTGTAGGGCTTGATGGGATTATTAATTAACGTGAATCTTACCAGAGCTATTAATTTTCGGGTTGATGATGGTGTTATTTTCAATAACACTATAATGCCACATGGAACTATTCGGACCGACTAATAAAATTTATTTAATCAAAAGTAATCAGAAAAATAAACTAAATCCTTACTTTAATAAGTAAAGAAAAAAGTATATACACATCCCAATAGGATGGTATCAAAATTTTTTTCAAAAAAAAATACAGACTTTTTATACCGCTACTCAAACAACGTAATTTCGTCGATTAAATGACAAGACTTGCATTATTAATGATGCTATTCTCAATTAACGAAAATTTTGTAATTTTTTATCACAATTAGCAGTCTCAAACCCAGAAAATTCGATTTGAGATTATTGAGCTTTGTAAAGCAAAATTTTTTTCATACAAAAATCAATTTATAGAAACCGTATATAAACGGTTGAAAAATAAACTTTAATTGAATCCTCTTTATCAAGGTCAGATTCAAAAATCTATCCAATTAAAACCAATATCCGTTTAACTTCTTCCGAAACACACAAAAAAATCATCCGTTGCCAACTCTATCCGTTGCTAATCTCCCCTCGCTCCAAAGTTGCAAAAAACAGCTTCAATATCAAAGTATTTTTCCAAAAAATTAAAAGGTAATTTATTTAACTACAAAAAATAAAAAATCGTATTTATTACTAGCTCATATAAAGCTAAAACATAAAATATGATTGTAAAAAATACATCTACTCACCCAGAGAAAACTGCAAGAAAAACCGTCTTAATAAACAAGCTCTACAGTGAAAAATAAATATGAATCGTCATTAATGGTTAAATTATCAATTTTCCGTCCCACCACACTTAATAAAAACGGTATTAATTTTTTTATTAATCTAAACAAAAATCGTATTTATAACTAAACTGGCGAGAAAAACATAAATGGTGTTTGTAAAAAGCGAGTCTATTAGTATGAGGTTACGAGAATATCGATATTTTCCTATTGATGAATATCCAATAGTACTGCATTACTACAAAAAAAGAAAATCAAAGTGAAATTAAAACTTTAACTAAAAAATACGACGAAAGATAAATAAACCTTGAGCTACTTCAGGATAATCCTGTAATCGGGTTATTATCATATATTGTTCGATGGCTACCTGTATCTTTAATCCATGACTGCATCTAAGAATACGAATACATCTACAACCATCACCGACCATCGCACGGTGGATATAACAAAGCTGAGTCAGATGTACCAGCATTATGTTGAAACCAAGGAGAAACATCCTCATGCAGTACTGTTTTATCGGGTGGGTGATTTTTTTGAATGTTATTTTGAAGATGCTGTCACGTTAGCTCAAGAATTGGAACTGGTTTTAACTAGTAAACAAGCTGGTGCGAATGTGGGAAGGGTAGCTATGAGTGGTGTTCCCCATCATTCTTGGGAACGTCATGCTACTGGGTTAGTTGAGAAAGGTTATGCGGTAGTAATTTGCGACCAGGTGGAAGATGCTTCTCAGGTGACTGGTGGTCGTTTGGTGAAGAGGGAAATTACCAGAATTTTAACTCCCGGTACTTTATTAGAAGATGGGATGTTAAAAGCGAGTCGCAACAATTATTTAGCTGCTGTGGTAATTGCCGGAGATAATTGGGGTTTGGCTTATGCTGATATTTCTACCGGAGAATTTTTAACTACTCAAACCAGTAATTTGGAGCATTTAACTCAAGAGTTGATGCGATTGCAGCCAAGTGAAGTGTTATTTCCTACTAATGCTCCGGATTTGGGTGCGTTACTCAGACCTGGTGAGAAGTCGAATAGTTTACCCGAATGTCTACCTACTTCTTTTTGTTATGCATTGCGATCGCAAATTCCGTTTTCTCAAGGGGAAGCGAGAAGTAGATTATTGCAAAAGTTCAAATTGCGCTCTCTGGAAGGGGTTGGTTGCGACCATCTACCTTTAGCGGTTCGTGCTGCTGGTGGTTTGTTGGAATATCTTGAGGAGACACAGAAGGAAAACAAGGTTCCTTTACAACCTTTAAGAACCTATACTTTTACTGATTTTTTAGTTGTAGATTATTCAACTAGACGTAACTTGGAAATTACCCAAACGATTCGTGACGGTACTTATCACGGTTCTTTATCTTGGGCTATGGATAGAACCACTACTGCGATGGGTGGTCGTGCTTTAAAAAGATGGTTGTTACAGCCGTTATTGGATATCAAGGGAATTAAATCGAGACAGGATACGATACAGGAATTAGCTGAAAATACAACTTTACGTCAAGATTTGCGGGGTTTATTAAAGCAAATTTACGATTTGGAAAGGTTATCGGGACGTGCTGGTTCTGGAACTGCGAATGCTAGGGATTTATCTGCTTTAGCTGATTCTTTATCAAAGTTACCTCAGCTAGCTGATTTAGTTAAGGATTCTAATTCTCCTTTTCTCAAAGCTTTACAAAAGGTTCCTCCGAGCATGGAAGAATTATCTGAGAAGATAAAAGCTCATATTATGGAATCTCCTCCGATACAAATTAAGGAAGGTGGTTTGATTCGAGAGGGAATAAATCCTTTATTAGATGAAAGAAAGCAGTTAGTAGAAGAAGACCAGAAGTGGATTGCTAATCTAGAAATTGATGAAAGGGAAAGAACGGGGATTCCTAAACTAAAAGTTGGTTATAACAAGACTTTTGGTTATTATCTGAGCGTTTCTCGTGCTTTAGCGGAGCAGGTACCGGAAAATTACATTCGCAAACAGACTTTAACTAATGAGGAAAGGTATATCACTCCGGAATTGAAGGAAAGGGAAGCAAGGATTCTGACAGCAAGGGATGATTTAAATAAGTTGGAATTTGATATCTTTTTAGCTTTGAGGGAAGAAGTTGGTTCTCAAGCTGAAATTATCAGGAATATATCCCGTGCTGTAGCTGCTGCTGATGTATTGTGTGGTTTAGCAGAATTAGCGGTATTTCAAGGTTATTGTCGTCCGGAAATTGTTGAAGGAAGAGAAATTACAATCATTAATGGTAGACACCCAGTTGTAGAGCAATCTTTACCCGCTGGTTTCTTTGTTCCGAATTCAACTTATTTAGGAAGGGATAAAAATCAAAATAATCAAAATCAAGGGAATCAAGTTAATTTAGATAGTCAAATTAATCAAAGTAATCAACTTAATCTAGATATTCAAAATAATCAGAATAATAATGATTCTCCCGATTTAATTATTCTTACTGGACCAAACGCTAGCGGTAAAAGTTGTTATCTACGTCAGGTAGGATTAATTCAATTAATGGCTCAGATAGGAAGCTTTATTCCAGCAGCTTCAGCTACTTTAGGAGTTTGTGACAGAATATTTACTCGTGTTGGTGCTGTTGATGATTTAGCGACCGGACAATCTACCTTTATGGTGGAAATGAACGAGACAGCGAATATTCTCAACCACGGTACTGATAAATCTTTGGTATTGCTAGATGAAATTGGTCGTGGTACGGCAACTTTTGATGGTTTATCTATAGCATGGGCTGTAGGAGAATATATAGCGACGGAACTTTTAGCCAGAACAATTTTTGCAACTCACTATCACGAACTGAACGAATTAGCTTCATTATTAGATAACGTTGCTAATTATCAGGTGACAGTCAAAGAAATGCCAGACCAAATTATCTTTTTACATCAAGTTCAACCTGGTGGTGCTGATAAATCCTATGGAATTGAAGCAGGAAGATTAGCAGGTTTACCAGCAACTGTGATTAAACGAGCAAAGCAAGTGATGGGACAAATAGAACAGCACAGTAAAATTGCAATTGGTTTAAAGTCGTTGGATTAGTAATTCATTTTCATTATCAATTAAATACCATCAAAAAAATACTCGATAATCGTATTTAGACTTAATTAGTTTACCGAGTATTTTTATGTGCTTTTCAGTATTATTACGATTCTTACTATAGTTAAGTAAATAGCTATACTCAAAATATATTTAAATAATGATTAATTTAATTTTAGATAAGAGAAAATGGAAATTATTATTGGATTCATCGTAATCAGCTTGATAGTCCTGATAATTATAGGTTTACCCTTGTTAATTACAGGATTGCTGTGTAGAAAATTTTTACCTCAATCCTGGAAAAAATACAGCAATCTAGCAATATTATCCTTATTTATATCTTTATCAATTTATACATTTCATACATTAATTTCAGAAACACGTTATGCAATAGATATTCCCGGTTATCGAGTTGAATTTTACGAAAGAGCAGACGTATTGTTTTTTGACGTACCTCGCTATTTTCTGGTTTATCAAGAAGACGGTAAAAAAGCAGAATTTCAAATAGATATTGATGCATCCCGCTGTATGAATTTACAAACCAAAACTCAAGGTTCGCGAATTTATTTTCAATGTGCTGGAGAATCTTTAAAACAAGCTTCTTATGTAGATAAAGAGAAGTTGGCTGTATTTTCTGGTTGGTATCGAGAAGAAACAGCAATTTCCGAACTTGATTTTATAAAAGCAGGTAAAACATGATTATTCAAAAACTATTTGACAAAAAATCACAAAATTACAAAATTATAAAATCACAAAATAAAAAAAATGAAATTAATCGTAGGTTGGTTTAAACAAAGATAAATTTGAAGAATTACCAAATCATTCGCGAGATTTTAGAAACCCGGTTTTTCCAGAAACCGGGTTTCTATAACTTCTTGTGTTTCAAACTCATCTAGGATTGACATATTGTATCTAATCTAATCTCAGCATTTTAATTTAATCTTGAATCATTTAAAATCAACGTTTGAATTAAACTAGTTATTTTGTCAGATATTGGATATTATTTTGATTTAAACTATTTCATTCAATATCTAAAACTCTAAATTATTCATATTGAATTCAATAAGGATAAATAGGAAATAAATCATATCTCACCCATTCACCCAACCGTGATAAATTGCAAAATTACAAAACAATCAACTACTACCTAAATTAACATCGGTTCGGATTAAGGAATTACTAATTTTGATAGCTGATTGATGGCTCATACAACGTAATTACGTTTATAAATACTGTTTTCAATCAACCACACAATAAGGGTTTGAGTTTATCTCGAACTCAGGTTAAATTACTACGTAAATATAAGACCAAAACTTTTCTCTCCCTCACTCCCTCACTCCCTCTCTCCCTCACTTCCTCAATCCAAAATATCCTGACAACAATCACAAATACCCCGTATGGTCAATTCATAATTATCAACACTCAACCCAGAACGTAAACCTTTAAAACTAATTCCTTCAACCTGTTCCCAAGGGATATCTTCAATTTTTCCACATCTATTACAGCGAAAATGGTGATGAGGAGAAACATTCGCATCGTAACGACATACACCTTCTTCTAACAATACTTCTCTTACCAAACCCACATCTCTCAAAGCTTGTAAAGAACTATATATCGTTGCTTGAGAAGAAGTCGGACTATCTTGATTCAAACTAATCAATATCTGCTCTGCTGTGGGATGGTCTTCCCGATTCAACAAATTTGAGTATACTGCAAACCGTTGGGGAGTTACTCGCAATCCCTTTAATTTCAATATTTTAACTATTTCCGAAGCTTGCTTTTTCATATCTTTTTTTTCAATCAATTTTCCATCTAAACCATAAGTCCCGAGAAACCCTGTTTTGAAAGGTTTCTAATATTTCTAACAGAGGTAATACTCAATCAATTTAAAGGATTAATTTAAAAATAAAATCTTTTATACCAGTATTAGTCTAACAAAAAAATGAAAATAAGAAATGAGTAATTATCTCTATTGAACTATTCTTAACTAAGAATTATTCTAAGTTAGTAATCAATCAAATTTACTCTTTATTCAGTAGAGTGCATTTTCAGTAAACAAAGAGGTAGTAATGGCTGTAATCGAAAAAGTTCCTAACGTCGTATTCAAGACTAGGGTTCGTGATGAGTCCGTTCCAGGACCGAATCCTTTCCGTTGGGAAGATAAAACCACCGAAGATATTTTTGCTGGTAAGAAGGTAGTATTATTTTCCTTACCCGGTGCTTTTACTCCTACCTGTTCTTCCAATCATTTACCACGTTATGAAGAGCTTTACGATGAGTTTAAGGCTTTAGGTGTAGACCGGATTATCTGTGTTTCCGTTAACGATGCTTTTGTGATGTTCCAATGGGGTAAGCAAATCGGAGCAAAGAACGTTTTCTTGCTTCCCGATGGTAACGGTGAATTTACCCGTAAAATGGGGATGTTGGTAGATAAATCCAATCTTGGTTTCGGATATCGTTCTTGGCGTTATTCCATGTTAGTGAATGATGGCAAAATTGAAAAGATTTTTATTGAATCGGATTTTGGCGATAATTGTCCCATTGACCCCTTTGAGGTTTCAGATGCTGACACCATGTTGGCTTATTTAAAGGGAGGTAAATCGGCTGGTGTTTCCGAACCTCGTCGTGCATTTGTAGGATAATTAGTAAGTCTTCGATTTTAAGATAAGTTTGGGGGTGGTGATATCCCCCATACTTTCTGTCACAATTTCTATAAAATATTTAAGATGCAAGGATTTTTTATTTCGCTTAGATATCTTGTTTGAAGCTATTGATTCTCAACATCTTGAATCTCAAAATTTACACCCAAAATTTATACCCAAAATTTACACCCAAAATTTTGCGATCGCGAACCATCATCATCGCGAAGAATAGAATATAGTCATTGAATGAAGTCTTGATAACTGATAGTAAGAAAGTATATTTAAAGCTGGTTAATTTTTTAATTTTTTAATTTTTTAATCAAATACTTAACGAATCAGAAGGAGTCATTATTATGAAGCTGAATAAAAGAAATCTTGTCGAACGTGCGGATACAGTATACGATGCCATCGTGGTAGGTGGTGGAATGGGTGGTTTATCAGCTGCAATTTATCTTGCTCGCTACGGTTTAAAATGTTTGGTGATTGAAAAAGGTAAGGGACGTTCGATATGGATGCAGGACTTAAGAAATTATGTGGGATTAAGTCCGGATACTAGCGGATGTTCGATTGTCAATCAATCTACAAAACAAGCTATTGAATGGGGTTCCGACCATTTACAGGGATTTGTGGAAGATGTAAATGACGAGGGTGATACCTTTGCTGTTAAAGTTAAAATTGGTAGAAAAGACAGTATTTATCAAGTATTTAGAAGCAAATATTTAATTGCAGCATCGGGTGTAATTGATGTTTTACCGGAATTGGAAAACATGCAGAATGTTTATGATTATGCAGGATATACGTTACACGTCTGCATGATTTGCGATGGTTTTGATATGTGGGACCAGCGAGCGGTTTTGATTGCAGGGAAGGAGTCTCAAATTAATGCTGCTTTTGTGATGAATTGGTTTACTCCTTATATTACTGTGTTGACTCACGGATTGTGTGAAGTGGGTCAGGAAATGAAGCAGAAATTAGCAGAACATGGTTATCCCCTCTACGAGCAAAAGATTGCTAAATTCTTGGGTAAGAAACATCAAATGAGTGGTGTGGAATTAGAAGACGGTACGGTAATTGAAGCAACCACTGGTTTGATTAATATGGGTTCGATTTACCATAATAAATATTTGAAGGGAATAAATGGATTGGAATGGGATGGTGAAAATCTAGTAACTCACGATTTAGCTCAAACCAGTCACGAACGTATTTTTGCTTTAGGAGATTTGAAGAAAGGATTAAATCAAGTTTCTGTTGCAGTCGCTGATGGTACAATGGCTGCTACTCAAATTTGGCGAAATATTCGTCGAGCAAGTCAACCAAGAAAATGGGAAGCGAATATTAGGTAATGGGTAATTGGTGATTGGTAATTGGTAATTGGTTAAGTCCAAAATTTTGCAGCAGTTTCAGAAACCGGGTTTCTTTTCGGCTTTATCACGACATAATAATGCTGTTACGACAAGAAACCCGGTTTCTTTGGGCTTATTACAAATAGTGCAAGATATGGATTTAATTTAACTATTACCAATTCCAAAGACAAGTAAACGGTAATTAATAACGATATGGATGGGTAAATATTGAAGAGATTTAATATAAGCGGTTAATTTTTCGAGAAGCAGACCCTATATAGGCGCACCTTTCCCCACAATAATTTTTACTTTACCATAAATTTTTATTTCTAGGCAAAATAATAAACGAAATTAGAAGTTGATTTGAACAACCTCAATCATAAATCGTGGAACAAGATGAATAGTAATAGTGCTTTGGAAGAGGTAAATATTGAAGATATTTGATTTTACCTATTAATTTTTTGAGAAACAGACCATATATAGGCGCACCTTTTCCCACAATAATTTTTACTTTACCACAATTTTTTATTTCTAGGCAAATTAATAAACGAAATTAGAAGTTGATTTGAACAACCTCAATCATAAATCGTGAACAAGATGAATAGTAATAGTGCTTTGCAAAAGGTCAATATTGAAGAGATTTGATTTTACCCATTAGTTTTTTGAGAAACAGACCCTATATAGGCGCACCTTCTCCCATAGTAATTTTCACTATACCACAGTTTTTTATTTCTAGACAAATTAATTGAGAAGAATTTTATCCCCAATTACCTATTACCTATTACCTATTACCCATTACCCATTACCTATTACTAAATCTCATTTGTATCCGGAAAGTATTTGAGAAACTACACATAAGCTGATACCGTCTGAACATTAGTAAATAAAGAATGGGACTTGCAGCTTGAATCGCTCTAATTATTGGCAACTTTTACCTTATATACGTCCTCAGTGGCAAAATATCGCGAAGGGTTTTGTGGGGATTATCGGATATGTAATTGCGACGTTGGGATTAATTCAACTCGTGAAGGAATTATCCGCTCCTTTTGGAGAAGGAAATATTGCTGAGATAGGAAAACTTGCTGCTATTTTAACGGGAGTTTTCTTAATTAGAGGATTTTTTCAAGGAATTCAAGATATTTATATGGTGAAAGCTGCTTTGAGGGTAGCTTATAATCTCCGCAAACAGGTTTACGCTCATTTGCAAAGTTTGAATTTAAGTTATTTTGAAACTGCAAAAGCTGGGGATTTATCTTATCGACTCACTGAAGATGTGGATAGAGTCGGAGAAGTTGTCCACAAGATGTTTCATGATTTTATCCCTTCTGCTTTACAGTTAATTGCGATTCCTATATATATGATTTACCTGAGTTGGCAATTAACTTTAGCAACGTTGGTAATTGCTCCGTTGATGGGAGTGTTGATTGGATGGTTTGGGAATCGTCTACAAAAGTATTCTCGACGTAGCCAAAATCAAATTTCTGATTTATCTGCGATTTTAACGGAAGTGTTTGGTGGAATCAGGATTATTCAAGCTTTTGCTGCTGAGAATTACGAACTTGCTCGATTTAGTAAGGAAGCAGAAGATACTTTAAGAGCTAAGTATAATACGGAAAGGTTAAAAGCGATTCAAATTCCGATTATTGGATTTTTACAAGCGGTAAGTTTTATATTATTGCTTTTCTTTGCTGCTTGGCAGATTTCTTTAGACAATCTTTCTGTAGGAACGTTTTTCGGATATTTATCAGCAGCTGCTTTATTAATTGACCCGGTAAGTCATACTACTAATAATTATAATTTATTTAAGGAAGGGGAAGCTTCTGTAGATAGGGTTTTTGAATTATTAGCTATTAAACCAGATGTTGTAGAAAAACTCGATGCAAAAATTATTTCTACGGTTAGCGGTAAGGTAGAATATCGTGGTGTTAGCTTTGGATACGAAATAGATAAGCCTGTAATTAAAAATATTAACTTATTAGCAATGCCAGGAGAAGCAATTGCTTTGGTAGGTGCTTCTGGTGCTGGTAAAACTACTTTTGTTAATCTTTTAACCAGATTTTACGATGTTCAAAAAGGTAAAATTTTAATCGATGGTGTTGATATCAAAGATGTTACTCTCAATAGTCTGCGGAAACAAATTGGTATAGTACCTCAAGAAAATATTATGTTTTCGGGTACGATTGCTGGGAATATTGCTTTTGGACAAACTGAATTTGATATGGGAGCGGTTGAGGAAGCTGCAAAGGTAGCTAACGCTCATGATTTTATCAGTCAAATGCCCGATGCTTATTATACAGTGGTTGGGGAACGCGGTGCTAAATTATCTGGTGGTCAAAGACAGAGAATAGCAATAGCTCGTGCTGTGTTGTTAAATCCGAGGATTTTGATATTAGATGAAGCGACATCTGCTTTAGATTCGGAGTCGGAAGCTTTGGTACAGGAAGCTTTGGAAAGGTTGATGGTGAATCGGACGGTGTTTATTATCGCTCATCGTTTGAGTACCGTCAGAAAGTGCGATCGCATTTTAGTAATGGAACATGGGGAAGTGGTAGAGTCGGGTACTCATGAGGAATTGTTGGCTTTTGAGCGTCGGTATGCAAGGTTTTATGCAAGACAGTTTAGTTAGACATAAAATTGATATTTAAATTATTCAACTATTAAACTGTTAATTGAAGAGCTATATAAATAGAAGGGTAAAAATTTATCGACCTGGTAAGACTGTGGAAGTGTTGGAAAATCCTGCTGAGTTATCTGGTGAGGATGTTTTACCCGGTTTTGTGTTGAATCTACGTCGGGTGTGGAATTAACTAATAGTTAAGTAATTTACGAGAAACATGTATCAAATGTTGCGATATATTTTTTGATTCCAATAATAAAAAAGTTAACAGAGTTTGAATATCTGTAGTTAAACAATATAGGCTATCAAGCATAGAAGTAATTACTATCAGTTTAATTCTATGCAAGAGTCCAATACTAGTAATAATTCTTCCGATATTATACGGCAGTGGGTGACCTTAGCTGCTGTGGTATTAGCCTTTATCGTTAATGTCCTATCTAATATATTTCCGCTTAACGGACTGACTATTGGTGGAATATCAAATACTTTGTTTGGAGACGTTTTGATTGTCCCGGCTAATTATGCTTTTGCGATATGGGGATTAATTTATATCGGATTATTCGCTTTTGCAATTTATCAGGTTTTACCATCCCAACGAGAGAATCCCAATTTACGTAAAGCTGGATATTTGTTAACTATTGCATCGATAGCTCAATGTGTTTGGGTGTATCTATTTTTATCGCGGTATTTCGCAGCTTCTGTTGTGGCAATGCTGTGGATTTTAATACCCTTGATTATTGTGTATCTGCGGTTGGGAATTGGGGTTAGACCTGCTTCTCGTGGTGAAAAATGGTTTATTCGTTATCCTATTGGTGTTTATCTTGGTTGGATAAGTGTTGCTACTATTGTTAATATTGCCAGTGCTTTATTTATCAATAATTGGAATGGTTTCGGTATCTCACCAGAAAACTGGACTGCAATCATGGTAATTATTGCCACATTTATAGCGACTCTTTCATTAGTCCAGCGTCAAGATTTTACCTATAGCGGTGTCACGGTCTGGGCTTTAATTGCAATTGCAATCAAACAGTGGGAAAATGCAAATTCTAATTTGAAGGTTGTAGCATTATCAGGTGTTGCTATTTTAGTCGCTATCGGATTATTTTCGCAGTTTAACAGTCGAAGAACGAACGACTATAGATTTTGATAGCGAAAAATGTGGTTTTGCACAGTCATTCAAGATACTGAAGACAGCAAGAAGAGCAAATAATTCCCCATGAGCAATTATCCCGGATTTTGGGTTGAAGATAAAAACTATTTCTTTAATTTTTCCATACCCAATTCCCGATTATCAACGCCCTAAATCAAAGCGTTTCGAGATAACTTAATAAATCAGCCATTTCTTCAGTATTGGGTTGAAATTTAGGCATTGGAGGGGTTTCTCCACTAATAACTTGGTGTATTAGTCCATAACGAGATTTGCGTTTAGATACCGCTTGTAAAGAAGGTCCTACGCTTCCTGTTGCTTCCAAACCGTGACACCCAGCACAGTTAATTTGGAAAATCGCATGTCCCTGTGTGGGATTTCCTGTTTTAGAAAGAACATTTTTAATATAGGGGTCGGAAGTTCTTACCATATGTACAGCATAAATTCCTAACGCGATTGCGAGCGAAATCGCTAATAAAAAGACAGCGATTCGCCCTATTAAAGTGTCAGGTTTGGTAATCTGGTTATCCAAAAGGTTTGCTGTCAAAGTCAATGTCTACAAAAAATATTTCATTTCATACACATAGCTTAAAAGTTCTTGACTGTCTGTGCAAGCGTCTATAACTATTTTTTAAGCCTAAGACATAGCTCTAATTCACTCTGGGAGGGCTATAGCGTGTCTTCTTTGATAAGATGAAAGACAGTAAACAAATATGAAATTAATTGCCAAAAGGAGATTCTAATGGTTGAACCTTTACTTGATGGAATGGTTCTAGGTTTGGTGTTCGTTACTCTAGCTGGTTTGTTTTACAAAGCTTACGAGCAATATAAGCGCGGAAACGAACTCGGATTGTAAACAGTAAACAGTCAATAGTTATCAGTTATCAGTAAAAAAGCAAACAGTTAATTATTAACTATTGGTAATTAGCTGTTCATTGTTCCGTAGATAGCTGATAATTCAGAAATTATAGTTTAATTTTAGTCCTCTTCTAGAGGACTTTTGTAATTGAATCGCTATTTTGAATCCTGTTGACGACGAATATCCATCAAATTATTAAAATACCTTTATTTTAAACTGCTAGCGAATAAATACTCACTGATAACTGTATGTCCCTTTCGGGACACGCTTCGCTAACACTGTTAGCTGTTAACTGATAACTGATAACTGTAAAAGCTCACAGTAGTATTACCATAAACCTTTTGACGACAGATTTCCCAATCTGAAATTTCTGGTGGTGTCCATAATTTGGGACTATGTTCTACTGCTATCTCTCCATTCACATCCAAAATCTTGCAGCGATTAATAATTTCTAATACCGGCTGATATAAATCACTTGCATAAGGTGGGTCAAAATAAATTCTATCAAACTGCTGTTCGCTAAGTTTTGGCAACTGCTGCAATATATCTCCCTGTAACAGTCTCCATTCTTGCTCGTTATCTGCGACTTGTTGCCAGTTTTGTTTTATAATACCGCAAGCACTCTTAGATTTTTCTACACCAATTATAAGCCTAGCTCCTCGACACAAAGCTTCCGCACCCATGGAACCCGTTCCGGTGCATAAATCCAACCAGCGACAATCTGCTATTTTTCCTTGCCAGATATTAAATATAGCTTCTCTTACACGTGCGCTTGTCGGTCTGGTTTGCTTCCCTGGTAATGTTTTTAGCTGACGATTTCCGTATATTCTTAACAAAATTAGTTTCGTGTAGTTGAAGATTTTAGGGACAATGATACCCTTTACTGCCAAATATTGAATATAGCAGAAAACACGAATTGAATTGTTGCATTAAATTTGAAGTGTTTGCATCGGCAATCAAATGTAGGATACTTATAAATTTATTAAACAATCAAACAGTTTGAACAGCTTATACAGCAATTTTTTCACGTACCTGGGATACAAAATTGGAAAGTATTTGTAACCCAACATTAGAAGATTTCTCTGGGTGAAACTGAACTGCTGTGACATTATCGTAAGCAATAGCAGCAGTTACAGTTTGACTTCCGTGAGTTACAGTTGCTGCATTTACATTTTTTTCTAAAGGGTCAACATAGAAAGAATGAACAAAGTATACCCAAGGTTGGGGAGGTAAATGCTCCCATAAAAGACTTGTTGCTTGAGTTATTTCTAATTGATTCCAACCCATATGAGGAATTCTTATTTCCTGAGAAGGACGAAAGCGTCTTACTTGTCCCGGAATGATTCCTAAACCATTTTCAACACCTTCTTCTGATGATTCAAAAAGGATTTGCATTCCCAGACATATTCCTAAAAAAGGTTTACCGCTCCCGATGATATTCTTGATTGGTTCAATCAAACCTCGCGCTCGTAAATTTTGCATTGCTGGGTCGAATGCACCAACTCCAGGTAATACAATAGCTGAGCTTCTTTCCAAATCTTTTGAAGAACTTGTAACTTTAGGAGTTGCACCAGCTTTTTCTAAAGCTTTACAAACTGAGTGCAAATTTCCCATATCATAATCAATTACTGCGATTACCGCCATTAACCTACTCCCGATAATTTAATAGATGGAGGGTGAACAATTTTAAATAATCAATTTTCTGCTGCAAAGATTGTTATTTACTTACGAACAAATTTTGGCTTATCCGTTACAAATAAATTTGTTCTCAAGACTTGCTGCTTAAAATTGCTTTACATTGTTTGATTCATATTGATTTACTCGTGCGAACTTTACCTATAAATCTACAACTTGTTAGTTTAAGAGAAATTAAAGAACAGTGAACTTTTAACTCTATGCTATTCCAAGCGGCTCATTAGTGCAAAGTCATAAGCCATTAATTTCAAAAATTAGATGAGAAAAATAGCATAACTAACGTTTTATCTCTTCTATTTTTTGAAACTTGAGCGGATATAAACCCCCCAGACAGAAGACTCCAAGCGTAGTTTTTAATAACCATCTAATAATTACTATAGTACAGACATATCCCTATTAAAATAAATAATATAGAGAGAGCTATTGTGTGTTGTATACGACTATTGATTTGAAATAAAAAGACCGGAATAGCTCTTCTGTATGGACAATAAAAAACTCAAGGGGTAGATTTGTTTGGAATAGTTTTACGATTCAATTTTTGATAACTAGCTATAGCTACAATTTGTTAGTTATTTTTTATTCACTGTGGTTATTATTTTGACAAATAAAAAATTAAAATCTTCCTGTTAATTTGTGATTAATAGATTTGCAGGTCGGCACTTTCATAGATATAGGTGCGTCTTTAATGGAACGAAAAAACGTGTGTTATATGTTCTCATTCTTACTCAGTTTTCCTATTGCTCAAACAACTATTCCTACCCCCGCACCTGTAGAAGTAGTGCAACCGCAACAAGTGCGTCCTTTGCCCGGTAAACTTGATAATGTTCCGGTTTTCAATAGCAACAGTCCAGAATTAGTTCTCAAAGAAGGAATTCTCCTTTCAACGTTTCCAGAGAAAGGAAAAAAAGTGCCCGAATCACACCTGAATTTCCCTTTTAAAGGACGTTTTGATATATTTGCCCATCATGTAGCCAAAGCATCTACACCAGATGATTTAAGAACTTTATATTTGGGGGTAATTCTGCACAATCCCACATCGCAACCGGTAACCATAAATGTAATACATGCAGCAAGTTATCTCAGCCAACCTGACGCTCCATTTATTGATTTACCATCTCAAAAAACAAACTATTTCGGTAGAGTTTTCGCTGGTCCGGGAAGTCGAGTCAGCAGCGATGTTTTAAGAAAACGTCGTCAATCGACAATACCTGCTCAATTAATCATTCCACCGGGAGAAAGTCGGATGATGATGAATGCACCCATCCCGGTAAAAGAGCTAGAACCACCAATAAATGGACGTTCTACTTTGATGCGGTTGTGGAGTAGTGGTAAAGTATATGCTGCTTCTTTAGCAATGTTTGCACCTACCGAAACCGACGGAACCGAACGTCCCCCAACATTACGGGAGTGGCAAAATTTACTTGATAACGGAGATTTAGCTGAACCCAGAGATAAAAAACCGACTCCACCAGAAGACATCGATAAACCAATCATTTACGGTAGAGTGTCAGGAGTAGCAAAGGGTTCGCAATGGAATTCTTTAGTAACCGACAGTCCCCAAAAAACCTATTTAACTATTCCTCAATCGGGTCAAGCTTTCTCCTACGGTATTTCTACACTCCACAGAGGAACTTTAGGAACTAATCAAATCCAAACTGCCAAAATGCTAGCAAGGTATCCAGATACAGCATATTATGCTCACGGTAACTATGGAATTCAGTATAGTTTGCAATTACCTTTACTAAATAAATCCTCGTCACTACAGACTGTCAAAGTATTATTGCAAACACCAATAAAAGAAGACAAATTAACTAAAAATGGATTGCGCTTCTTCGATAACCCAAGTAAAAGAGTCTTCTTTCGCGGTACGGTAAGAGTTCGTTATACCGATGATAAAGGATTACCTCGTACTCGTTACGTACATCTAGTACAAAATAGAGGTCAAAGAGGAGAACCTTTAACGGTACTGAATATGAAACCAGGTGATAAAAGACTCGTAGAAGTAGATTTACTGTACCCTCCTGATGCTACACCACCGCAAGTCATTACGGTTGAGACGGAAGAAAAATAGAATTTTCTTGTAATCTTGCATTTTTGTAGGGTGTGTTAGACGCACAACTATGTATCACTTAATACAAATATTCTCACAAGCGTCTAACGCACCATCTGAGTTTAATCTACAAACGATTGATTCGCGACTATAATTCGTTCCTATCCGAACCCACGCAATCAAAAAGTCGCACATAATCTAATACTTAAACTTTTTATCAAATATTTTGTAAATCTTTAATTACTAAATCCGAATTTGATTTTTATATAAATAGCTGTATAAAATACTGCGGTCACAAAAAATTAAAGGTATTTTTGTGATTGAAAGCATAAATTTTCAATATAAATTTTAAAATTCAGAATTTAAATAGTAATGAAAAAAATTTTATATCAAGCAGTAAAGTTATTAGGTTCGACTGTCCCATTGACTTTATTAAACATAGGTCTATCAGGAAACTTCCAAGCTAGCTATGCTCAAGAAAATAGTTGTAACAAGTTGTTTGAAGCAGAAAGAATGGCAATCAAAATCAAGCTATCAGATAAGGGTAAAACAGACTCTAAGCAGATTACAGATTTTGAAGTAGATAGCATAAGCAGTAAAAGTGGATTTGTCAAGGGTAATATAAGCTATAGCTCAGAAGCTAATCCTGCTAACTTTGAACTGCAATATAAAGGAAGTAAATGGCAATTAAATTGGTATGATGTCTCAGGCAATAAATTAGTAGGTAAAGGGACTTGTAACAGCGATGTTGCTATAGGAAAAATGGAGTATGCCAAAGATAGTAAATATTCTAAAGATGGTAAATATTCTTATCGCTTACGTTTTGAACCAACTAATTAAGACGTGAAGTGAAAAATTAATCATCAAAAACCCCTCTGTTATCACAGAAGGGCTTTTCTTTATCTTAGAATTAAAAACCTGGCACCGAGCTATTTTCACAGTCAGCAACCCGACCACTATCGTCGCCGCAACAGCGTTTCACCTC
>JBCBHT010000034.1:0-41636 GCA_038525335.1 Cyanobacteria bacterium J06621_15 | reverse complement strand
ATGTCCTATCGGACACGCTCCGCTAACGCTGTCGCTCGCAATGACACAATTAATTTTGCACACCCACTTATTATGAAGATAGATTTTATTGATTAAGAATTAACAGGAATTTCAATAATAAATTCCGCTCCTTTCCCTAATACTGAATTACAAGATAATTTACCCTTATGTTTAGAAACTATGATTTTATAAGCAATAGGTAAACCTAATCCGGTACCGTCACCAACAAGTTTGGTTGTAAAAAATGGGTCAAACATTTTTGAATGTACTTTCTCTGTCATTCCACAACCGTTATCAGCAATCCGAATTGTGACATGATTATTATCAGATAGTTCTGTACCAATACGAATTACTGGTTCTGAAGACTGATTTTTATTATTTATATTTGTCTCTAAAGAATCGATAGCATTAGAAATAATGTTCATCACAACTTGATTCAATTGGCTAGGATAACATTCAACTAAAGGAAGTTTTTTATATTCTTTAATCACAGCAATTTCTGAAAAATATGATGCTATTTTCAAACGATTTTGCAGAATCAGTAAAGTGCTATCAATACCTTCATGAATATCTACTTGCTTGAAATCCGCTTCATCGAGACGAGAAAAGTTACGCAGTGATAGTACAATATCACGAATACGTTGGGTTCCTACCTGCATCGATTGCAAAATTTTCAAAATATCTTCTTTAAGAAAATCAAGCTCAATAGTTTCTATTTTATTTTCAATCTCTACCGGAACTTCGGGAAAGTGTGTTTGATAAAGTTCTACTAAATTCAATAAATCTTGAATGTACTGCTTTGCATAATTAATGTTTCCATCGACAAAAGTGACAGGATTATTAATTTCGTGAGCAACCCCTCCAACTAATTGTCCTAAACCTGACATTTTCTCTGTATGAATTAATTGAATTTGAGTATCTTGAAGTTCTTGTAGAGCTTCTTGAATTTGAAGATTTTTATTACTTAATTCTTGGGTTCTTTCTTTTACTCTTATTTCAAGCTGCTGATTGGTTTTCTGTAATTCTAACTGAGCAATTTGGCGCTGTTTTAAATATTCATTTAACAATCGCAGTACTATTATCCATGCTGGAATCAACATCATCAAACTTAAACCCGCGAAAAAGCTGGTAAATAATAGCTGTTTGCGATAATTAATGACTTTATTCCAAAGTTGTTTAGAGATAGCAAAATTTATTTTTTCAACACCATCATGATATTTGTCTTTTTCTGATTGATATGTTTTACTTGATAATAAACGTTGTGCAAATTCCTTTTGACTATTTTTTACTAAATCAAAAGATTGGTATTCCATTTGCACTAACTTTTGATTTGCAGCATCGGTTTGTTTCGCATTTTTACTCGAATATATGTTTGGTGCTAAAGTGATTGATTCTTTGATAGCAGCATCCAACTTTGGCTCAAATTTACGGTATCTTTTTTCCCACATTTGATTACCTGTAGCAGCATTCATCCGCGCTGACATTGTTAATACTTCATCAAAATAAACAATTTGATGATTTAAGGTTTGTAGCTTTAATTCATATGTATTTATATTCTCAAATTTTGCGTAAGCTTGCCAACTTAATATAATTTGAGGTACAAACAACAACACTGTTAGAGCTACCGTTGCCTTGATAGTTCGGGAAGGACGCTGAGTAATAAAACTGTAGAAACGTCCTAAACTTTGCTCTGCATACTTTTTGTATAGAACAAAGCATATAAAAACTTTGTGCAGCATTTTCTTCCCAATTCACTAGCCATATATACAGATTTCCCAAATTTTTGATTTATTTAACATTCGAGTGATACAAGGTGAATTTGTGATTTTTTATTCTTACCTTTTAATTCTCAACTCTTCAAATAAAACCATTAACTCCTAAATAATGGGATATTCTTAAAGAACAAAAAAGTGTAAAGTAATCATGAAGCTGGCAGCAAGAATTAGTCAGGTATCACCTTCTTTAACTTTGGCGATCGCCGCGAAAGCTAAAGCAATGAAAGCGGAAGGTATTGATGTTTGCAGCTTTAGCGCTGGGGAACCAGATTTTGATTCACCAGCCCACGTTAAAGCTGCTGCAAAAAAAGCGTTGGATGAAGGTAAGACAAAATATGGTCCTGCACCCGGAGAACCCAAATTAAGGCAAGCTATAGCTGATAAATTGCAAAGGGAAAACAATCTCAATTACAAAGCAGAGAACATCATAGTTACTAATGGTGGTAAGCACTCTCTGTTTAATTTAATGCAGGCTTTAGTTGAACCGGGTGACGAGGTAATTATTCCCGCACCCTACTGGGTAAGCTATCCAGAGATGGTCAAACTAGTTGGTGGCAATCCAGTAATTGTCATGACCGATGAGGAAAACGGGTATAAAATTCAGCCAGAAATTTTAAGAAGCGCAATTACTCCGAAGACTAAATTATTCGTTTTGAATTCACCATCCAATCCTACAGGAATGGTGTACTCTCCCCAAGAAATTAAAGCTTTAGCAGAAGTTATTGTCGAGAAAGATATTTTAGTCGTCTCCGACGAGATTTATGAAAAAATTCTCTACGATGGAGCAAAGCATCTGAGTATCGGTTCTTTGAGCGATGAAATTTTTGCCCGTACCATTGTCAGTAACGGTTTTGCTAAAGGTTATTCGATGACGGGGTGGCGTTTGGGGTATTTAGCGGCACCCGTAGAGTTAATTAAAGCAGCAACTACGGTTCAAGGACATAGTACATCAAATGTCTGTACTTTTGCTCAATATGGAGCCATTGCAGCTTTAGAAGAGTCGCAAGATTGCGTCGAGGAGATGCGTCAAGCTTTCGCAGAACGTCGTAAAGTGATGTTAGAAAGAATTAACGCTATCCCTGGTTTAAATTGTGTTAAGCCAGATGGTGCATTTTATTTATTTCCAGACATTAGTCAAACTGGATTAAAATCCTTGGATTTCTGCAAAAAATTATTAGAAGAATATCAAGTAGCGGTAATTCCTGGTGTTGCTTTCGGAGCAGATAACAATATTCGTTTATCATATGCTACCGATATGGCAACAATTGAAAAAGGGATGGATAGGTTAGAAAAATTTGTGAAATCGGTTAACGGTTAACAGTTAACAGCATAAAGAAACCCGGTTTCTTTCGGTGAACATAGTTATTCTTTGAATTCAACGAATCAGAAACCGGGCTTTTGATAAACTGTAACGCAGCTTGATTGTATGAGTTTTCTTACGATTTTATGTAAAATCGCTTTGGTCAAGTAAAGTACTATCAATACCAATCAAAGTAGCTAAAGTTTGATTACCTTGAAGAATATTAGTATTATTTCCACTCATTTTGAAATTCAAATCATTGAAAGTCAAACCACCAGACAACTTCAAAGTATCAATACTGTCTTCAAAATCATAAATAGTATCCCTACCTGCAACTGAAGTTAAAACGAAAGTATCTTTACCATCTCCGCCGTAAAGTCTATCATTACCAGCACCACCGTCGATAACATCATCACCTTCACCGGCTTTGATATAATCGTTTCCGCTTCCACCTAATAAAGTGTCGTTTCCACCCTTCCCGTAAAGGTAAGCATTACCACTGAATTGTCTAGCGTCAACGAGATTATTACTTTCCCCTCCAGTTAATGCAGCACGTTCAACGTTATAAAGTCTATCTCTACCTAAAAATCTTCCCTTATATTCATTGCTATTAAGGTAGTCATCTGAAAGCCTAAAGTCACCATCTACGGTTTCTCGAATCGTATCAATACCTTCTCCACCATCAAGAGTATCGTCACCTTCACCACCGTAAAGGTTATCGTTAGCTTTACCCCCAATTAAAGTATCTCTACCGTCACGTCCGTAAAGATTGACATTACCTTCAAAGTCTCTTGCATCAATTTTATTGTTACTCACACCACCACTTAACACCGCTCGTTCAATATTTCTGAGAATGTCTCTACCTAAAATGCTTCTGTTATTGACTTCTCTAGTTTCAAGTGAAGTATTTCTTAATGTGAAATTAGCATCTACTGTTTCTCGAATGTAATCAATCCCGTCTCCACCATCGAGAGTGTCATCTCCTTGACCACCGTAAAGATTATCAGTTCCGATACCACCAATTAACCTATCGTCACCTTCACGTCCGTAAAGATAAGTAACACCACTAAATCCAGAAGCGTCAATCATATTACGGTAATTACCACCAGTTAAAATTGCACGTTCAATATTTTTAATTACATCTCGACCTAGTTCTCTGTTGGTATTAGAGTCAAAAGTCCTAAGACTAATATCTGTAAGTAAGAAATTGGCATTTTCAGTTTCTCGTAGATAGTCGGTTCCACTTCCACCGTCAATAGTATCATTACCTTCACCACCACTAATCGTATCGTTAGCGAAACCACCAATTAAGCTATCATCACCACCTTTTCCTGCGAGATTTACACTATTGTTGGATTGAGAAGCGTCAATTTTATTATTACTTTCCCCACCAGTTAAAAATATTCGTTCAATATTTCTCAGTGAATCTTTGTCTAGGATTTTCGTGGTATTTACTTCGTAGCTATAAAGGGAACTAATATCATTAAGCTTGAAGTCAACATCTCTTGTTTCTCGTAAAGTGTCAATACCATCTCCGCCGTCAATGGTATCATCACCTTCACCACCGCTTAAAGTATCGTTACCGCTACCACCAAGTAAGCTATCATTACCGCCTTTTCCTGAGAAATTAACGCTTAATGCGGATTCGGAAGCATCAATTTTATTATTGCTTTCCCCACCAGTTAACAATATACGTTCGATACTTTTGAGTAAATCTTTGTCCAGGATAGTAGTGGTATTAGTTTTGTAGCTTTCAAGTGAACCAGCACTAGTAAGCTTAAAGTCAACATCAGCGGCTTCTCGAACTGTATCAATACCTTCTCCGCCATTAAGGATATCATAACCCTCACCACCGCTAAGAGTATCGTTACCGCTTCCACCTAATAAGTTATCTTTTCCACCTTTTCCAGAAAGATTTACATTACCTGCAAAATTTGAAGCGTCAATCGTATTATTGCTTTCGCCACCGCTGAGAAATACTCGCTCAATATCTCTGAATTCATCAGTACCTAAAACTGTTTGAGTACCAGCTTCAATACTTTCGAGTTGATTACCTTTTAACCTGAAGTTAACATCAGCGGTTTCTCGGAGTGTATCAATACCTTCTCCACCGTCAATAGTATCATTTCCGATACCACCACTTAACGTATCATTTCCGCGTCCACCAAATAAACCATCATCACCAGCTTTCCCGGAAAAATTGACATTACCATCGTAATCTCTGGCTTCAAACCTATTATTGCTTTGACCGCCAGTTAAAGATATTCTTTCAATATTATCAAACTCATCTCTATCGAAATTTGTATTTGAATAATAAGTTTCAATCCGATTTCTCGCCACTCTAAAGTCAGCATCAGCGGTTTCTTGAATTGTATCGAAACCTGCTCCACCGCTAAAGCTATCATTACCTTCACCACCACTTAAAGTATCGTTACCGTAACCGCCGATTAAAGCATCGTTTCCACCTTTGCCTGCAAAATTAACGTTTATATAAGCTTGAGCAGCATCAAACTTGTTATCGCTCTTGCCACCTGTCAGAAATATTCTTTCAACATTTACAATTCCATCGGTGCTTAATAGTTGACGGAACCGAGAATCGTAACTTTTGAGTTGATAATCGTCATTTGGTGAGGAATAACTTTCGAGTTTGAAATCAACGTCTGCAACTTCTCTTAGAGTATCAATACCATCCCCACCGTCAATAGCATCATCTCCGTTACCACCACTTAAATTATCGTTACCGCTTCCGCCAATTAATGTATCGTCACCACCTTTTCCTGAAAGGTTAACGTTTCCAGTGAACTCTTCAGCGTCAATTTTATTATTGTATTCTCCACCAGTTAGTACAGCACGTTCGATACTTATTAGCCTATCAGTACTTCTTTCGATAGTTGTTCGAGTACGCTTATAAGTTCTAAGTTGGTTATCGTTTAATTCAAAATCAATATCAGCGGTTTCTCGGATTGTATCAATACCTTCCCCACCATCAAGAGTATCGTAATCTTCACCACCGCTTAAAATATCATTACCGCTTCCACCAACTAACGTATCTCTTCCACCTTTTCCGAAAAGACTTACGCTATTTTTAGATAGAGAAAGGTCAATTTTGTTATTTCTTTCTCCACCAGTTAAAGATATACGTTCAATATCTTTGAGTAAATCTTGATCTACAATTCTTGTGCTACCAGATTCGTAGCTGAGAAGATAATTGGTACCGCTAAGCCTGAAATCAACATCTCTGGTTTCTCGAATCGTATCAATACCGTCTCCACCATCAAGGGTATCATTACCTTCACCACCACTTAAAGTATCGTTACCGCTTCCACCGTAAAGGGTATCCCTTCCGCCTTTTCCGGAAAGATTGACATCACCTTCAAAATTTTGTGCGTCTATTTTATTATCGCTTTCTCCACCAGTTAGGGATGCTCGCTCAATATCTTTTAGTGAATCCCTATCTAAAATTGAACCGGAGTCTACATCATAAGTGTAAAGGTCGTTACTTTTCAGCCTAAAATCAACATCCGCAGTTTCTCGTAAAGTATCTATACCTTCTCCGCCGTCAATAGTATCATTACCTTCACCACCACTTAAATTATCATTTGCACGTCCGCCAATTAAGGTATCGTTTCCATCTTTTCCAGAAAGATTCACGTTTCCATCAAAGTCTCTTGCTTCGAGTTTATTATTATTTTCCCCGCCCGTTAGAGATATTTTCTCAATATTTTTAATTTCATCTGTGGCTAAATTTTTTCTGGTATTTGAATCGTAACTTTCAATTCGATTACCTATAACTCTAAAATCAGCATCTGCGGTTTCTCGTAATGTATCAATACCTTCACTACCGTCAATTGTGTCGTTACCTTCTCCACCGCTTAAAGTATCGTCAGAGAAACCACCAATTACAGTATCGTTACCGCCTTTTCCTGATAAGTTAACGCTGGTTAAAGCTTGAGAAGCATCTATTTTATTGTTACTTTCACCACCACTTAAAGATATTTTTTCAATACTTTGAATATTATCGATGCTTAGCTGTTTGAGCGTTTGGGAATCAGAAGTTATGATTCGATAATTTTGATTGCGGTTATTTATCAAATATCCTTCTAATTTAAAATTGACATCCGCAATTTCCCTTAAACTATCAACACCATCTCCACCATCAATAATATCGCTACCTTCACCACCGCTAAAATTATCGTTACCAATTCCGCCGATTAAGGTATCGTCACCACCTTTTCCGGAAAGATTAACGTTGCCCTTGAAATTTTCAACATCAAACCGATTATTGCTCTCGCCACCAGTTAAAGCTAATCTTTCAATATCCTCTAATTTATCGCGACCCCAATTTTCTCTTGTATTGGAATTATAGCTATATAGGTATCCATTATATGGGGTTCTAGAAGAGGTAGTAGAAGATGAAAACCTAAAGTCAACATCTGCGGTTTCTCGTAAAGTATCAGTACCTTCGCCTCCTATAAGGGTATCATCTCCTTCACCCCCACTTAGAGTGTCATTTGCACTTCCACTAACTAATGTATCTCTTCCGCCTTCTCCTGAGATATTAACGCTACCACTAAATTGTGCAGCAATAATCTGGTTATCTCTTCCGCCACCAGTTAACGAAACCCGTTCTATACTTTTAATTTTATCGGTATCTAATTTGCTATTGCTATTAGAATCTTTAGTAGTTAGTTGAAAATCTTGAAGTTCAAAATCAACATCCGCCGTTTCTCTTAAGCTATCAATACCTTCACCACCGTCAATAGTGTCGCTTCCAGTACCACCACTAAGGGTATCGTTACCGCGACCGCCAACTAAAGTATCGTTTCCACCTTTCCCGGAAAGATTAACGCTTCCACTAAATTCTCTGGCATTTATATCGTTACGGCTTTCACCACCAGTTAAAGATGCTTTTTCAATACTTTTGAGTATGTCACTATCTAACCGCCTTCTTGTTTCAGCTTCCGAAGTAGTGAGTTTGTCATCTGTAAGCGTAAAGCTGACATCTCCCGCTTCTCGTAAAGTGTCGATACCTTCTCTACCGTCAATAGTATCATTACCTTCACCACCGCTCAAAGTATCGTTAAAGTCACTACCAATTAAATAATCATTTCCGCCTTTTCCAGAAAGATTAACGTTACCGTTAAAATCTCTAGCATCTATTTTATTATTACTTTCTCCGCCAGTTAAAGATAATTTTTCAATGTTTTCTAATCGGTCAATGTCCGTTTTTCTTGGATTCTTATGATAAGTATGAAGATGTCCCCAGTTTTCTCCTCTCTGAGAAAACCTAAAATCAGCATCTGCGGTTTCTCGAACGGTATCAATACCTTTTCCACCATCAATAGTATCGTTACCTTCACCACCGCTTAGATTATCATTTCCACTACCACCCTTTAAAGTATCGTTACCGTCTTTTGCTGAAAGATTAACATTACCGCTAAATTCGGAAGCATCTATTTTATTATTGCTTTCACCTGTGGTTAAAACTACTCTTTCAATATTTTTAATTTTATCTGTAGCTACAGGTTTTCCAGTATTAGCATCAGTGCTAATTAGTTGATTATCAGTAAGTAGGAAATTTGTATCTGCGGATTCTCTTAACGTATCGATACCTGCTCCACCGTCAATAGTATCGCTGCCTTCACCACCGCTTAAAGTATCGTTTGCACTTCCACTTGTTAAACTATCATTACCGCCAAGCCCTTTGAGATTTACATAACCATCGAACTCGGAAGTATCTGAAGTATCGATTATATTATTACTTTCTCCACCAGTTAATTCAAATTGTTGGATATATCTGAATTTATCGACACTTAACTGTTCCCCAGTATTAGAATCAGTAGATATCAGTTGAGAACCTTTGATTTGAAAACTAACATCCGCAGTTTCTCGTACTATATCAAAACCATATCCACCATCAAGAGAATCATTTCCTTCACCACCACTAAGAGTATCAACTCCGTATCCGCCAATTAAAGTATCGTCACCACCAAGCCCCTTAAGGTTAACGTCAGCCCAAACCTTTTGAGCGTTAATCTTATTATTACTTTCACCGCCGGTTACATATATTTTTTCTATATGTTCAAGTCTATCGCTAGCTAATTTCTCTCCTCCATCAACTGCATAACTCTCAAGCCTTCCGTTATATTCTCCTGAAGATGAATAGGAAGATGATGAAAAAATAAAGTTAGCATCTGCGCTTTCTATAACCGTATCAATACCGTCTCCACCATCAAGGGTATCGTTACCTTCGCCACCGCTGAGCGTATCATTACCGCGTCCGCCAAGTAATGAATCATTACCACCTTTACCGGAAAGATTTGCGCTTCCATTAAACTTTACTACATCAAGCCTATTATTGCTTTCGCCACCAGTTAAAGATAATTTTTCAATGCTGTACAATCTGTCAGAACCTAATTTTTTTCCTGTATTAGCCGCATATGCATAAAGATATGCGATATAACTTCCCGAGGTTGACAATCTAAAGTCAGCATCTGCTGT
Organism: Cyanobacteria bacterium J06621_15; assembly: GCA_038525335.1. GTDB lineage: Bacteria > Cyanobacteriota > Cyanobacteriia > Cyanobacteriales > Nostocaceae > Rivularia. The sequence goes on along the minus strand of JBCBHT010000034.1, from coordinate 32,060 downwards.
TTCTCGAACCGTATCAATACCTTCCCCACCCTCAATAGTATCGTTCCCTTCACCACCACTGAGGTTATCATTTCCGCGTCCGCCGATAAGAGTATCGTTTTCTCCACCGCCGGAAAGGTAAACGCTACCACTGAATTCTTTAGCGTCAATTCTGTTACGGTTGTTACCTCCTCTCAGTACAGCACGTTCGATACTTTCTAACTGACTATATTCAGTACTTCTACTGCTAGGACTATTAATTCTAAGTCGTTCATCATCTAATCGAAAATCACCATCTCTTGTTTCTCGAATCGTGTCAATACCTTTTCCACCATCAAGAGTATCGCCACCACCCATTCCGTAAATATTGTCATTTCCTTCTTTACCTTGAATAGTTTCAGCTTCAGGGGTTCCGTATAATATGTCGTTTTCGGAAGTGCCTTCTACATTAGTACCCGTGACATCGTTAAGCTTAATTTTGATAATTGATGAACTTCTAGCACCCTGCCCATCGCTTACATTTACATCCACATAAGAATAAGTTCTATTTTCATAATCTAAGTCATCGCTGTCATTAACTGTAATTTCTCCAGTGGTAGCGTTAATAGCAAAAGGATTCCTACCATCGCCATCGACATCATACGTTGACTTATTTGTAATTTGCCAATCGGAAAAATCAGTAGTTCCTTCTGGATCTGTGGCTGTTAAAGTACCTACAACGGTTCCTTTCTTGGCATTTTCATCGACACTCAATGATGCTTTATCAATTACAGGAGCGTCGTTTACTGGAGTAATGCTAATACTTTTACTTACCGCTTCACTAATACCACCTTGACCGTCAGTTACGATAAATTCAATATTGCGCTCGGTAGTGTCGGGATTATCGGAAACATTTTGATAAGTGATATTGCGTAATAATGCTTGAACTGCGGTAGGAGTCGCATTTTCATTTAAATTAATTACCAACTCTTCTGTAGCAATATCACCACTGAAAGTTCCGATTTCAACGTCACCGTATTTAACTATCGTGTTCTCAACATTAATTTGAGTAGCTTCAGTACCTTGATTGCGAATTGATAAACGGTCATTTTGGGTATTACCGGATGTGAAGCGAACTGTTAAAGTACCGTTGTTAAAATTGGGTGAGTCGATATCCGTGACTGTTGCTTCAGTGTCGATGATTTGGAGAGCGTTTTCGGTGTAGTTGAGGTTGGTGTTCGTGATTACAATTGAGGGGTTTTCGTTCGGTTCAAATACTCCACTGTATTCTGCAAGCGTATTTTGCTCAAATATCAAACTAATATCTTTCTCTACCCCAAAATCCTTCCCGACTCTAACCTCTAACTCCCAATCCCCTCCAAGCTCCGCATTACCAGTCTTCCTCTGAGAAGCAGCAATATTAGCACCAGTTAAACGATGCAATTTCTCAACAAACTCCTCCCCTGCATCACCAGCAGCAACATTACAACCGTAGAGTAGCAGGTTTTCACAACCCCAATTATCTAATTGCTGTGTGTAATATTCCAGATTACCCAGACTTAACTCATTATTACCTAAATAAAGACAACCGGGTGAACCGTGAGAAACGATGTGAACGGTTTCAACCCTACTTCTTTCTACAAGTACTTCGGTAATTTGTTCTACTCCATCGCGCTTGGAATCAAGAACAATTGTTTCGATATCTCCTACAACTCCTTTAAGTAGAAATTTGTAGTTATCAACTGAGGAGTCAATGAAGAGAATGCCTGTAGTGCTATTATTCATGTTTTTATTTAAATTAGTTATTAAAAGGTAGTGCTTTTATTTTGTCAAAAAAGTTTTTTGTCTAATAACTATTTTCCGGCTTTTCAGTATAAGCTGCATCGATAAGACTTCGGAAATATTATTGAAAAGTTGTTGAAGCGCAAATGATTCCCTTTGGATTTATGGGTTATTACTTAGATGATTATTGCTTTCAGTTGTAGAGATTAGAGTTAGATAAATACATTCTTATTAAGTATTTATATGTATGAATATTATGTTCTTCAGTTGATAAGCGTGTATCCTCCAACTGGCAGATGGATAAAATAAAGCAATCTTATTAATTAGATTAATTATTTGAGCAATACTTGAGTTGATTAGCACATAGTTCTCTTGATAGTAAATCAGCTATAGCTTGATTACCAGTTTCGTTAAAGTGAACTTTATCTCGATAGTAAGATTTAACAGTTGCAACAGGCAATTTAGACCAGGTTGCATGGGTATCAACAACAGGAATTTTTAATTGTTTAAGAATCTGTAAAAATTCAGGTTTATATTTGGGTGTATTGAGAGATGGAAGTAAGTCTGCACGTGATGGGGTAAATAAGACAATTACCGGAGTTTGATTGGCTTTTATTAAAGATATCATCGCTTTAAGACTTTGTATATTTTGCTGAAATTGTTGATTGCGTTCGGTTTCTGAGACTTGAGGAATTTCCGAATCAAATTTTAAAGCTGAAAATAATTTAGGCAAAATATAACGTGATATCAGCTCTTGAGTTGCTAGTAACGGAGGATGATTTGGATAGTTTATATTGCGTCCAACTCGTTCGCTAGTACTAGTGGCTTGTCTTAAATCATGAGTGCCAATTTGTATAATTACAGCATCACTTTCAAAAATACCGAATTTACGGAGATAGCCTAGTTGATTTCCAATTCCCCAAGACCCAGCAGAAGCATTAAGTACTTCAAATTTAGCTATTGTTGATGATAATTTCCTTTCTAATTGTTCGGTAATTATTTCTGTTTGATTGGTAGGAGAACCACCATTGGTAACAGAATCACCCGTCATTAGTATTCTGGTGATTGCTTGAGGTTTAGGATTTTTAATTGGTTCGGAACGTTGGGAATATTGGTTATATTCAATTTTTTTGCCAAAACGAGTGATTTTTTGATTGGGTTTAAAACGATATCCTGTATCTGAATCTACTTGAGATAAGGGAGGGTTTCCTAATCCAAGAGCAAATCTTAAAGTAAGCTCAAATATTAAAAGAGTTGTAGCAATAGAGGGAAATATCCAATATTTACGAAGGGTTTTAACTAAGGAAATAAAATTACTATGGTTTGTTTGATTCGATATTGTATTTTTGAGCATATTTTTTGATAAAAATGGCTATTTAGTTTTTTATTTCATTAAAATACTAAAATTAAAATGAATTAGTAATCAAAGTTTTAAGCTGAAAAAAGCTAGATGATATTAATTGATTTATCCGATTTCTCTGTTGTATTTTTCAGTCTATCTTGCACAAAAGATAAAGCAGACTTAGAAATTGCTAAAACATTTTTTCGTTGTTGCTGCTCAAGTTTAATTTCATGGAGATTATTGGTATCAGCATCGTAGTAATAGAGAACATAACCATATTGCTCTAGTAAATCTACTACATCTTGTTTACTATGACCAAAGTTATTAACTGTGTCATTAATTTCCAGTATCCAAACATAAGGAAGCTGTTTGTTTAATAAGGAGGTTGCTCCTTTCAGAGCTAAAATTTCTGCTCCTTCAATGTCCATTTTGGCTAACGTCAGATTATTAAGGCTCTCATGTTGAAGTAGACTATCAAGAGTGTTAGTTGGAACTGCGATAGACTTTGGGGAACTCCTGTCTACTGTGTTTTCTGTTCTATTTGGCATGATAAATGGCGTGCAGTCTTTGTCTGTAATATTAAGGTTAATATTTCCGGTTGAGTTAGAGATGGCTATACTAAATGGTTTTACTTGTTTGAATTGGTTTAGTGACAGATTTTCTGTTAAGCGGGCAAAGTTTTTGGGAAGCGCTTCAAAGCTATAAATTAATCCCTTTTTAATTTTAGATGCAGCTAGAAGCGTGTAGACACCAATATTGGCTCCAATGTCTAGAAATAAATCTTCATCTCTTAAATATCGGAGCAAAAAATTCATTTCATCGTAGTCATATAGTCCGCAGTAAATTACAGCCGAAGCAGATTGGCTATCGGAATAGCAGCGTAATTTTACAGAAGGTACGATTTGAATATCCAGATTTCGATTAATTATGCGTTTGTGTATTTGCCATTTAAAAAAATTTGACAATGAGATAATTTGCCGGTGTCTGCTATTAGGATGTGACCAAATATAGCTTAAAGTGTTGAGAGCGAGAATATTTTGCTGCATGATTTTATTTGGTAATATTTGTAAGTTGAAATTAGATAAACGAGAATTTATTTCTAATTAATTATTTCCCAATAAACCTTATAAAATTTAATTTTGAATAGCTTACCATTTGTAACCTAGCTTGTTGAGAGTTGATTCCATATAAGGTTGAATTTCTTCAAGTGTTTCTTTATCTAAAATCTTACGCCATTTACTTTGGTTGCCGCTATTTACAGTATTTTTAATATAATCTATTAGTTTATCTGTATCATCAATTTCTGCAAATTCAACAATATTACTCATAGTTTCTCGTGGTTTATTTATCAAATCTTCGTAATAGAATCTGTAATAAAAATTGGAGTCTATCAAAGCACTATCACGAATAGATTGATTAATGATTGCAGCCCATTGTTTTGCAAGTATGACATTAGGAGAATCTTGTTTTACCCATTCGCGCCAACCTTGAGGTCTGGGTCCCCAAAATGTTAAAGGAAGACCCATTAATTTAGATTTTAATGTTTCTGTAATACGTGGTATTTGGGCAGGTAATTCCCATGTTGGGGTTTCCAAAAACATCTCTAACAATCGCCGACTAAGAACTTCTTGACGATAGTAACCACTATTAAGTATTTGGTTTACCGAATTAAATACGGAACGTCCATCACGAATAATATGTAAAATTTTTGCTTCTGGGTATACTGCACGAATGAAAGACAAACGCAGGCAATTACTGGGCGTTTTCTCTAGTAAACGTTCTTTTCCTTGTTTTTTGATGAATTTATCAAATCTTTGACGAATATGGTTAGTAATTGTAGGAGTTACATCAAATTCGGTGAGGACATCATCGGGTTTATAATTATTTCTCCACGACCATACATATCGTGGTTCTATCCAATATGCTAATTTGGAATGAGTAGATAAGACTTTTCCCAACCAAGTTGTTCCCGAACGATGCGTACCGATTAAAATGATAGGTTTTGTTGCTGACATAGAATCTTAATTTTGAACTAAGGTAAACATAATTCATGTGCTTCCTGCTCTAATAAAATATTGTTATACACTTGAGAAAGCTTTTTCGCTGCTTTTTCCCAGGTATAGTTTTGAAAAATAAAGTAACGAGCGCGCTCACCTATTTTTTTCGCTTTCTGAGGATTAACTAAGAACTCAATTAAAGCATCAGCAATTGCATCAGAATTAATATCAACTTCAGAAACCGCTTTTGCAGTTGCAGCTTCTGGAAAATTACAGCCTGTAGTTATAACACAAGGCAATTCTGAAGCCATACCTTCCAAAACAGACATACTAAAACCTTCGGAATATGAAGGAGCGACATATAAATTAGCTGCTGCAAGAGCAGCCTGTTTAATCGAACCTTGAAGCATACCCGTAAAGGTAACTGAATCTAGACATCCTACTTGTTTAAAGTAGTTTTTAACTGTAGCTAGAAAGCCAATATTATCTGGTCCAGCAACAATTAAGTGCGTTTGAGGAAACTGATTTTTTACTTTGGCAAAAGCAGGAGCAAGCAAGTTTAAACCTTTTTTAGGATCTATACGACCGAGAAATAAAATAAGCTTTTTTTCCCTTGTTTCAGGATACTTTTGATAAAAAATTTCTGGTTTTGGCAAAGTTGCAAATTCTGAACGGTGGATGCCATTCGGAACAACAACAGAATGTTGAAAGCCAAGAGATTGAAGCTGCTGGGCTTCTGAAGATGCTAAGACTTGAACTGCCGTAGCTTTTTGTAGCGCCGATTTTTCAAACATGCTGTAATAAAAATATTTTTTACTGGCTTTGTAAGATAGTGCCCAAGGTTCAAGCATTCCATGAGGAGTCATAACATAGGGAATTTTATTGTATTTACAAGCCCAATGAGATAAAGACATCAAAGGAGAAAAAATTGTATGAGTATGTACTAAATTGTAATTTTTAACATTTTTAAATAACCAATTTATTAGAGCAGGGCTAACAATAAAGTCATTGTGATACCAGCAAGGAAAATACTTTATACGATGATTTTTACGGACAATCCAAGTATCAATAATAACATCTAAACGATTTAAATGATTAGCGTTTGTTGTAATTAAATCAATACCTATACCAAGAGTAACTAATCCTTTAACTAATTCAGTTACGGCTCTAGAAGTTCCACCATAACTAGACCCAATATAAGGAGTAATTATTAATATTTTCATCATTCGGTAAATAATTTTAAACTAGAAACTTTAGTTTTACTTTGAATTCTTACTTTTAATATTCAAGAATTCAAAAACGCATACTCAACAGCTTGTATCAAACCTTCAGCAAAATAATCTGGTGAAAACTTCTGAATATGTTCTAAAGATGCCTGACTCATTTTTTCGAGTTTTACCTCTCCGGAACTTATTTTCAGCATTAACTGAGAAAGTTGTTGAGAGTTCTCGGGGTCGAATCCAAAACCGTTAACATTTTCAATAATCAAATCTTCATAGCAACCGCATCTTTTAGAAACTAAAACTGGTAAGCCTGCTGCCATTGCTTCGTTTACTACTAATCCCCATTGCTCTTGAATACTGGCATGAATGAAGCATTTTGCATGAGCGAAGTAGGGTAATAAATCGTCTTGTTGAAGAAAACCAGGTAAACGAACAAAATCTTTGAGATCGAGTTCAGAAATTTGTTGCTCAATTTGCGGACGTAGTTTGCCGTCACCGCACAGAACTAAATCCCATGCGTTTACTCCTGCTGTCTGACGGTAAATTGCATAGGATGAAATAAGTTTAGAAAGATTTTTCTTTGCTACAAAGCGATTTACTGCTAAAAAGTAAGGTTTTCGATGAGGATTAGAAAGAGACTTAATTTTATTTGGATGGAATTCTTCATTGCCGACTACGTTATAGCCGGTAAAGATACATTCGGGATTCATCCCTAATTTTATAAGGTATTTTTTCTGGGGTTTGCCACCTACAAGAGCAGCTTTATAGCCCTTTAAGATCCATCGCTTAATAGTTTCATTCCACCAATTACGAGGAGCGTCATCTTCCTTAGAAGCAGATAGTAAAATAGCAGGTTTTTGGTGCCAAAGACTCCAGATAAGAGCAGAAAGAGTTGCAGGCATACTGTAACCATTAAGTACTAATAAATTGGGTTTGCTCTTATTTAACTCTTGAATTAAAAGGAGTATTAACTGGAAGTTAGATAAAGTCTCAGCAGGTTGCTTGGATAAAACTTTTCTATAGTAAGGAACTTTTATATCTGAAGGCAACCAATCATAGACTTTGGAAACATTGCCAAACTCTATTAAAAGAACGCAATGCTGAGAACATTTACTAGCAAATGACGACCATCTTGCACGAATATAAGGTCCAGAAACAGAAGTCAATCCACCAATAGTCATTTTATTATTAGTAATCATTTAGGCTCGCATATTACTCCAATACCTTCGGCGACTTGAGGATTTGAACGAATAAAACTATTAGTAACTGAAGCAAAAATACCTTTACCACTATTTACATAACTAAAATAATTAATTATCGAAAATCTATGCCGTTCTAGTAAAGCTTTCAGGGTATGTGGAGAATGGTGCAAGGTATGATCTGGATGAATTAACTCATACTTTATTAAGGAACGCAGAAAGCCTTTTATAGAGTAAGCATTTGGTACCGTAATTACTAACTTAGTTGATGAATTTACAAAAGAGCGTATACTTTCTAAAGCTTTGCCTGGATTGCTGAGGTGTTCAAAAATTTCGCCAGCTATAATTACATCAAATTTTTCTTGCGGATAATCTTGAAGTTTTTCAATGTTACCATAAAGGATATTATTATACCCATGATTATGTGATAACCAATCTATCATATCGATATCGATATCTATACCTACTACTTTTTTAGCAACACTGTTTATATGTTGATGTAGAAATCTCGCATTCTCAATAGCGTTTTTTGTTTCAGGTGCATCTGTTGCTCCTAAATGAAGTACTGTTCTATCTTTACAAATATTCTGAATCAAAGAGATTCTATTGACAAATTCAATATTGGACAGTTTGTTTGCAATCATTTATAAACCTCAAAAGCAAATTATCTAACGGTGTTGTTAAGCTCTAAATCCTCTCTGCTCCAAGCCAATAATTCCTCATTAATTCGATTTCATTATCTGTATAGAAATGATTAACGTACTTAGAGCTATACATTTTTTCCAAATAATCTAAAGGAATGTCAATCTTTTTTTTGAATTCATTATAAAGATGACTATAGGAAAACTTATCCTGAGATGTGATATTAGTTCTAATTAGCTTAAAATTATCATTTTCGATAAATTTCGCAATTTGTTCTTCTTTTAAAGAATCACTTAATTCTAATTTCATAATCAGTAAATCAATATTATCTTGCGAGATTTTAAGATATCCTTTATCTTTAGGAAATTCACGAGAAAAAATATCAATTCCTAAATTTCTCTTTATATTTTCATCTAGCCAAAACAAAGGTAAATCATGATACGGATAATCATTCCAAAATAAATCTTGAATTTGCTTTATATTCATTCCCTGCTTTAAAAATTTATGCGACGATGAAAAAGTAGAAGGAAATGCTAATCCATTTTCTCGGAATTTTTGATTCACTTTTAAAATTTGAAAGATATCCGATATATTTCTGGCTATTGGATCTCTAACACAGGTGATTAACTTAAACTTAATATTGTTATTATTGATTTTTTCGGTTAAAAAAGCTGTCAGCTTCTGAGAATAACTAAATGGATATTTCTCATTTGGATCGAGCTTATGAACGTGAAAAACGTTATGAAATCCCGTTTTTTTTAAAGAAGCTGCTATTGAAGCAGATCCAGTCTTAGGCATCTGATATACGAGAATCGGCTGTCCAAAAGTACTCATCTTGAAGCGATGGTAATGTATTGATAGTAAATCCCTTGCAAGTAGCTTCAATTGTAGTAAGTTAGTCATTTATTTGCCTAAAAATACTTAAGTTTATACCGGAGAAAATCATACCTAAATACACGCAACTGGGAAAGTTATATAATTTATTTAACATCTATATATCGTTATAATATTGAATGATTGTAAATTTGAATACTCAATTATCCTTTTTTAGTTTGCAATAGTTGCTGTAATCAACACTCTAAAAATATATATTTTTCTTGATTTCGACCATTTTGTGAATATTTGTTTGTGAAATTGTGCTGTAATACTGATGTACAGATACTAGCAATCCAAGCGTAAGAAACAAGTTTTTATGTTGCCATAACGTCAAACTGAACTGAGCTACAGTAAAATTAAGAATAATCCATGCAGAGAACAAGTTTTTTATCGGATATTTATAAATATTATTTTCTCTTCTACCTAAAATACCTGTTATAGTAAAAATTATTAATGATAGAATAATTAGACCGAATGTTCCTTGCTCTGAAGCAATTTCTAATACTAAATTATGAGGATAGGCAGCAGTTTTACTCACTACACCAAAATTTGCAGTACCTACACCGAAAAGAATATTTTGACTGAATAAATACAACGCATAGCCATAAAGAGAAATTCTTTTACTCCCAGATATATCTGTATTTGTATCTTGCAAACGTGAAAATCTTTGCATCCATGATGAAAAAATTTCTGGCTGCCAATGTGATAATAAGTAAAAGACTATTGCTAAAGTCATAATAATGATAATAATCTTAGCCAAATATTTTATTAAGCTATTTCGATATTTAGATGTTAGGATAATGAATATAAATGAAAGTACTAAAGCAATAATTACACTTCTAGTTTTGTTTGCTATCAGTGCCATTCCAAGGATAGGAATTCCCAAGCAATTAAAAAATCTAAGAATAAAGTTTGCTCTTGAATCAATGGTTAACCAATATGCATTAACAATTAATCCCATAGAAAGTAGTAAGCTTACAGGGATAGGATTAGCCGTTCCTATAGTGAGACGGTCAACATTAAATCCATTGTAAATCCCCTGATATAAAGATATAATAGCAACTAAAAATGCACTAATCCATGTGCTGAGCGCTAGCAAAGATAAATTTTTATTCAATATTCGCATATTTATTAGAGGTATCAATCTAGCGCAAAAATAAAAGCTTATGCCAAGTACAAAATAGCGAAAAGTAATTTCAACACCTCTAAATATATCTGATGCAATCAAGCTACTAATTAGAAACCAAATACCGAGTAGTATAAATAAGATATCAAGATGATGTATTCTATAATATGATAGATTTTTGAATGCTCTTATTAAGATTATTAAAAATACAACTATTGGTAATAGTAAACTTAATAATATATCTTCATTTTCTGTACCCGTATAAATGGTTAATGTTCTCCTAATAATAGGAGCATTCGCAGCGACAACAAGACCAGCACTTGGTTTCCAATATGTTATTGTTATTGCTAATAAGATAATTAATAATGAAACTAAATTCATAGGTAAATAACAAACTGAATTTTGTGCAGATCAAAGTTTATATCGATATAATTTTCATTTTCCATAATTATTATATTTATAATACTAAACCTTACTTTTTCCAAAAGCTGTTGGATTAATACCTATATATTTAAAAACTAAAATCATACTTGATAAACTCCAGGTAATAGTGCTAATGCTAGTTGCAATAGCAGCACCTTCAGCACCAAACTTTGGAATTAAATAATAATTCAGGGAAATATTTGCTACCGCACTTATAGAAAATATAATTAGAGAAAGCTTCTCTTTACCTGACATATTAAGCAATATATCTACTGGTCCAACTAAAATATTTACTAACTGTCCCATAATCAATAATATTAATACATTATTACTTGCTAAAAATTCCTGACCAAATAATCCTAAAAGACTGTCTTTAAATATAAAGATAAATGCCGCCACTATGCAGCAAGAGAATGAAACCAACTGAGAGGATTTTTTTACTATGCTTTCTAGTAAAGCTAATTTACCTGCTTGATATAAGCTTGCAATATTAGGTTTCAAAGACGATTTACTTGCCATAAAAATAAATATAATTAACGAAGCCAATTTGTTCCCCACTACATACAAACCTACTGACTCCGAATCCTTTATCGCTCCTAGCATGACGATATCTGTCTGAGAATTAACCATATACAAAGCCCCAAGAACCATAAAAGGTATTGATACCTTAATCCAATATTGAGTTTTATACTCGGGTTCAGTAATGAAAATTTCTCTTGGTAAAACACAATTAAGCTGATAGTATCCAATCAAAAATGTAATTGCTGTGACTCCTACATAGCAAGCTATTACAAAGACAATCGCCATGTTGCTGCCCAAAGTTGCATAACCACTCAAAGTTAATAGCAGCATCATCAAGGGTGCGATCAACTTGATTGGCAATTGTCCCTGCACCACTCTGTGTAGTCCACTCATAACAGATTGGTTGAGAATTCTCAGAGAACTAAAGGGTAAAGCCATTAAAGCAAGCAAAACAGTCAAATATATCTGAGAATCTTTTATAAATAACCAAGTTAGAGTTACTACAGCTATAATTAACGTTAGCGAAAGGGCAATAGATATTTGATAAGTTCGATTTATGATACCCCTCAACAAACCCCATTTTTCTTCAGAAAAATATACAGCTACCTCTCGAACCAACAGTTGAGGAAAACCTAACTTGGCTGGAAGCCCTAATAAACCTATCAATGTAATAGCTAAAGTATAACTGCCTAACCCATTACTGCCAAGAAACCTCGCCAAAATTAAATTTAAGAAAAGTGCTAATCCTGTTGAGACTATTTTAAGACCAAAAGAACCAACTGCTTCTCGAATCAAGCGCTGCTTCAAGCTATCACTTTGTTTCACATCGGCTCCATCACATAGTCCTTAAAAATGCTTGGTTAAATACTTTTGTTTATCTCTGATAGTCCACCGAGTCAAAAAAAATTGCCAAATGAAGACAATCATAAAAAAAGATTGAAAACTCATCTAAATCTAATACTCCACAGCAACCTCAAGATAACCTAACTCTTCCAAAGCCCCAATCACCTTATTGGCGCTTTCCTCAACGGTTTCTTTTCCACTCTCACAAATAACTTCCGGATTCGTGGGAACCTCATAAGGGTCATCGATACCCGTAAAACCTTTGATTTCTCCGGCTCTGGCTCTAGCATACAACCCTTTAACATCTCGCGCTTCACATATCTCCAAGGGTGTATTTACATGAACCTCGACAAAATCTTTATTTATAGCCCTGATTTCATCTCTTATTTCTTGATAAGGACTAATCATAGCAGCAATGACCACAACCCCATTGCGGCTGAGCAAATTAGCAACAAACCCGACTCGACGCACGTTAGTATCGCGGTCTTTTTTACTAAAACCCAATCCTTGAGATAGCCAAGTTCTAATCAAATCACCATCTAAAACTTCAACTTGGCAACTTCGAGCTTTGAGTTGTTCTTCGATACGTCTGGCAATCGTGGTTTTACCTGCACCGCTCAAACCCGTGAGCCAAACTGTTACGCCTTTATTGTTCGTCATCTTGTCACCTCCTAAAAAACTTTAAACTAGTTTGGAATAATTGTTGACTGTATTTATACGGATATATGTTTGCTATATGATAACTATTTTATAGCTGCCCATTGGTAGATGTGGCAGATGCACTTTTTACTTACAAAACTGCTTCTAACAATACTTCGTAGTATTGCTTGGAGATAACCTCTGCTGTGAAATAAGACTCTACATATCTACGAGCAGCCTTACCAGTTTTTTGCGCTAAGACATTATCCTGACTCAACCTACGGATATATTTCGCTAGACCAAAACTATCTCCATTTTCAAAGGTTTTGCCACAATTTCCATCCGCAATTAACTGTTTTAAATACGAATGCTCGGGACAAATAACCGCAACTGGTCTTCCTGTTGCTAAAGCAGGGTAAAGTTTACTTGGAGCCACTAAACCTCCCATTCCTGCATCTACACTTACCAAAGACAAATCGCAAGCTGTCAAAGAATAAGGTAAATCTTGTTTTTCCTGGTATGGAAGAAACAAAAAATTTCTTAATCCTAACTTTTTGACTTCTGCAATCAGCTTTTCACGTTTTGCACCACCCCCTATACATACAAATTGAATAGGCTCATATTGTAGGTATTTGGCAGCCTCTAACATTGTTTGTATATCATGACATCGACCCATGTTACCCGAGTATAAGACTGTAAATTTATTTACAATTCCATATCTCCGGGCAAACCAATTGTTTTCTTTAGCAACAGGTACAATCTTTCGAGTATTTGCCCAACTGTGAATCACAGATATTTTATTGGCTACCTGTGGATAATTTGCGGCAACTTGTTGCTGCATGGCTGGGCTAAGAACTATTATCCCAGAAGCTTTTTGCAAAACTCGTCTGTTAATAGATTTCCATAGCTTATTCAACCAGTGTTTTTGTGGTACAACATCGAGAGCAACAGCAATATCTGGATATAAATCGTAGAGTACACAAATATAGCTAAGCCCGAAAAGCATATGAACTAAATACCCTAATACAGGTAAGAATGGAGGAGCTGTAGTAAGCAAAACTGTATTGCGACGACGAGCCGCAGACATCAGATAAAGTGCTGCACGTAAAGTAAACAATACTCCGTTTATAGCTTTACCGCGAATTCTTTTAGACCAAAACTGCGTAGTTCGAGAGCGTTTTATTCTGACTCCGAAACGAGTCTCAACAGCAGGAGCATCTTTTTTCTCGAACGCATAGCCCGGTTGTCCTGTAAAGACTTCGATATCTACACCTTGCTTATTCAGATGCATTACTAATTCTTCAAGCAATTGTCCTGTTGGAGCATAATCTGGAGGAAAAAATTGAGTAATAACAGATAATTTAATTAACTGTCCAATCTCAATTAATTCCTGACTTACACCCTCTAACCTATTAAATTTACTGGGAACACTTGTTTTCAATCTTTCTATGGATTTTGCCATTTAATTGTCATACCAAAATTATCGGAATATCTACATTAATCTGCCCAAATAAATAGGATTTTTAACATAATAGTAAAAAGTTCTGACTTGAATCATAATTTGTCCAAACGGTCGCGATATACTTCAAAATCTTTCTGTCAACGCCGAATCTTTTTATCATAGACGCGGCAACAACCGTATAAACTCGGTCTTATTTTACCTACATCAAATTATTTTTACATAAAAATAGTTTGATTTAGCTTCAGTGAATATACTGAATAGTTGTAGGTTTTACCTATAAAAATTTAATCAGCTTAATTTTCTTTGGGCAGAGTCAAAAGAACGAATAAAATGCTGTATTTATGAATCTAGATAGTTTTGAGAAGATTTTGATTTAAGAAACTCGATATTTCTCTCTAATGAAACTAAAAAATAATATTTCTAAAATACTAAAATCTCAGTAAATTCTAGGTAGTCATTGAGCAATAGGTAAAGTTAACATTCTGCTTTAAGATACTTCGAGTCTCAGTGATTATTCCCTGTTGGCTAATTGTTTTAATGCCCCCTTTAGACTTATAGTAAGCGTGAAGAAGCGATGGAGACATATTCTTTCAAATCCTCAACTGGAAATCGAGACATAGACTATGCACCTCAGTTGCTTCAAACTCAACCTATACCATGGGCTGAAGCTACAGAAGATGACTGGGATTTACGTCAATCCTTCAGCGTGATTAAACGACGAAGTTTGGCAATTTTGAGTGTAGCAAGTCTTATAATGGCTGGAGTTGTGACTTTTACTCTCAATCAGGAACAGCAATATGAAAGCAAATTTCAAATTTTAGCTGAACCTGTAAACAGTGAAGAAAGCGATTTACCAAAACTTATTGAAGGAAACTTAAATAAGTCAGGTCTTGATTACGAAACTCAAATTCAAGTCCTTCAAAGTCCTGAATTAATGACAAAAGTGGTTCAAGATTTGCAAGTTTCTTATAGAGACATTGATTATGAATCTTTAATGGATTCTCTTCGTATTATTCGTTTGGGTGAAACTAAAATTATAGAAGTTGCTTACCAAGCTAATGATAGAGCTAAAACTAAAACTGTATTAGATAAACTTGCTCAAGCTTATCTAAAATATAGTTTAGAAAATCGTCAAACTCACTTGCGTCAAGGTCTCAATTTTGTAGACAAACAGCTTCTACCCATCCAACAACGTGTTAGTAAACTTCAGCAAGAACTACAGCTATTTAGGCAAAAGCAAGATTTTCTCAAACCTGAAACTCAAGCCGAACAAATTTCTAATGAACTAAAAATATTATCCGAAAAGCGAGTAGATGCTGACCAAAAACTAGCTAATGCTTACTCAAACTTAAACAATCTACAAAATAAACAAGGAGCATTAGCAATACTGAATGACTCACCAGTGTATGAGCAATTGATTGTTCAGTTACGTCAATTAGAGTCTCAAATAGCTAGTGAATCAACACGTTTTCGGGAGAACAGCATTCCAATTCAAAATTTACGAGAAAAACGTCAAAAACTACTGCCTTTACTTAGTCAAGAAGCGCAACGAGTTTTATATATAAAACGTGCTGAAGCAGTTTCAGAAGTACAAAACTTGGAGCAGCAAAGTAAAGCATTAGCAGCAACAGAGCAGCAACTTAAGAAAAGAATTGAAGAACTACCATATATAAACCGAAAATATAATGAATTAATTGCCGAATTGCAAATCGCAACCGATAGCTTAAATCGTTTTTTAGTTACTCGTGAAAAGCTACAAATTGAAGCAGCACAAACACAAATTCCTTGGCAATTAATTCAAGCGCCAATTTTACCTGAAGATGCGATATCTCCAAATATTCCACGTAACTTCATTCTAGGATTTATTGCTAGCGCTATTTTAGGAATAGCAAGTGGTTTACTGCTTGAAAAGTTAGATAATCGATACCATTCTATCGAAGCTTTCAAAGAAAATACCAGATTACCACTTTTAGCAAATGTTCCTTTTGAAAAACAGTCCTTATATAGCCAGCAAAAACTTGCTTCAAAAGTAAATAGTTTTGATGAAACCGTAAATGTCCTTCCCCCAGATAGTTCGCAATCCACACATGATATTTCTCCACGAGAAATAGCTATTGAAAAGTATAGTGAATCATCCAGATTTTTAGAAGCATTTCGGGTTCTGCATACTAATATTCAATTACTCACTTCTGATGAAACTATTAATTCCTTAATTGTCAGTTCTGCTATGTCTGGAGACGGTAAGTCTACGGTTGCATTTAATCTCGCACAAACAGCTTGTGCTATGGGAAGACGAGTATTGCTAGTAGATGCAGATATGCGTCAACCACAAATTCATACTTTGTCTAATTTAAATAATCTTTGGGGATTAAGTAACTTGCTTTCTGGAAATATGCCTTCAGAAACGGTGATACAGCAATCATCCTTAATAAGTGGACTTTCTGTAATTACCGCAGGACAAATTCCTCCAGACCCAACAAAGTTACTTTCTTCTCAAAAAATGAGGCAGGTTATGGAAGATTTGCACTCGAAATTTGATTTAGTAATTTATGATACTCCTCCTTTGGTAGGTTTAGCTGATGCTAATTTAATTGCACCATTAACCAATGGTCTTATATTTGTAGCTAGAATTCACCAAACGCATAAGTTAGTAATGACGCAAGCTATAGACAATTTAAAAATGGCACGAACTAATGTATTAGGAATGGTAATCAATGGCGACAGGAGCAGAATGAAAATCTATTCTAATTATTATTAAATATCTCAAAATATCTAGCCACTTATAAGTAACAGTCATTAATAGTATCGACTGTCTCATATTCCATACAATCTTAGTTTAGTGCAAATTTTAAATTTTTATTTTCAGGGTAGCATCTTTAATCTTGTAAAAGTTTAATCCATATAACTTGAATTCTAAAAGCAAAAATATTTTTATATTAGTAATGCAGAAAAAAACACCTAATAATGTAATTAATTCATTTTTCTACTTGCGCTTGGGAACAAAAACACTGTGTATTTTACTTGTTACATTAGGTTTTTGGCAAAAGCCTGCATTCAGTACGATAAAACAAGAAAATCATTTATTGACACCAATAAAATCAAATTTACAAACAGATTCAAAACTGAATCTATCTATTGACAATCTGACTGAAATTAAAAAAGAGCAGTTACTAAAACCAGTTAGTTTGTCTTACAACCTATTAGTAGGAGAAGAGAAATCTTTATCTACAACTGATATGTATATCAACATAGATGAATCCTTAGATAAATCTGAAGTTTATTGTTGTAAAAATATCAATAAGCAACTGGGTCAAAAAATTACCCAAATTGATTCGTCTGAAGTTGTAGGTGATACATTAAAAGAAGTAAATGAATTACGTCGAGAACTTTTAATTGACCCCATTACTGTAGAAGCAACAACTTTTGATGCTTCACCTGGTTCTACAGCTGGTACACCTTCTGCCTATGGTGCAAATTGGGGACAAGCTTATGTGGGTGGTGGATTATTCTTTCCTCTAGATGATGGACGCACTGACGGTTCTTTGTCCGTTGGTTTTGGGTTGGGAGATGCTGCTAAAAGCGTTGGTATTGAAGTTAATGCGAACATTACCAGCGTCGGTGGAGGTAACAGTAACTTTGACTTTGGAGACAGTGGTTCTTTAGGATTTAAAGTACATAAATATCTTGGTAATAGTGCTGCTGTTGCGGTTGGTTATGCTAATCCCGTAACTTGGGGAGATTCCAATAGAGCCAAAGATACTATATATGGAGTAGTTACAAAGTCATTTGATTTGCAACCGAATGACCCGGATAATAAAATGCCTTTAACCGTTTCTGTTGGTGTTGGTAGCGGTATTTTTCGTTCTAAAGGTGCGCTTATAGCCGGTGATAATCCTGCCAACGTCTTCGGTAGTATAGGTCTAAGAACTGCTCCAGAAGTCGCTTGGGTAAGTAGCTGGACTGGAAATCGTTTAAATATAGGTGGTTCTTTTGCTCCTATTAAACGAACTCCCATAGTTATCAATGCTATATTTACCGATGTCACGGATAACTTAGGTGATGGTATTGGTATTAGCTTAAGTGCAGGTTATGCGATTAAGTTTTAGTTAGTTGAATCAATACTAGTAAAGATGTTTAGCACTATTTATAAATCTATGAAAAAGCTAAAAATATTTTTTAAGTTGAATTTGTTTTTATTGATATTAACATTTTCTACTAGCACTAGAGTAATAGAAGCTAATGCTGGTGAAGTGAACGCTCAAGGAAGCACTCTGGAATCTACTGGTTATTCTGGGAGTAATTTTAACCCTCAAAGTCAGAGAATAAATACTCAATTAACAAATGTTACTAATTCTATCCAGATTAACAACGGTCAAATTAGTGTACCGCGAAATATACAGCAAAGAGTCAATCAAGTAGCTAGTAATATACTAAATGAAATAGATTCTGTTATAGCTACCGAACTTAATAGTGATAGTGATAGAGATAAAACTACTATCACCAGTGACAGCAACGGAAGTGATAGTTTTGATATAAATAGTAATGAAATTTATTCCGCTGAGATTATTTCTATTCTTACAGAAGAAACAAGCATCAATGAAGTAACTCTTCTGATACGAAATATTTTTGTAGAAGCTGGAGTTAGTTCAGAATCAACTGAAGAACTTATTAATTCTATTCAAGGAATGATTAGTGTTCCTATATCCGTATCGGCTATTGATACATCTGAATTTTTTCAAACAACACAAATATTGGCTAATAATAAAAGTTTAGAAGCAAGCATTTTACTAGCACAAAACGCAAAAATTAATGTAGATGTAAATAAATTAAATGCTGCTATTAATGCTTTTAATAAGATAATCATGAAAAGCGATGCAGAAACTCTGAATAAGCTTGCTATAAATCCAAATTTTATGACTATTCGTAATATTCTAAATCAATTCAGGACAGCTATGAACTATCCAGTAGGGTCGAGGTGATTTGAAGGGATTAAATCTCTATTTTTAACGAATGGAATATTTGTGACATATTTAAATAAAATTCTTGTTGAAAATAAGTTTTTGGTCAAGAAATATGAAAATTTAAATTGAAAGTACTCATAATCTATCTCCGGTGAAACTAGGGTCAAATGTGTATTATAACTGATGCAGAACTACTCTTGTTTATAAATTTAGATAGACGTGAACTCCAATCATTAGTTTTAACGATTAAGTAATACGACAAACTATTAACTCCTAACTCCTAATTCCTAACTCTTAACTCCCAACCCCATATCTTTTAAACCCTTTCTTAACTGCTCTGCTGCAAAAGAATTACCTTGCTTCTCATGTAAATCTATCGCTTCTTTAAATGCAATTAAACTATCATCCACATAACCAACTTTTAACAATACAACACCCAAATTCTGATAAGCTTGAGCATATTTAGGATTCAAGTCAATTGCTTTAACATAAGCTGCAATCGAGTCTTTGAATAAACCCATTTCTTTTAATGTCATTCCTAAATTGTAATACCCGCTCCCAAAAGAAGGGTCGATTTTCAAAGTAGTTTCGTAAGCCTTTTTCGCTCCGTTAAAATCTCCTTTATCTTTGAGCAAATTACCCAAATTATTATATGCTCCCAATTTTAATATTGGATAAATCGGTAGCTTAGTTGCAGCTTGATAGTGAGAAATAGCTTGCTGATGATTTTTCAAACGACTGTAAGCGATGCCTAAATGATAATATAATTCGTATAAAATATCGTAATTTTCTCCACTTACAGAAACTCCCTTTGATAACACTTGAATACCTTGAGAAACTTTTCCTAAATCCATATACAAAGCTCCCAATTTGCTACAAACATAAGCATCATTGGGATTATCTGCTAAAAACTCCTCCATAGAAACTTTAGCTTTTTCCAGCTTATTTTTCTTACTAATTTGGCTTTGTTGATAACCCGAATGTAAAATAGATATTCCTTGTATATAGCCTATCTGCCACTGCGGTTCTTTTTCTAATATCTCTGAAACACTATCATCAACTAAAGCATGATAAGGACGAGAAAACTTAATATCGGGATGATTGCGAAATAACCTTGAAACCATCGAATAAGGTGATTGTGCTGCACCAATTTCTTCTCTTACTAAGTTAATTAATATATATTCTTCTCTTTGAATTGCTTCTCGCAACTGAGGAAGAATTTCTGGTGCTAAAGTTTCATCAGCATCTAATATCAAAACCCAATCACCAGTTACATATTTTAAAGCTTGATTTCTAGCAGCACTGAAATCATTACACCATTCAAAATGATGTACTTTAGCACCATATCCTTCGGCTATTTTTACCGTTTTATCACTAGAACCAGTGTCTAATATTACTATCTCATTGACAAATTTTTTTGCGCTACTCAAACACTTTGATAGTGTCGATTCTTCGTCTTTTACAATCATGCAGAGACTGATTTTCATAATTAAGTCTTAGTTGTTAGTTGTAAATGATATTTTAATAGACTTCCTATAAAGTTATGCTATTGAAGAAAAACCAAAATCCTCTAATATATGAAAAGTTGATATCAAAAAAAATAACTATATCTGAGAATCAAACGTATTTATCAATAAAACCATAAAACAAATATTTTGTGCAAAAATATACATCTATCAATATAAATTTTAAGATAATTGGTCAATTATATGAATCAAATCTTAAGCGGACGTTATCAAATCCTTGAGGAATTAGGAAGAGGGGGTTTTGGAATTACTTATATTGCACAAGATTTACAGCGTCCGGGGAACCCTCAGTGTGTGGTTAAACTTTTTGAACCAGCTTCTATTGACCCTTATACTTTAAGTGCAGGTAAAAAGCTATTCGATAGAGAAGCGGAAGCTTTAGAAAAATTAGGAAATCATGACCAAATTCCTCGACTATTAGCGCATTTTGAAGACAATCAAAAGTTTTATTTAGTTCAAGAATATATTGAAGGACATGATTTAAGTGAGGAATTACTTCCGAACGAACAATTAAGCGAAGTTGCTGTAATTCAGCTTTTAGAAGATATTTTAGAAGTTTTAGCTTTTGTACACGAACAAGATGTAATTCATCGAGATATCAAACCTTCTAATATTAGACGACGTAAATCCGATGGAAAGTTGGTTTTGATTGACTTTGGTGCTGTTAAACAAGTTAGTACTCAAGTTGTAAATTCACAGGGACAAACTAAGGTTACAGTTGCGATTGGTTCTCCTGGATATATGCCGAGCGAACAGTCCAATCGTCAACCACATTTTAGCAGCGATGTTTATGCAGTAGGAATAATTGGAATCAAGGCTTTAACTGGGTTATTTCCTATAGGTCTAGATGTTAATACCGGTGAGATTGATTGGCGAAATTCGAGAAATGTAAGTTCTAAGTTAGCGAATATTTTGGATACAATGGTTCGCTATGATTTCCGTCAGCGTTATCCAACTGCTCAACATGCTTTGCAAGCTATTAGAACATTATCTACGTCAACTAAACTACCATCAACTTTAGTTAGCAATAAACCACGGAATACCTTAAAAATAAAGAATATTTTCATTTATTGCGGTATCGCAATAGTTATTTATGTAAGTGTTTTGGTATTTTATAATATTTTTAATTTACGTAATTATTCTAGTGTTAGAGTTGAAAACTTTTCTAACTATCAACAATCAAGTTTAGGAATTACAATCAAATATCCTCCAGATTGGCAAAGACAGGATATTGATAATTTTATTACAAAAGAAGTAGTTGCATTTTTACCTCCTCAATCTAGCGATAAAGACAATTTTCGGGAAAAAGTTATTTTAAGTATCGAAGATTATTCTGGAAGTTTAGAACAATCTAGAAATGATTTTACAAAAGAAATTAATCAAACAGTAACCGCAGCAGAAATTATAAAAACTAATTCTACAACCCTAGCATTTAAACCAGCTTATCAAATTATTTATACATGGCAAGATGAAGAAAATAATTTAGATTTAAAAAACTTGCAAATTTGGACTTTACAAGGAAATAAGGCATACATTCTTACTTATACAGCACAAAAAGATAATTATGATAAATTTATGCCTATAGTTGAAAAAATGATTAAAACATTTGAAATTGGTTCGTAGTTGCGCTTTAGAGCTAAACATGTAGCAATAATACAGCAGAATTAACACATTAGAAATTAGATAATAATATTTTTAATTACGCTATTTATCTCCTTCCGGTAGATGATTTGTTAACTACAAACCTCCGTTTAAAGCTCTTAATTGTTGGCGCTAAAGCGCAACTACAAACCTAAGAAAAACCGGTTTCATCAAGAAACCGGGCTTTGAAATTATAAATTGGTTGAAACTAATTAATTACGAAGCAGATGCTTCATCAATATCAACCCACTCAGTGTGGAAGACACCTTCTTTGTCGGTACGTAAATAGGTATGCGCTCCGAAGAAGTCACGCTGTGCTTGGGTCAAGTTTTGAGGTAAACGCTCGCGTCTGTAGCTATCAAAGTAGTCTAAAGAAGCGCTGAATGCAGGAACGGGAATTCCTAACTTAGCAGCGGTAATGATTACTTCCCTCCAAGCATCTTGTCTGTCAAGAATTGTTTGCTTGAATTCAGGAGCTAACAACAAGTTTGGTAAAGAAGGGTTCTCGTCAAAAGCTTTCTTGATTTTGTTCAAGAATCTAGCACGGATAATACATCCACCTTTCCAAATTCTTGCCATTTCACCAAGATTCAAGTTGTAATTAAACTCATTGGAAGCCTTGTACAACAAAGCCATACCTTGAGCATAAGAACAAATTTTGGAACAGTATAAAGCATCGCGCACCATATTAACAAACTTCTTGGTGTCGCCTTCATACTTACCAGTAGGTCCAGAAATTTCTTTGGATGCCGCAATTCGTTCATCTCTGTAGGATGAAATAATTCGGGCATTGACCGCTGCAACAATAGTAGGAATAGGTACACCCAAATTCAACGCATCTACTGCTGTCCAACGACCAGTTCCTTTCTGTCCGGCTGCATCTACGATTAAATCTACTAAAGGTAAACCAGTTTCTTCGTCAATATAAGGGAAAATTTGACTAGTAATTTCAATCAGGAATGAATCTAATTCCTCGGTTTTATTCCACTCGGTAAAAATTTCGGTCAGTTGATTGTGGTCTAAGCCTGCTGCATTCTTCATCAAGTCATAAGCTTCTGCAATTAATTGCATATCGCCATACTCGATACCGTTGTGAACCATTTTTACATAGTGTCCGGCACCACCAGGTCCGCAATAAGCTACACAGGGACCATCATCCACCTGCGCCGCGATTTTGGTGAGAATGGGAGAGAGATACTGATAAGAACTTTCGGTACCTCCAGGCATCAAGGAAGGACCGTTGAGCGCACCTTCTTCACCACCGCTTACACCCATACCAATGAAGCGAAAACCTTTAGGTTCTAATTCGCGGGTGCGTCTTTCGGTGTCTTCGTACAGTGAGTTACCACCGTCAATAATGATGTCACCTTCATCTAATAAAGGTGTGAGTTGTTCAATCACCTTATCAACTGGTCCACCAGCTTTTACCATCACCAAGATTTTGCGGGGACGTTCCAATAAACCCACAAATTCTTTCAAGTCATAAGCTGCTTTTACATTTCTGCCCTGAGCGCGTTTTTCCATAAACGCATCAGTTTTCTCACGCGAACGATTATAAACTGCGATAGGGAAACCATTACGCTCTACGTTAAGAGCGATGTTTTCTCCCATAACAGCTAATCCAATCACACCAAAGCTTTGTAGTGTCATAAATTTTTTCTGGCTTACTCTTACAATTCTTTTCTTTTATCTCTTAGGGTAGTCCGAGATTTTCAATTCGCTTCTAAAGAAGACATTAAGACTTTATTTAAAGAGTAAAAATGCACCATGGATACACATAATTATTTTTAATTTGTATATCAATCAACCATTTGTTTGTTAAATTCGTTAAATTGTAATGTTTACTATAAATTAATCGGGAATTGGGGATGGGGAATTGGGGATTGGGGATGGGGAAATTGGGGGACAAGGAGATGGGAGTCAGGAGTCATCTATTACCAATTTGAAATCCCCACATAAACCGGGAGCAACGTATCCGTTGTAAAAATCTAAAATTCCTAATTCTTACCCCACATTATATTTTCCCATGCCCAATGCCCTATCCCCTATTCCCATCCCCCAATCCATCTTGAAAACTTTGACGGGAAGAACATCTCCCCGTCAAGTTTCCGCAAAATCTAAAATCCAAACCAAAATCTAAAATTCTTATGACACACATCTTGGCTTTGATAGTTGGCTTTGGCAGTTTAGCAATTTATTTGGCGGCTTTCTTTTTTCCGGAAGTTCACCGTAAAAATGATTTCTACTGGAGCGGTTTAGGCTTGTTTTATGCTCTTGTGTTATGGTTTTTTGCACCGCGTATCGGTGGATGGTTTTTCTTGGGTCAATTGGCTGCTGTTGCTTTGTTAATCTGGTTCGGATGGCAAACTTTCTCCCTGCGTCGTCAAGTTACTCCCGCAATGCAGCAAACTCCGATTCCTAGTACTGAAGCAGTAACAAGTAAAATTTCGCTGCAAGAACGTGTGGGAGGATTAATTAAAGGTGTAGGCAATATTTTACCTGGTAAAAAATCACAGGCTCCCCAAACTCCGACTGCAACACCACCATCTACAACTTCTACTACCGAAGATACTTCTGCGGCAACCATTGGTAAGACTTTAGCTGA
The DNA here is from genome assembly GCA_038525335.1 of Cyanobacteria bacterium J06621_15. GTDB lineage: Bacteria > Cyanobacteriota > Cyanobacteriia > Cyanobacteriales > Nostocaceae > Rivularia. Next base: position 7,293 of record JBCBHT010000034.1, on the reverse strand, counting down.
CGCTATTGATGAGGACACCGAGAAAGTTGAGGAAAAATCAGAAGTATCGGATGCATCTGATACTGTTGTTGAAAATACAGATACTTCAACTACAACTGAAACTGTTCTAGAAGCTATTCCACCAGAACCTCCATCTGAAGAAATAGTAGAAGCTGCTTCTGGAGATACTGATGCAGAAGAAAAAACAATACCTCCCGTCGAAGAAATTGCTCCCGATGCCGAACTAGCTCCCGAAGCTGAAGCACCACCAGAAAAAATTCCACCCACCGACTTACCTAAAGAATCTAAAGAATGAGTAATTAAGCAAAATTACTTTTTCTCACCGAATCAATATATAAGTAAATCAAATCCCCTCCGGACAAACAATCTGGAAGGGATTTATCAATTTTAGATTTTGCGGAAAGTTGGGGGTGTAGATGTTCTTCCCCCCAAACGCATCCTCGACAGATTTTGGATTGGTAATGAGTAGCAAGTAATAAGTAGTGAGTAATGAGTAAGAAATATGAGACTTTCCCTCACTCCCTCTCTCTCCCTACTGCGGTTGCGGTGTTTTCTGCAATTCTGGCTGCTCTTCTGGAACAATAGCATCTTGTACGGGACAAACTTGAATGCAGATTCCGCAGTCAATACAGGTTGCAAAATCTATCCAAAACCAATCGGTTCCTTTAACATTTTTTCCAGGTCCGGGATGAATACAAGCGACCGGACAAGCATCCACGCAATCTGCAACCCCTTCACAAACATCAGTAACAATCGTGTGTGCCATGTTTCCCCTCTCTTTTCAGCGAACAGTGAGCAGTGAACAGTTAACAGTAATCAGTTCAAAATTACTTAACCACATAAGTTATGAGTGGTAATAAAGGTTTGTAGTAAGCGATTTAGCGCTCAGATTTAGGACTAAAGTCCTTGCTACGAACTTTGTTACCTTTAAAAAATGTGGTTGAACAGTAATTAGTAATTATTAACTACAGTGTAAATTGTAAATCTTCAACTGATAACTGATAACTGATAACTGTTAACTGTTAACCGTTTCAACTTGTTTTGAACCGTCGGCTTTTATCCAAGCAATTTGAGCGATTCCTCTATCGCTTGCATATTCCTGAATCGCAGAAGTGTCTCTTCCGCTCAATTCCATTTCTACTTTGACTAAATGAGTTGAAGAGCGGAGTTTTTCTGCATAAGCGAAAGCTGCTGCACTAGCACTACTGTTTTCGGGTACTACTAACCAGTCACTTGCTAGTCTTGGCTGCGGTAATTGCCCAGAACTTGATAATACGTGGTATAAATCTTCAATAAATAAGGCAAAGCCGGTTCCGGGTATGTCTTTTCCTTGGGGGTGATATAGTCCTAAGAGTTTATCGTAACGTCCGCCGCGACCTATTACTCGGGTTTGATTATCGATGTCGCTGATGACTTCAAATACAAATCCGGTGTAGTAGTCGAAGCTTTGAATTAGGCTGAGGTCAAGAATTAAGGAAAAGTTACCCTGAGATTCTATTAACTCTACTAAGGCTTGGAGATTGTTGACCGCTTCCTGCTGCTGGGAGTCTAAATTTAAACTATTTACTTTCTGTAAAACATCGGCACTTTTCCCCCGTAAATCCAACATTATTCGAGCGCGATCGCGAAGTTCCGTACTTAGATTAATAGTATCTATAGCTACTCTATCCAAGTTAACGATGGCGCTGCGGATTTTACTTTGTAAATCGTTGGGAAAAGCTTTAATTAAAGATTGAGTTATTTCAGCTTCACCAACAACCAGATGCCAATTCTGTAGCTGAAGCGATTGCAAACAAGCGGCTACTAATAGCAATACTTCTGCATCTGCTACTAAACCACCACCACCAAGCAGTTCAACTCCAGCTTGATAAAATTCTTGCTGACGATTGTGCTTAAATTCTGCATTTCTACCAAAGACGTTAGCGTTATAGTACAGCCGCTGCGGGTAATTAGTTCCAGCCATACGGGTGACAGCTGCACGAGCTATAGAAGCCGTCAATTCCGGTCTTAACCCCAATTCTTCATCTTGGATGTTTTGCAGTTGAATTACCGTCGAACGGTCAATTGCACCTCTTGCCATTAGAGTGTCAATACGTTCTAAAGTTGAGGTAATAATCCTGTGATAACCCCAACCTTGAAATACTTGTTCTAATCTGTCTTCAATCCAGCGCTTTTGAGCAACATCTAAAGGTAATAAATCCCTGGCTCCCGCTGGAGGTTGATACACCATTATTTTTTCTTCCCACCGAACAATCCACCAAATAAACCGCCACTTTCAGACTTTGAAGATTTACTTGCCGCTTTCTCACTTACAGTACTCTTTTTACCGCTACTAGGTGCAGTTTTCTTTAAAATTTTATCAATTTTAGTTTTCCCTTCCAAGGCTGTTTGGTCTTTAGGGTCTATTTGCAAAGCACGGTCAAAGTGAATTTTTGCCATCTTGACTTGATTTTGCTTCATGTAAACCACTCCAATCATGCTGTGACACTGATTGCTATTTGGCTTCATTTTGATAGCATCCTGCAATTCAACCCGAGCTTGAGACAATTGATTTTTAACAATCAACTCTTGAGCGCGACGCATGTACCCTGCAAAAACTGGGTCTTCTTTGGGCTTAGGTGGAGCGGATACAGAAGTATTTCCAGCAACACCATGAGAATGAGCAGAACCAGACCCAGATATCGTGGGAGATGATGCTGATGATTTCAAAGATTTACCCGCACTCCGCATCAAATAAACTAAATTCAATTCGCTAATTTGAGCGATAGCTTCTATAGCTTGTGATAAGGTTTTATATTGAATCTTAGCTACTTGAGATATAGCATTCTTATAAGCGCTGTCAAAATTCGGAGTACCTGCTAACTGTCTAGCATTATCAGTAGTTAATTCCACAGAAGCAGAATCTTGAGCCAAACGCTTCCCCATTTGAATTAAAACAGCAGTATGTTCTGCACGATTCTTATCTTGATAAAGGTTTTCATAAGCTGGGTTAACCAACTTTGATAGCAGTTGACTAGCTAATTTTTTTTCTTCACCACTCGCAGCAGCACAGCTATCGGGGTGCAACCGACGGGCAATTTTTAGGTAGCGTTTGCGAATTTCTGAAGCCTCAGCATCGACTCGAACGCATAAGATTGCGTGATAATCTATAAAATCATACTTAAATAAACCGCGTTCTATTTGAAAAGACATAAAGGGATTTTATACAAAAACGAACATTAATCTTACTAGTTTACTTCTACACCTTGGGTGTTTGTCAGTAGTTGATTGTTCGTAAATTTTTAATTAATTACCAGTATCAGTTACTAGTTAATCGTCGCAGCTAGAATCACGTTTTGATGTTTATAGCTGAATTTAACGCTGAATTCTAAGAAAATACAACAGTTTTAAGTAGATTAATTATTTTATATATTCAGAGTAAATACTTATTTTAGTTAATTATTTAAATAATATTGATACGACTTGGCGGTTACAGTTATAGTTGAATTTATTGAACTTTTTATTTACTTAAAAAAAGCTTCTTGAAAGAAAATTATAGATTTTTTTATTGGATATTTATAAATCAGGGATTACCGTAAATTGACCTGCGTAAATTCCGAAGTGCTCTTCGGTTTGATTTTTAAAACCACCTCGGAATTGATTCCGAGGCTAAGGAGGCAAAGTACGTTAAAACGTACTAAAATCTCTCTCAGTACGATAAATCAGAGTTTATTATATAAGCCTTGAAATTGATTTCAAAGCGATTGTGAAATCTAGTACAGAATCCTCGAAGATATAAATTTAAATAATAATTAGTTATCAAAGTTGAAAAACTAGTGGTTATATTTCATACTGTGAGTGAAATTTACCCAATGATATTATGGCAGGCTACAATCCCGATTTTTTGGGGAATGGGATTAATCTTCCCGTACCAAGCTTTGCTCCATCGTTAGCAGGTGATGTACTCCGCAGTTCTTTGTTAGAAGATGATATTTTTGCTAACTATATTAATTATTCCATCATCACCAATCGCGCTCGACGTTCAACAATTGTCACTTGTGCAAATATCGACCAAAATTTGATAAAAAATGTCAAAAGGAAACGAGGTTGGGATATTGATACTCGTATCGGTGCGGATTTTCAACTTGATAACGATTACTACCGCAACAATCCCTGGGATAGAGGACATTTAGCCAGACGAGGTAGTATGGCTTGGGGAAAAACAGAAAGAGAAGCCAAACGAGCTTCCGACGATACCTTTTATTATCCCAATGCAGCCCTACAGCATGAAAACTTCAATCAAGATGAATGGTTAGCACTAGAAAATTGGGTATTTGACCTCGATTTAGATAGCAACGGAAAAATAACCGTTTTCACAGGACCAGTTTACGGAGATTTTCCTCGGACTATTTCTCCAGCAGGGAGAGAACCCGCTTTGATTCCTGCGGCTTTTTTCAAAGTTGTTTGCTTCGTGAATAAAGATAATAACGAGCTTGATGTCCGGGCTTTTCTGATGTTCCAAGACGAAGAAGCACTACGAGATAAAGAAGGAAATAAATTATTCAATTTTCAAACCTATCAGGTAACAATTACTGAAATTGAAAGATTGACGGGTTTGGAATTTGACGATGAGATTTACGAAAAAAATCCCTTGTTATTCAACGAAAATCCCGAAAAACAAGAAGAACTTCATATCGAAAAATTTCCAGAACGAATTGAAGTTGACGCACCTGGTGAAATGATTTCCAAAGGTGAAACAAGAGATTCAGTTGCTGTAGATAACGCTGCGATTTTTATTGCTGCTGCGATGGTAAATCCGTCGGGAGACGAACGAGCATCGGAATGGGTTTCTTTAATTAATCTTTCCTCAAAACCAGTGAATTTAGAAGATTGGACGTTATCAGATACCAAACACGAACCATTACAGCTAAATTCAGTTTTGAAGGAAGAACAGCGGATATTAAAACCAGGAGAAGCAGTAAAAATAAACCCTTTAAGTCCGGTGATGTTATCAAATCGTGGTGGGGTAATTAGCTTGTACGATAATCAAGGTAAAGGGAGAAGGATTGATAGGGTTCGTTATTCCGAAAGAGATGTAGAACGGGAAGATTTGACCGTGAGATTTTTGAGACGAGGTTGATTTAGAGGTTCGTTCGTAGTTGCGCTTACTCTGCGAGAAAGCTCCGCTCATAGCGCCAAATATATCAAATATCAACCATGAGTGAGGATAAAATGTCTTAAAAAAGTTCGTAGTTGCGCTAATATATCTTTTCTGGGATAAGCTCAGCTGCACGCGACCCCGGAACGATAACGCTAACAAGAAAATTCCGTTTATAGGTAGAGTAGCGCAACTACAAACCTTTCTACATTGCCGTTTTCAACGCGGTTTGTTTATTGTGGAAAATTGATTTAATTGGAACTTCTTAAATATTTTTAAATTTTTATAATAGTAAATTCCCAATGACTCAAACAAAAGCTATCACGGATGCAATTACCACTCTAACGGATGTAGAAAACCGCTTTGGATTAGTTCGTATTGAAGATGAGCAGTTTTTCTCGGAGTGGTGTGATGAATTACCAAGTCTTACCGAAACCGATAAAAAAAATCTTGATGTTTTGAGACGCAGGTATATTTATCATCGCGCTGATGGGAATTTGTTGGAGGGAACAGTTATGCTGTTGCTGGTTTCTCCTTTACTTGCACTTGCTGGATTTTACGACCCACCATTTCGTATCAAGGCTGAAGAATCAGTTAATTTGGTGGTGAATGATGGTGAAGAAATTTTGCGGGGAAGGATTGATGTGTTGATATTACAAGATAAGTTGTGGGTAATGGTATTGGAATCAAAAAAGACTACTTTGTCGGTCTGGTCTGCTGTACCGCAAGCTTTGGCTTATTTGATGGCAAATCCTAAGCCCGATTTACCTGTATATGGAATGGTGACAAATGGGGACGATATTTTATTTATTAAGGTAGTACAAGGAGATACCCCAAAATATGATTTATCACGGGTGTTTGCTCCGTTTACTTCTGCGAAAGAGCTTTATATGGTTTTACAAATTCTCAAGAAATTCAGTCAGTTAGCTATTCCGACAAACCTTTAATTCACACTGCTGAAAAATATAATTTACTGCTGCAAACAACTTATCTAAATCTTGAATTACATACAAATTTTTATTTCTCGTAAAAACTTGTGAATTTAACTTACCAAATTGCCATATCTTACCATTAGACACAATACCAAATATATCGTTATCTAATTCATCATTTATTCTCTGTACTGCTATCATTTCTGCTAAACACTGACTCCAACCTTCTTCAAATTTGTCTTGCTTAGCTTCAACTGTTAAAAAATAAGGTTTATCAAAAATAATTGTAGAAAGAGGATTTCTTTGCGCTACTGTATAGTCAGGAACACCAGATAAGTCTTCGTCGTAAACTAATGATTGATGACTCCAAAGTGTTAATTTATCTCGATAAGGTTTCCAAACTTCTTTTAAAATTGGATAAATCAGGTTTTCACAAATAGCATCTTCTGAATTATCAATAACTCCATCGGTAAACAATAAATCTAATTCTTCTCTAAATGAGTCTTTAACCGGAAAATTAATTTCCAGCATAAAGTTAGTTTGCACGTATTTTATTTGAAACTTTTTCAGAACCGCACTAATATTTTTATAACTGCTAAATGCCATTACAACTCACTTTCTACTAAGAACCATAGATGAACAAATATAATTTATTTTATTTAATCCCTTGCTATATGATGAATTTAAGCCATAATTAACATTAGTTTTTCACAGAAAGTCGAGAAGAGCCGCAAAAATTAACCCACAATTAATAGAATGATAACTGAAAAGCCTTCATGACTCAGACAAAAGCCATAACGGATGCAATTACCACTGTAGAAAACCGCTTTGGATTTGTTCGTATTGAAAATGAGCAGTTTTTCTCGGAATGGTGCGAGGAATTACCAAACCTCAGCGAAACGGAAAAGGTAAACCTTGATGTTTTGCGACGTAGATATATTTATCATCGCGCTGATGGGAATTTGTTAGAAGGAACGGTTATGTTGTTGCTGGTTTCTCCGTTACTTGCAGCTTCTGGATTTTACGACCGCTTCTAAAAACTTACCCATAGTTACCGTTCTTTGGACAAACGGGAAGGTAATGAAAAACGAGCGCGGTATGAAGTTTCCTCAATCAAAAGCGCCAATACGGCTTACTCAGGTATCCTCAGTCATCTAGTAGGATGACTTACTTTCCCATCGTGTGACCTCTGATTCCCAGTTAGAGATGGTATAGTAATCGTGT
>JBCBHT010000033.1:0-42370 GCA_038525335.1 Cyanobacteria bacterium J06621_15 | reverse complement strand
GTTTTCTCTTACAGAAGGTAAATACTCTTTTAAACTCGTGTAGTCCGGTACTCCAGCGGTATGATTTAACAATTTTCTTAAGGTAACAGAATCTGGAAATGATATTCCGGGTAGCCACTTTGTAACTGTATCTTCTAAATTTAGTAGTCCCTTTTCAACTAAACGCAATAAACATACAGAAACAAAGGTTTTGGTAATACTGTAAATATAAAATAATTGATTATTTTCAAGTTTTTTTGTTGCGTCAATATCGGTAAAACCTGCGCTTCCTAACCAAAATCCGTGTTTTTCGTCATGTATCGCGACATTAACACCCAAACTGCTTGTAAAACGCAGCGATTGATTTAATTGTGCTTGTAATGCATCCTGTAAATCTATTTTCATATCTCGCTTGAATTCCCATATTAATCCCATATAAATCTAAACACAAAAAAACAGATTGTAATCCAAATTCATAACGAATATGATTTAAATAATTTTGTGATTAGTTTTGTAATTAAATTGTAATTAAATTATTAACTATGAATAACCTTGCTGTAGGAGCAATTGCGAGTTTAGCCACTGGACTTGCTACGGTGATTGGAGCTTTTCCGATATTTTTACCGATTAAGATAACCCAACGAGTGCAGGGAATAATGCTGGGCTTTGGTGGGGGAGTAATGTTAGCAGCGACATCATTTTCATTGATAATACCGGGAACCGAAGCAGCACAAGCGCAAGGTTATTCAAAAGCAATCGCCGCTTTAATTATGGTAGGGGGAATAGTTTTAGGTGGGACATTTTTACAGCTAGCTCACCGTTTTTTACCCCACGAACATTTTTTCATGGGTAAAGAAAACTGTAGCGATAGTGATTTATCACGAGTTTGGTTATTTATATTAGCGATTACGATTCATAATTTTCCAGAAGGATTAGCTGTAGGAGTAAACTTTGGTAATAACAGTATTAGCGATGGAATTCCCGTTGCTTTAGGAATTGGTTTGCAAAATATTCCGGAAGGTTTAGTAGTAGCGGTATCTTTAGTCGCGGAGAAATATTCTTCAGTTTATGCGTTATTAATTTCACTGCTAACGGGATTAGTAGAACCGATTGGTGGTTTGGTTGGAATAGGTGTAGTGAGCGTAGCCAACTTCATATTACCTTGGGCAATGGGATTTGCAGCCGGAGCAATGTTGTTTATAATCAGTGACGAAATTATTCCCGAATCTCATCGTCAAGGTTTTGAGAAGGAAGGAACTATAGGAATAATGTTTGGATTTGTGATAATGATGTTTTTAGATATTACATTAGGTTAGATAGGAATTGGTAATTGGTAATTGTTAATTTTGGATGAGAGAATTGATTTATAATTTTAAACCTTTGACCTTTGACCTTATTTATTAGTTATGTCATCAATAAGTGAAAAAATTGAAAAAAAAGTCGATTTTACTAAAAAGCTGCTGGAATTAATGCAGCGAGAAGATATTTCTAGTTTTAAAGCTTTAAGTAAAGTAGCTGGAGTTTCTGAATATCAAATACAGCGTTTGCGAAAAGGGGAAATTGAGCAAATGCGTTTAGAATTTTTGTTCAAATTATCTCAAGCTTTGAAAATAGATTTGAGCAAGCTAATAAATCATTTTTCTGAAAAAACTTTAATTAATCAATTTAAACAATCAACTTCAACTCAACAATCATCATCACAAGAAGTAGCAGAATTAAATCAAGAATACGAACGCTTACAAAAGCAATTAAAAAATCAAAAACAATTATTGCTTTCTCAGTTTCAGCAATCAAGTTTACAAATTCTCGAATCACTACTAATTCAATTTCCTACAGCAGCACAAAAAGCGAGAGAAAATCGTCAGTTACCAGCAGCTAATATTATTCCGTTGATAGAAAAGCCAATTACCAGACTTTTGCAAGAATGGGGGATAGAAGCAATTGGTGAAGTAGGTACGGAATTACCCTACGAACCCGAAATTCATCAGTTAATCGAAGGGAATTTACAACCGAAGGAAAAAGTCAAAATCCGTTATACCGGCTACCGTCAAGGAGATAAATTATTGTATCGAGCTAAAGTCAGTCCGGTTTAAGGAGTTAGGAGTAATGAGTAGTGAGTCAGGAGTAATGAGTTAATAATAAGTTTAAAACTGTTCACTGTTACTGTTCACTGATAACTGTTCCCTACTCCCTATTCCCTCCAAACAAAATTTTCAGTATTTTATGTTGAAGCAGAACAAATTCCGGGAATACTAATTAAATGCATATGGGGTGGCGAACTTTTATGAGTGATGCATTGAATCAAGGAAGGCATCTGACTCAGCTAAAACCTTTACGGAAAAAGCATTTTGGGAATGAATGGGGATGAATAAAGACAAGAACAAAAATGAATCGTCCCGACCAAGGGAAGTAGCAGTCCAAGATGATTTGCAGGTGGATTCTGGAGTTAATTTTTCTGCTGATTTTTTACTCATGGTAATTAACGGTACTTCTGACCCTATTTTTGTCAAAGACCGTCAACATTGCTGGGTGCTGGTTAATGATGCATATTGTAATTTTATCGGACGCAGTAGAGAAGAAATAATTGGTAAATCAGATTTTGATTTATTCGATAATGAAATTGCTGATGCATCTTGGGAACAAGATGAATTTATTTTTACTACCTCTAAACAAAATGAATCGGATGAATGCATTACAGATTCACTAGGTCAAAAGCATTATATTTCTATCAAGAAATGTGTATTTAAAGATGAATTTGGTAGTTTATTTCTGATTAATACTATTCGAGAATTAACACAGCAAATTAATCAGCATTTTCAGGTAGAAGCACGATTGCGTGAGTCTAAAGGTTTATTAGAACAAGTTTTAAATAATATTCCCCAAGCAATTTTTTGGAAAGACTCTAATTCTGTATATCAAGGTTGTAATAGCTTTTTTGCTGAAATTGCAGGAGTAGGAGAACCAAAATTGATTAAGGGAAAAACTGATTTTGATTTACCCTGGAAAGAAGAGGAAGCTAATTGGTTTCGCCTTAATGATAACAATGCAATTAAATCTAAAATGCCAGAAAGTATTGTTAAACCACAACCCCAAGCTGATGGTAAACAATGCTGGTTGGAAGTCAATACAATTCCGATTTGCGATGCTCAAGGAAATGTTTCTAATATTTTAGGCACTTTACAAGATATTACTGACCGTAAAGAAATTGAAGTTACTTTACAGAAGTTATACGAAGAATTAGAAATTAGAGTACATCAGCGAACTGCGGAGCTAACATCGGTAGTTACCCATTTACAACAAGAAATTAAAAACCGTGAAGCAATAGAAAATCAGTTTAGATTGAGCGAGGAAAGATTGCAGAGTTTATCTGCAAATGTCCCCGGTATGATTTACCAATTTAAGCTTGGGGCTGACGGTAAATTTAGCTTTCCTTATATTAGTACCGGCTGTTTTGAAATCTATGAACTTTCACCAGAACAGATGACAGTTGATGCTAGTTTATTCATTTCCTGCGTTCATCGGGATGAGCGTGAGAATTTTGAAAAATCAATCGCTAATTCTGCTAGAAGCTTGGAAGCTTGGCAATGGGAAGGAAGAATTATCTTAACTTCTGGTAAAACAAAATGGATACAAGCTGCATCCCGTCCGCAAAAGCAGAAAGATGGTTCGATTGTTTGGGATGGTGTGGTGATGGATGTAACTCCTTTAAAACAAGCAGAAAGAGCGCTAAAAAGGGCTTATGCAGATTTAGAAAAACGTGTAGAAGAACGAACTCAGCAGTTGATGCAAAGCAATCGAACTCTACAAAAAGAAATCAGCGAACGTCAATCCGTACAATCGGAGCTTTTAGCTTCTCGTCAAAGATTAGAGCTATTGATTGAACAAACACCTTTAGCTGTGGTTGAATGGGATACAAATTTCCAAGTTAAAGAATGGAATAAAGCAGCAAAAAGTATTTTTGGATATACCAAAGACGAAGCGATTGATAATTATTTTGAGTTTATCGTTCCTCAAACCGCATCCGAGCAGATTCATCATTTAAAGACTGCATTATTATCCCAGAAAGGTGGAACGCGAATCGTTACCGAAAATATTACTAAAGATGGTAAAACCATTATTTGTGAGTGGTATAACAATCCTTTGGTTGCTGTAAATAGTGAAGTAATTGGTGTTGCTTCTTTAGTACGAGATATAACCGAACGAGAACTAGCAAACGCGACCCTACAACAACAGGAGCAGTTTCTTCGCAGTATTTATCAAGGAGTCGAGCAGCTAATTTTTGTTGTTAATGTTTTAGATAATGGCGATTTTGTTTATGCTGATTGGAATTATGCAACCGAAAAAGCTACAGGTATAAATGCAGTAGAAGCAGTTAGTAAATTTCCAGAAGAAGTATTTGGCGATATCCAAGGTGCAAAAATCCGTCAACAGTATATCAGATGCATAGAAGCAGGTATATCTGTAAGTTACGAAGAAAATTTGGTATTTCAAGGTCAAGAAAATTGTTGGTTGACTACACTTAATCCTTTAAGAAATCCAGAAGGTAAGATTTATCGAATTATAGGGACATCATCTAATATCAGCGACCGCAAACAAGCTGAGATATATTTAAAGCAGCAAACCCAGGAGCTAGAAGCTGCTATGAACGAACTGCAAAGCGCTCAAATGCAGTTGGTACAAAGCGAAAAAATGTCTTCGTTGGGTAATTTAGTTGCAGGAGTAGCTCACGAAATAAATAATCCTGTCAACTTTATTTACGGTAATATTAATTATGCAGATAATTACACTCAAGACTTACTAAAACTGGTTAGGCTTTATCAACAACATTACCCCAAACCAGTATCGCAAATAGAAGAATTGATTGAAGAATTCGATTTAGAATTTCTATTAGCAGATTTACCCAAACTGCTCGATTCAATGAAAATTGGAGCGCAACGTATTCGAGAAATTGTAGCATCTTTGCGTACTTTTTCTCGCATGGATGAAGCCGAAATGAAAAAGGTAGATATCCATGAAGGGATAGATAGTACTTTAATGATTTTAGAAAATCGTATTAAAGCTAATTCCGAATGTCCAAACATTGAGATTATTAAAGACTACGGGAATTTACCGGAAGTAGAGTGTTATCCAGGACAACTCAATCAGGTGTTTATGAATATCTTAGCTAATGCTTTGGATGCATTGGAAGAGTCTATAGAGCTTGAAAATAAAAATTCGAGCAATCCTCAAATTCAAATTTGTACCCAACTTGCAGAATTAGACAAGGTAAAAATTCATATAGCTGATAATGGAATGGGGATACCTGAAGATATAAAAGGAAAATTATTCGACCCATTTTTTACAACGAAATCTGTAAGTAAAGGTACTGGGATGGGTCTTTCAATAAGCTACCAAATTATTACCGAAAAACATGGTGGTTTAATAGAATATATTTCTCAATTTGGAGAAGGAAGTGAATTTATAATTACAATTCCGCTTCATCAACACCAAAATCCTACATAGTAATTAGACCGATTACCTTAATGTTTAAATTGATAGGTGTCTCCTCTAGAAACTATGCGCTGGCAAGTTGTCATTAAATGAATTATGATTAATGTGGATTAAAATAATAGATGTTTTTTTGTAGTACAAATACTGAGAAATTATGACAGAGCATATTAAAGTTGTTCAGCCCAATGGTGTTCTAGATGCAACTAGTTCCCAAGATTTTAGGGAAGAAGTTATTAAAACACTAGATAGCAAACCAAAAATGGTGCTGGTAGATTTAAAGAATATTACTTTTATGGATAGTTCCGGTTTAGGTGCTTTAGTATTAGCATTTAAAACCTTAAGAGCATCAGATACCAAACTGGTTCTTTGTTCTATTAACGAGCAAGTAAAAATATTATTTGAACTTACCGGAATGGATAAAGTTTTTGAAATTTTCTCCAGTCAAGATGAATTTAACAAAGCTGTACTTTCCCAAATTTCTTAATTAAAGCCAATTTGGAGTATAGATAAATCATCATCAAAGGTATTTTTTGAATTCAAGTCAACAAGACAGTTCAGAATATTTTCCAAAGGATTGCTAGAAACATGATACAAACGCTTAACCCTTTGAATGAAATTTTCAAGTCCCATTAGTTGACCATCAGATAAATTTATTTCATAAGCACCATCACTAAAAATATATAGGGTGCTATCTTTCTCAATTTTGCAAAAACCATTAGTATATTTAACCTCTGGAAACATACCAATTGGCATTCCAGGGGTTTTTAATAATTGGATATCATTGCTACCATCCAATAAAATAGCAGGTGGATGACCCGCACTAGAATAAACTAGCTCTCGCTTAATTTGATTGTAAACTCCATACCAAATAGTGAAATATTTATCATTCTGATAACTCATTTGAAAAGTACTGTTTAATGCATTAAGTACTTCTTTGGGCTGATAATAATTTAAATCCTTCAGCGCACGGGAGCGCAGTAAATTTAATACGGAAATAGAGGGTAAGGTAGCTTTTAGTCCATGTCCTGCGGTATCAAGCAGATAAATCGCGAGATAATCTGGGTCTAACCAGTAATAATCAAAACAATCACCACCAAGCTGCTGTGAAGGAATAAACGTGTAATTGATATTGAACGGATGTAACATTGGCATCGGTAAAAGAGAACGGACGTAATCCGCAGCCTCTGATAATTCTGCCTCCAAAATTTGCTTCTGAGCTTTCAAATCCTGACTCATTTGATGCAAGCGTAAACCAGCTCTGACCCTTGCTTGCATTTCGTTTTGTTCTATAGGTTTGGTGATAAAATCATCAGCACCAGCGTCCAATCCCTTTACACGGTCGGCTACAGAATCTAAAGATGTGAGAAGAATAAAAAATGTAGTGGATAAATTGGGGTCTTTCTTGATATAACGACAAACATCAAGTCCACTTAATCCCGGCATCATCCAATCACAAATAATTAGCGCAGGATGAGATACTATAGCCTGTGCTATCCCATTTTCACCGTTGCTAACCGCAACTACATCATAACCCTGCTTTTCCAGCATTCTTTTTAATAAAATTTGAACGGCTGGGTCATCATCAATTACTAGTATTTGGAACATAGAAAATAGCCGCTTAATAATAAAAAATAAAAAATAAAATAGAAAATTGAATTAGTTCTATTATTTATGACCCCCATTGACCAGAAAATTACTCTTACTAGAGCAAACCCCTTTTCTAGCAAAATCTATACACACCATCTTCCGATTATAGTGGCGATAGGGGATTTAGCCATAATACCAAGCTACGTTTTAGCTGATTTAAATCCCGATATATTTCTTGCTTGAACCATTGTCCCAAAGCATCTAAGGGATTAAATTCTTGACCCGGTTGCCATTTAACATCTTGACCTAGAGGTGTAAGATGATTTCCCCTAAAAGTCTGTGTTGTTACCATATCTTTGAAGCGGTTTTGTAACAATTTGGTTAAATCGGAAGATTGGTCAAGAGTATCGTTATCAAATTTAATTAATAAATTACGACGAACACCGTAGTTTTCATTCACCAGGTTATAAGTCTCAACAGGTGACGGAGTAAACTCAACATTCACTGCTCTGTTAAGTTGTTCAACTAAAGGAATTGCATCTTTTGCAGCGTAATTATTAAATGATATGAGAATATTTCCAGCCCGTTTGACTCCCTCTACACAACCTATCAGTAAATGCAGCTTGCATCCCATGCTGTGACCCAACCCGTATATAGGAAGATACCCTTTAAAAGCTGGTTCTCTGTCTTCCAAGCGTACTAATACCCGTTCAAAATTCAGCAAAGCTTCTTTTGCAATGAGATTGTGATCTAAAGTATTCACAAATGGGGTTGCAACAACCACAAACCCTTTCTCTGCAAGATATTCGAGTAATAAACGATAGGTGACATTAGGTGCAGTAGCGACAAATGCACCACCCAAAAAATGAATTATACCAATAGGGCGCTGGGGAACAACTACCCAGCTACCAGCGATTTGTTTCCAGTTCATGCTTAAAAAGCGCAAAGTGCGACGAGGATATTTCCTTATGGTAGACCGTTTGCTGGTGTTGTGATTATATGGATTACAAACTCTTACAGAAGATAAAATAGCTTATGCTCCCATAGCAGAAGACTAATTAGATAGTCGTTTTGAGGAATAAGTAATAAGTAATAAGTAAGAAATAATGAGTATTACAGGGCATGGATTTCAACAGTTGGCAATGATTGCTAGATTTCCAACAAAGCTGTACTAGTTTGAATTATCAAACTTACTCATAGAATCAAAAACTAATAGCAAAAGAAAAATTAATTGATAACTGATAACTGTTAACTGATAACTGTTACTGCTGACTCTGCAATCTTTTCATTTCCTGCTGTACGTCCATGGCAATCTCTAATGCTTCATTAAGCAACCGACCATGTTCTGAAGCTTGTTCGGTAACTTGCATCTGAGTTAACATTGCCAAGTTATTCGCGAGTAATTCAGAATTATTGACAATAAACTTCTTGTTTTCTCTCAAAATTCTTTCAGTTTTCAAAGCGCGAACTAAATCAGCCTTAGTATATTGCAGAGCTTCAATAACTCGCCTTCTTTCCTTGATCCCGACATTTACATTACCAGCAGCTTCAATTTTATCATTGATATCTATTGCCCTGACAACAGCATTAAACCTATCTACTTCGTGCAAAAGAGTATTTAAAGAATGTGTAAGATTCTCTTCAACAATTATATTCCGTTTTTTCCAAGTAAAATATAACAGTGACTGGGTAACACCACCACCAATAAAGCATATTGTCAGAAATAGCAACCAAGACGGAAGTTGCACCCAGTTAGCAAACATTTTGATAACTAAATCAAATACTATATAACTACTGAGTATTGCAGCTAATCCAATAAAAATGGCAGTTGCGCCTTCAGGACCTTTAACTTTTTGAATAAATTGCCGCATCAATAATTTTAGCGGATTAATAATAATAATTAATTCTTCGTTAATAGGCAAATTTGTTAACTTTCGCAGTTCTTTTGGATTAATTGCCAAGCCTTTTAAATCATCACGCACAGCTTTCAAATCTCCACCACAAAGGTTTCTACTATTATATTCCTGGTTTAAATAAGTGATTATCTACCTAATATTTTTGACAATAAATAACAATTTTATAAAACTTTTACAAAACTTATTACTGCCGCAAGTTAGATAAATTATGACTAAATATTACAACTAAGTTATACAATCCTCAAAGCATTTTAAGTTTAAGCGAATAAGTTAATAAACTAATAATTTTATCAGCCTACTTGGTTATAGGTAATAGTTGAGCATATGTTTAAAATAGTGTAAAAAAGCAAAACTGTATTCCATGCAAGTCTATACAAGGAATAACTATTTTACCTGTGTCTATTTACAAATAATAGACGGATGCATTACAAAAATACCGATTCTAACATTGAAAATGCTTAATCCACCAGCCCTATTGCCCCAATAGTAACATTCATCTTGCTCATTTTAGAGTTCAAATGCCTCCAAGCTCTTGGTAAAATTGCATTTTATTCTTCAACCTATCTACAGCTTCGCCAGGATAACTTTGGCACAGTATTAGAAATCACACAGGAATCTATTGGCAGATAATATACAAAACATCGATAGTAGGACAAATGGTGATTAAGTTTAGCTGACCAGAGTTTCGACTTGACGCTAATTCTCTAATAAATTCCATAAATATCGGTTAGGAGCAGTTTTATCTATTACAGCTAACATTAAATATTACTAATTACAAATGCCTAATAAAAGATATTAGATTTATCACCTCTATTTTTGTATGAAATAAACATTATTTATCAAGGAAATAGTATTATCTGTAATAGCTAATTAATTTCATTAATAATTCATTATTTATTGCGTTATTTTCGCTAATTCATTTGATATTATTTGTGAAGTAGTTACTTAATATAATTAATGGCTGAAAATTGCTATCCAACCTATAAAGAAAATTTTGTTTCTGTCGAACAATATCAAAAAAAAATACATAATAAGAGGAATATATGCGTAATATGCGATTATCAAATTGATGAGAATAATGAATCTATTTTAAAAAAATTTCAATGTAATGTAAGAGCTTTTAAAGAAGAAATATTTAAAGTTTGGCGGTGTCCTAAATGCCAAACTATTCATAGTTTAGATATTGTTGATATTGCACCATATTACGCACAGTATCCAATTGCCGATTCAGAGTTAACATGGGCAATGCGTCTTTGTTATTCCACATTATCTAAACAGTTGATTAAGCACGGATTTTCCAAAAATAAATCCATACTTGATTATGGGTGTGCTAACGGTATATTTGTAAAATACCTACAAGAAAAAGGCTTCGCAAAAAGTTACGGTTACGACCCTTACGCTTCAAAAGATGGATTCGGCAATCATGATATTTTCCAACAAGCACCGTTTGATTACATATTGCTCCAAGATGTAATCGAACATGTTGAAGACCCAAGAGAATTATTATCCCAATTAGATATATTACTTGCGCCGGGTGGTTATATTTTAATTGGAACACCCAACGCAGCCAATGTAGATTTAAGCAAACCGAGTATTTCCGATTTTTATAATTCCGTTCACGTTCCGTATCATTTCCATATTTACACTCCCGAGGTGTTGGAATATTTAGGAAACTGTCAAAATTGGTCAGCCGTAGATTTCTTTGACAGAGCTTATCACGATACACCTTGGATGGGAGTAAATACCCGTGCTTGGAATCAATATCAGCGTTTATTTGATGGTTCATTAGACACAATTCACGAACCTATTGACTTAGGAAAAGCTCTTACTTCCTATAAATTTATGTTCTATGCGTTTTTTGGGTATTGGCTGAGCTATCGAACAGAGATGTCAATGATGTTTCGGAAGAGGGATTAGGGAATAGGGCATTGGGCATAGTAAAGTTAGGAGTAATAAGCTCCTAATTACCAATTACCAATTACCAATTACCAATCCCCAATTCCCAATCCCCATGCCCTATTTTATTTAAAAAGTGTAGAAAAATTAAGGAATGTTGCAATTCAATTAAATCCTGGGGGTAAAGCGAAAAATCGCTCATTTGTCCGTGATACGATGCTTCGAGGTAATGTCAAGTATGGGAGAAAACATGCCGACACTTCGGGTTGCTGTTGTAGGCTCGGGTCCTGCGGGTTCATCTGCTGCTGAAACTTTAGCGAAGGCAGGGATTGAGACCTATTTATTTGAGCGTAAATTAGATAATGCCAAACCTTGCGGTGGTGCTATTCCGCTTTGTATGGTTGATGAGTTCGACCTTCCGGCAGATATCATCGACCGTCAAGTACGAAAAATGAAGATGATTTCTCCCTCTAATCGCGAGGTTGATATCAATTTAATTAAAAAAGAAGAATATATTGGAATGTGTCGTCGTGAAGTTTTAGATGGCTTCATGCGAAATCGAGCAGCTAAATTAGGCGCTCATTTAATTAATGCTACCGTTCATAAACTAAATTTTCCCGCTGCAAAGACAGACCCCTATACTATCCATTACGTTGACCATACAGAGGGTGGAGCGCAAGGAATTGCCAAAACCTTGAAGGTGGATTTAATTATTGGTGCTGACGGAGCAAACTCCCGTATTGCCAAAGAAATGGATGCTGGGGATTATAACTATGCAATTGCTTTTCAAGAACGCATCCGTCTTCCAGAAGACAAAATGGCATACTATAACGACTTAGCGGAAATGTATGTCGGTAACGACGTTTCAACCGATTTCTACGCTTGGGTATTCCCTAAATATGACCACGTAGCAGTTGGTACTGGTACGATGCAGGTTAATAAAGCTAGTATCAAGCAGTTGCAAGCAGGTATCCGCGCTCGTGCAGCCAGAAAGCTCGATGGTGGTAGCATCATCAAAGTAGAAGCGCATCCCATCCCCGAACATCCTCGTCCCCGTCGGGTTGTTGGACGAATTGCATTAGTAGGTGATGCAGCTGGTTACGTTACCAAATCTTCCGGAGAAGGAATTTATTTTGCAGCAAAATCCGGACGGATGTGTGCTGAAACAATTGTCGAACTTTCCAACAACGGACAATCTATTCCCACCGAAGCAGATTTAAAAGTTTATCTCAAACGCTGGGACAAGAAATACGGTCTTACCTATAAAGTACTCGATATCTTACAGAACGTATTCTATCGTTCTGACGCTACCCGCGAAGCATTCGTAGAAATGTGTGGAGATTTAGACGTACAGCGTTTAACTTTCGACAGCTACCTATATAAAACAGTTGTCCCTGCAAACCCCATTACCCAAATGAAAATCACAGCTAAAACTATTGGTAGCTTGATTCGTGGTAATGCTCTTGCACCCTAGGTGATGAGATAATAGGTAATAGGTTAAGAGAAAAAATTGATTAAACATTATTTCTCTTTCACTTCAAAAGTACAGCACCACCTCATAGTGCTAATGGCATTAATAAAGCTTGAAACCTATAACTCATAAAACTTTGACCTTCGCGTAGCGCTATACCTACTTTGAATTGATAAACCTATTACCATTAAATTTTTAAAGTCCAAAACTCTAGTTTAAATTTTTTATCTATGTTACGTGTGTTACGGTAAATCCGCTAGCACGCTTTTTTATACCTATATTTTCGCAATTTATTTCGGTATTTACAGCATCTTGCTCTCTACTAACTACCCCTCAGTTCTTATTTCTAATCCCTAATCCTCTACTCGTTACTTATTGATAATTAAGAAGCAAACTTGACAAAGACTTTAAATATCGAATACACTCATTAAGTGTAAATACATAAGCATTAATTCTTATTTCTAAGATAATATAGTATTAATAGTTACATTAATGCATATCCAGTATTCGTATTTTAGAAGAAGTCTTAATATTACCTGTATAAGTAAAAATTCTTATTGAAAAAGTTCCATAATCAACAATATTTACAATATTTTTATAATGTGTATGAAGTTTCTATGAAAAATGCGCTAAATATTGGCAAAATGTACGTGTTTTTACTAATGTAGACTGGTTGCTTGTATGTTAAATGCTCCTTTACTAGGATTCGGAGCCTATATATGAAATTAAGTTCGCTTTTCTATAAAATTGTATTCCCCTTTGCTGCTTTGAGTGTAATTAGTTTTTCTAGTAAAGCAGAAGCAGCTACTTTTTCGGGTAACGTTAGTGGTAGCTGGCTAAAACCAACTCCCGGAACTATAAATAACAACCCTATGTACAAGGGAGTAGAAGAAGATGTGTTTACTTGGGGAGACCCAACTCTTTTCAAAGGTGCTTCTGCTAACCAACTTGTATTTGAAGGAAATTCTTTTTCTGCTGATGCAGGGTCGTTATTTAAGATAGGTGATTTGACTTATCGTAACGGTACGGTACTTTTAGGAACAAGTGTAGATTCTGTTCCTTTAAAGCTCAATTTATCATTTAATGAATTGACTGAAGCTGAGCAAATATTTGAATACCAATTCGATTTGGAAAATACTCCTAATCTTTCCGATAATCCAGAGTTAAACGCAGATTTTTTAGTAGTCAAGGAGAAAGACACTAAACATACTTTTATGCATGATGGTAATGCATATACTTTATCTTTAGCTGGGTTCAGTCAAGATAATGGTAAAACTCAAGTGAGCGAATTTCGGGTACTCGAAGGAGAAAAAACTACAGCTGCTATTTTCGGTAAAATTGATAAAGTTGCTTTTTCTAAAAAAGAAGTTCCCGAACCAGGTTTTCCATTGGTTTTATCTGTAGCTGGTATTTATTTCATTTCTCGAAGAAAAGCGAAGAAAGTTAAATCATAGAATTTTGGCTTAATAATTTGAACTCTGGAGATGACTTTTAACAGAAATATAGCAATTCGACATGAATGGTAAAAATTTGAAGAACTAAGAAACCCGGTTTTTTTAAAAACCGGGTTTTTGAGTTTTCAGACTTCTAGGTTTGCTAATTAACCTCTGTTCGGGTTAAGAAATTCATTATGAATAAGTAGTAAGTAACAAGTAACAAATAGCAGTATTGCTATAGATAGTAATCACAGAGCAAATTAAATTTTCCCTTTAGCCAGATTATCCGATATTTTTCACGATTTTGCTAAGAAAAAAAATACCTTGAATAACGCTTCATTAATCCTTTCGATATTACTTTATCTATCAAAAGGATGATTTAGTTGTTTGACTATTGACCATTATGTAATACAAATGTAGTATAAAGTTTTTGAAGGCGATATTGCACAAAAAACTCAGCGTGCGTCATGGCAAACATTAAAGATATCGTTGGTTATTTTCGTCCCTACTGGAAGCTGAGCATATTAAGTATTGCAGCATCCAGCGTTTATGAGATTTTAGATTTAGTAGTACCTTATGCGATTGGACAAATATTAAACCTGCTTTCCAATCAACCGTTAGACAGGTTTTTAAAGAGTATAATTACTGCAATTTCCGATATTACAAATTATCCAGCAAATAATAATTTATCTTTATTGTTTTTACTGGGTTTAATTTTTGTAGTTACAGTATTAAGAGCGCCGACACAGCCTTGGTTGAGCGGTTGGTTTCATTGGGAAATTGCTTTAAAAGCTAGAAAAAACCAAAGTCAGAAAGCAGTAGAAAAGATTCTGACTTTACCGCTAGAATTTTACGATGAAAACAACCCGGGGAGAATAGCATCGAGAGTCGCAAAAGGAATTTCTAATCATACTTGGACATATCCAGAAATCACCGGACAATTGTTTCCTAAACTGTTTAGAGTTTTGGGTATTTTTGTCTTTATTTGTTTTGTAGATTGGCGAATTGCAGGATTATTTTTAATTTCTTTTGTAATTATTTTAAGCTTTACTTTGAAGAATTTACAGAAGCTAGTTAGATACGAAAGTCGCTTAGATAAATATTCCGAAAATACAGAAAGTAGAACATCAGAAATAGTTAGTAATATCAAAACAGTTAAAGCATTTGCAACAGAAGCCAAAGAATTAAAGCGTCAAAAACAGCGACTTAAACGCGAGCAAGAAGTAGTCATACATCGTATCCATAAAGGTTACGTCAAACTAAATACCTGGCAAAAAAGCGTCATTCAATTTTGTGTATTTATGGTGCTTGGTTTAACCTTAGCTGCAACCATCGAAGGTCGAATTACCTTGGGTAACTTTGTCACCACCTTGACCTTATCGAGTATGGCATATGCAGAACTAGAACCAATCAGCATCCTTGCAGAAATATTCGCTCGTCGTTACAGTTCGATGTTAAGGTTCCATGAATTTCTTCAAGAACCATCGGGGGTTGATTCCGAAGGACTTTTGGAAGCGCGAAAACCTGATAAAGCTTATGAATTTACCGGTAAAGTTGAATTTTCCCATCTAAGTTTCGGTTACGAAGAAAATCGCCGGATTTTACACGATATTAATCTACTAATCGAACCATATCAAACAGTAGCATTAGTTGGTCGTAGCGGTTCTGGTAAATCGACATTAGTAAAACTACTATTTCGTTATTTTGAACCGCAGGAAGGGAAAATACTCATTGATGGAGAAGACATTCGTAGTTTAGACGTAGGTCAGTATCGCAGAAGATTGGCAATAGTTCATCAAGAAGTAGATATTTTCAACGGTACGGTTTTAGATAACTTGACCTACGGGAACGAAAAAGTAAGTTTTGCTGAAGTTGAAGAAGCTTGTAGGATTGCCAAACTTGACGAAGTAATTGGTTTACTACCCGAAGGTTACTATACCGTAGTTGGGGAACGCGGAGTTAGATTATCCGGAGGGCAAAGACAGCGAGTTGGAATCGCAAGAGCATTGTTAGTCAATCCCGACGTATTGGTATTTGATGAAGCAACATCGAGCTTAGACTACGAATCCGAGCGCTCAATTCAATTAGCAATGAGTTCAATCCAAGGAACCCGTACTACTATAGTTATCGCTCACCGATTGAGTACCGTTAGAGAAGCCGATAAAATCGTCGTTTTAGACAACGGTAGGATAGTCGAAATCGGTAGTCACGAAGAACTTTTGCAAGAGCAAGGAATTTATAAGAGACTGCATTCGTTGCAAGAAACTGGGGAATTGCTCAGTTAGGGATTGGGAATTGGGCATCGGGCATTGGGCATTGGTAATTGGGGATTGATAAACTATTAGGGAACAAGATAGCGGACACTACAAATGATTTCATAACTCTTACCCAATCCCCCATTCCCAATCCCCAATTCCCCTCCTTGCCTAGCTTTCAGGAAATTATCGAAAAAACATTGGTATTTCCCAAACCTTGTGATACTATTAGTAATCGTGAACGACATGGGTCGGTGTCCGAGTGGTTAATGGAGGCGGACTGTAAATCCGCTGGCTTAGCCTACGCTGGTTCGAATCCAGCTCGGCCCACTTTCACTTCTAGATTTTGGATTGAGTTTTAGAAATTAAATCCGAAATCTAGAACAAAGGCTTTTTCGCCGATGTAGCTCAGTGGTAGAGCACACCCTTGGTAAGGGTGAGGTCACGAGTTCAACTCTCGTCATCGGCTTATTTTTATTTTATATTTTTGATTTTTGCAACGGATGCATTTTTGTAGGGTGTGTTATGGCTTCTGATGTGTTGAATCAAGTCTACTATGTATTTATTGCCGTAACGCACCATGTGAGATTGAGGGTTGTTGAGATTAAATTTTCTGCTTTACTGTTCCGCTAAATTTTGAGTTATAAGCGACGCTAAAAGTCTAATTTAAACCCTTTGTTGACGGGGGTTGTATTATTTTTTATGCTCAAATAAATTTTTATCAGAATATTTTTTAGACGCAACTCTATAGGAAAAGCATTGTTTTGAAAGTGTATGTTCTGTCAGTTCAACAATTATAACTAGAATCATATATCGTATTACTAATTCTTTAAATGGAATATAAACACACCTTCTAAAACACAAGTTATCTTTTGGTCTATAGTAAGCAAAGCAAACTGAATGTTGAAAGCATGTAAAATCATCAAGTATATCAGTAATTTCTTGATATAATTCTGATTTGCGATTTCTATAAAAATTTATTTCAAAAAAATTACAAAAATCATCATTATTAATTCTATCGTAAATAGCATATACAAAGGCTTTCTCAAATAATGATTTGTTTTTTAACTTATTAAATAAAGCTTTTTCTTCCATGCTCTTATCTAACTATTATTTCTTAAAATTTTGAGTATAATAATTATGGTAATTTTTATTTTGCTAAAATAAATTAAAATTAGATTGTCAGCTTCAAAATTGTGATTTTTTACCAAACATAGAGACCAATCAATCGGATAAAGCCAATGCAACTCTCAGACTACTTTAACTTTCTTGCTTCCAACGATATTCGTATTAAAGGTTCTCGTATCGGTATAGAAACCATTTTAGATGAGTACATTTATCATCGTCATTCTCCAGAAGCAATCGCCGAAAGTTATCCAAATCTTACCCTAGAACAAATTTACGCCACTATTCTTTATTATTTACAGAACCAAGAATCAGTAACTCAATATATGGCAGACTGGTTAAAATACTGTCAAGAATCTGCAAAACATCAGGATGAGAATCCACCCCAATATATTTCGAGATTGCGTCAAATGAAAGCTGCACAAAGGGGTATGGCTTCATGACAATTCAGTATTTAATAGATGAAAACTTACCTCCTTTTTATAAAGAGCAATTATTACGTTATCAACCAGATTTAAATGTTTTGATGATTGGAGAACCTGCTACTCCGTCAAAAGGAACTTTAGACCCCGAAATTTTGATATGGTGTGAGTTAAATAGTTTTATTCTTGTCACTAATAATCGTGCTTCTATGCCAATTCATTTAGCAGAACATATCGCGCAAAATCATCATATTCCTGGTATTTTTGTGTTCCGTCGGAAAGCAACTATCGGACAAATTATTGACGATTTAATTTTTATTTCTCAAGTAAACGAATTAGAAGAATTTCAAGACCGTATTACCCACATTCCTCTATAATTATTTTCAACATCTTCACTCATGCAGCCAATGCTAATTCATAACGAATAGCTTCTTCAACTTTCAAGCGATTGCATTGATAATCTTCGGCTAAATCATCAATTGATTCACCAGCACCATATCTTCCTGCTAAAATACTTGTCGGTACTCCCGCTCCTTCTAGAACAGGTTGTCCAAAAGATACTAAGGGATTTATTACAATTAATTTTGGTGTTGCGGCTTCGCTAGTTCTTGTAAAAGGATAAAGTATAGTTGGTAAATTATTTTCATCCCATTCAATTCGTTCTAAATAAATTTCAATAGTTTCAGGAATCACTAATTGTCCGCTTTGAGAAGCATTGACCAAATAGCTTAAATGCTCAATAAATAAATCGATTCCATCAGTATAAAGTTTTTTATTAGCAAGAGGATGCTGCATTCCGGTTTGGTTTTGAAGATATGAAACCCCTTGTCTTATCTTTTCTAAAGGTAATTTGTGATAGCGTCTAATTGCATTAAGAACGTGTAATTCTATTAAATTAGTAAAAGATAATAATCTTTCACGGGGTTCTGGAATCGTAATAACTGGCTGAAAACGTTTTGAACCAGCTTTAGTTTTGTAACGAGCGCCGAAAACCCAAGAACGCACGGTAGAATAGGGTACGCGCAAATGGTGTACCGCTTCAGCTACGCTATAAGTCCCAATTTTCCGGGGGTCTTTACCTTGATAAAGGTTGGTCAAAAGTTAATCTCCAGAGTTTAGTTATTATACTTTTTATTTTAATGCTTAATCGTCAATAGCATTTCCTAGTCTATTGAGGTATACCTCAAAACTTATCTCCCCTCTCCAAGATAGCGGAGAGGGGTTGGGGGTGAGGTCAAACTATACTTTGATAAACGCTATATTCAAATCAAAACTCAACATCATCAATAAAATCAACCAAAGCTGAATATTGATTATCTACCGCTAAGTTATCAAATACTTCTCTTAAAATCTCCAAAGATGTATTTTTAATAAACCAATCATCTTTAGGATTTTGTTGAATATCAGAAAAATATTTTAAACGCTCTTCTATTGCTTGCTTATCGGGTTTATCTAATTGTCCAATTCTATTTAACCAATCATTTTTATCATTCTTTAAACAGTTTCCATCAACGGTAAAAATATTATGAGTTAAAGCAAAAGATTGTTTTTCAAGCTCATTTCTATTCGTTGGATTAATTGGATAAACCATCGGTAAACCTCTATCCCTTTCTTGGATATCAAATATTAAAGGAATTAAAGTAAAAGTATCTATATAATTAAGACCATTTTTAAATTTACCGGATTCCCAAATAATATAAGGCTGTTGTCTGCGAAATGTCTTACTATAATTAATTATTTGTCTGCAATCAGCAGTTTTACAAGAAATATTATCGGTTTTATCTAAGTTATAAAGATGAACATGACCGAGTAAACACCGAAGGAATACACGGTGAGGATTTATCAAATATATCCAGCCCTGTTTAGGTGTTTTACCAGCCACTCAATAACTCTTATTCAACTCACTAACTAATTTTTCTCTTTCTAATTGCAAATTAAGTTTAACTTTTTCTTCTGGTTTATATTTATCTTTTATCTCCATCATTGGAGCAGTAGTATAGATATAATCTAACAACTCCTTGATTTTATCTCTTCCAGAACCAGACCATTCTCTTCTAATATTATTCAATACTAATTTTAAACTCGTCGGTAGCTGTAAATTATCAATGTTACTTGCTTTGACTCCAAGTTTAATAAAAATCGTATTATATTCGGTTTCTAGATTTATTTCTTTACCATTCATATTATCCAGAGCGGTGTTTATATCTTCATGACCAAGACTATTACGATAATAATACCAATCTAATTGAGTAAGCTGTTTTTCCGTCCATTTGATGGAATAAAGGTCAGCCAAATACAAAAAGCAGATAAGCTGTATTTTACTGATATGACCTTTTGTTGCATATACAAAATACTTTATTAGTTTGTCTAACATTGTTTTTAGATTTTAATTATGAATTATATAGTATTCGTAGGTTGGGTTAGACACGGAAAGCAATTTGAATTGCAGCGATAATTTCTATTTTCGTGTCGTAACCCAACATCGTAAATGTGGATAAGCAATATTCTTTTGAATCATATGTAAAGTGTTGAGTTACGACGCTTTCATCACTTTGAATTTGTAAATATATTTTCTCATGCGTCTAACCCAACCTACAAATTTAATTCATAAAAAACTCAGAAACCCGATTCCGAAAAACCGGGTTTCTAGAGATTGATGATCCACACCTAACCGGTGAAAATTATTAACTACAAACTACTAACTGTTAAACCGATACATCATCACTTTAGCTTTTGCATCTTCTTCAACAAATACTAAATATTCACCATTTTTACGCTGAAAAGCACGGACACCATAGGGAATATCAACCCAACCAGTTTCACCGAAAACTTCGGGTCCCGGTCTTAATACTTTTACCTGTCTTCCGGTTTTAGCATCGTAAACGTACACCTCTGCTTTCTTCACCGTCACAGCAAATACGTAATCCCCTGCTATACTCATTGCTGCTGGACCCAATACTTCCGGAGGAGCGCTTTTATCTACGGGAAGCACTATTCTATATCTTGGTTTACGATTTCCTTTGCTCCAGTTGTCGTAACGAGCGATTTCGGAACCGATTAATTTAGCGTAGTCGTTGTTAATTGCTGGGTTATCGTCGGTGTAACCGGATAAATACATGGTGTCGGTTTCGGGAAAATATTCAATCCGACGTAAATCACCAAATTTTTCGGGATGGTCGATTTTTTCCATTTTGCTGTAACTGTAAATGGGATTCCCGTTTTTATCTAATCCTTGTAAAGGAAAGTGACGAATCCCAACACCATCTTGAGTACGCAAGTTTTTCCAAACATCACCTTTACTATCTACCCACCAGCCACCAATATACGGATAATCTTCACTTTTATCGTATTCGTTGCTTTCAAATTTACCATTACCGTTTTTATCTCTCCAAATCCACTCACCTTTACTAGGTTGAAACGGAGGATAGTCTTTTCCTAATGCTGGTTTACCATTTGGGTGAGTACCGACAAACATTCCTGAAGGTATCGCGATTTCACCGTCGGTTTTCTCGTTGAAACGGTAAATTTGCAGCATTCCTCCGTACATATTGGTTAGAAAAAGGAACTTTTTACCCTGGATACGACGGACAATTGGAGCATCGGGAGCAGTATGTAAGCGAGGGTCTTGAGGATATTTGAAAGCGTTTAATGTATAACCTTTGTAGGTTGCTTCTTTCCCAGCTTGTTTGCTGTAATCCATCTCGAAGCGTTCGTTTTTGGTATATACGTTTAAACCGTTTTTGGCTGGGTCAACGTCAGCATTATCAAGAAATTGCAGTCCTAATAATTTCCACTGTAATTTACCGGATGGGGAAAACTTACGTAAATCTACTCCGGTACGCTCGAAACCATCATTGCTAACGTAAATATTACCTTGACTATCAGTACCGACTCCGGAAATACCGTAAAATTTTAAATCTTTAATTTGTCCAGGAATCCCCGCGTAAATTCCACCTTTAACACCAAAAGTATCAATTTGTTTGGGATTATTTTTGATATCGTAAATAAAAATTTGCTGGTTCCGACCATTTTCTGCAACTAAAAGCCTACCGCGATTATCAACAGCAACTGCACTGGGTTTATCTAGATTGGAAATTACTCCTGGTAGCTGTTTACCTTGTTTTGAATAATGTACAACTTGCTTGTCTTTAATAATCCATAAATCACCAGATTTATCAACAGCGATATTTCCTGGTTTTGCTAAATTGAAACTGCGTAACTCCTCCATTGTGGATTTATTATAAACGCGAATTTTATTAGCCGCGCTATCGCTGACAAATAGCTCTGTACCTACAGTTGCTAGTCCTTTTATTTCATCTTCTTTACTAACAATCAGCATACTTTTATCCCACCCTTTACCATTTGGAAAAGGTGCAGTTTTTCCCTTTAAATCATAACGTCTGACGCAATACCATTTTGTTCCTTTTGGTGGAAATCCTTCTTTCTTCTGGTCAATTCCCGACTGCTGCATTGCGACATACATATATTTATCGTCTGCTGTAATCGCATCTCCTCCGTGTCTTCCCCATCCATGTAAATCATCTGCTTTTCCTATTACATCACCGTTGCGATAAATCCCGACTTCTCTACCAGCTTCGTCCCAAATACTATTTGTATAAATTGTCCCGTCGGGTGCTACATACATGCCGCTAATCTGGATTTGTACCCATTTATCACCACCACCGAAACTATTGCCAATCCACGAAGTTGTATAGCGAGTTGAAGAAGCAGCAGGGGTTACTTTTCCATCAAATTGAATCGCAACTATAATCGAAACTGCTAAAGCCGCACTTAAAATCAGCAAAAACTTTTCGGTTTTACGATATCTAATATTCCCGCTAGCAAACAAATTTTTGAAATATGAAATAAATATTGATATTTTACTGATTTGTTTTTGAATTATGCGACTAAAACCCGTTTGTAATTTATTATTCATAGATTACCTTAATGATTCTCTTATATATATCCGTAACTCTACAACTAACTTTGTCTAACAAGTTTTTTTGATATAAGTCATATATGTGTTTATAAATGAGATGTTGAAAATGTAGCTATTGCGTGGTTATAGGAGCTGTTTCTCTACTAAATTAATGAAAATCCATATGTAATTACGCTTGATATCTAAGTAGGTAGGCATCTATTGAAAAGTTTGTATGAGAAATAAATGAAAATAACAACAAGTAAATATTTAATCCCTCTAAATACTTTATACTCCATGTATAACAATAGCTTCGTAATTAAGCTTTCATCATCAAGAATAATAATTAATTGTAAATTTTGGATTTGTTTTACACAAAATTCATCAAAGTAACATAGGATTTTTAAATAACAATTAATTATTCTCAACATGGAACATCAAAATAGATAATATTAATCGTATCTCAGGATTAATACGTACTTTTTGATACCTGTATATAATTATGAGCAAATTTATTGTAAATAACTTTATAGTAATTGATTGATAGATATGGAAGATTAAGTTGCTAATAACTAACCACATGGGTCGCCGATATTTAATTATCAATTCTTTAAAAAAATAGGTAATTATAGGTCTAGACAAGTTAGAATTGGACGGATTATATCCTCTCAATAATATATATAGATACTAAAAAT
Organism: Cyanobacteria bacterium J06621_15; assembly: GCA_038525335.1. Taxonomy (GTDB): domain Bacteria; phylum Cyanobacteriota; class Cyanobacteriia; order Cyanobacteriales; family Nostocaceae; genus Rivularia. The sequence continues at coordinate 19,180 of JBCBHT010000033.1, read as the reverse complement.
ACCTTTCAAGGCAACTTTTACTCTTATTCAAGTCTCAGATTATAGGAACAATTTATGAATTATACGGGAGCAGCCAAAGTGATATGCGATGAAAAAAACTATACATCTGTGAAGCCTGCATCAATACTCTGTTTAGGTTTGGGCTGGTTTCCTAAAACTCCTGGAGGCTTAGAAAGATATGTCTACGAACTTACACTGAGGCTTGCAAAAAATAAAGACCAAGTAGAGTTGTGTGGAGTTGGTTTACCCGAAGACGAAACGAATCTTCCTATCAAAATGACAAACTTGGCTTCACCCGATACGACCATATTGCAAAGATTATGGACGGTGAGGAGTAATTTTAAAAAAACAAGAGAAAAAGCAAGTATAAATCAGCCAGATGCGATAAACTTGCATTTTGCACTTTACAGCTTGCCAATATTAGACTTATTGCCAGAAAATATTCCGATAACTTTTAATTTCCACGGTCCTTGGGCTTCAGAATCTCAGGAAGAAGGGCTTGATAATATTACAGCTTTGCTCAAAAAATCCTTAGTAGAGCAAACAACTTACAAACGCTGTCATCGCTTCATAGTTCTAAGTAAAGCATTTGGTGAAGTTCTACATCAAAAATATCAGGTTCCTTGGGAGAAAATCTACGTAATCCCTGGTGGAGTTGATATAAATCGTTTTCAACCTGACCTATCGATTCCAGAAGCACGTACCAAGTTGGGATGGTCGGTTGAACGTCCAACCATATTTACATCTCGACGTTTGGTACATCGCGTTGGACTTGATAAATTACTTTTAGCCCTAGCCCAAATTAAACCTAAAATTCCTAATATTTATTTGGCGATCGCCGGACGCGGAGCTTTGAAAAACAGCTTGGAGCAACAGGTTCTGGAATTGGGACTAGAAGACAACGTTGAGTTCTTAGGTTTTCTACCCGACGAACTTCTACCAGTAGCTTATCAAGCTGCAGACCTTTCAATAATGCCTTCACAATCCTTTGAAGGTTTTGGGTTAGCAATAGTAGAATCCCTTGCTTGTGGAACCCCCGTGATTTGTACCCCAGTAGGTGGAATGCCAGAAATTCTCGAAACATTTTCACCCGATTTAATCACAGACTCTATCGAAGTAAATGATATTGCAAAAAAAATAGAAAAGGTATTTTTAGGAGAAATAGTCAAACCTTCGCGAGAAGAATGTCGCGAATATGCAGCAAACAACTTCAACTGGGATAAAATCGCTCAAGAAGTTAGAAAAGTTATTTTAGGTGAAGGAATTAAGTAGTCGGATAGGGGAAGAATAGTTAGGAGTTAAGAGTTAGGAGTTAGGAGTTAGGAGTTAGGAGTTAGGAGTTAGGAATTAAGAGTTACAAACAAACTTTGTAGTGGGAGCATCTTGCTCTCTAAATATTTAATTACCAACTACCAACTACCAACTACCAATTCCCCATGCCCAATCCCCCATGCCCAATTCCCAAACTTTACTATGAAAATTTTATTTTTAGACCAAAGCGGTAAACCGGGTGGTGCCGAATTATGTTTAATAGATATTGCTAAACCTTATAAAGATAACTGCTTAGTAGGATTGTTTGCTGATGGGTCTTTTAAAGATTTATTATCAAAAAATCATATTCCCGTACAGGTTTTAACAAATCAAGCTATACAGGTAAAGAAAGAAAGTTCTCTTGGACAAGGATTAGCGAGTATTACTCAGCTTGCACCTTTAATTACCAAAGTTATAAAAATCGCTCGAAACTATGACTTAATTTACGCCAATACTCAAAAAGCACTAGTAGTTGGTGCAATTGCGAGCTTTTTTAGTCGTCTTCCTTTGGTATTTCACTTACACGATATTCTTTCACCAGAACATTTTAGTCAAACAAACCGCAAAATTTCAGTTACTTTAGCCAATCGTGCATCGTTAGTGATTGTCAATTCTGAAGCTAGTAAAAAAGCCTTTATCGAAGCAGGAGGAGAAACAGATAAAGTAAAAATAGTTTATAACGGCTTTGACCCACAAAAATATAGAAGTAACGAAACCGAAATTCAGCAAATTAGAAAAGAATTACAGCTAGAAGATAAATTTATAGTAGGTCACTTCAGTCGTCTTGCACCTTGGAAAGGACAGCATATCTTAATAGAAGCACTTGCAAAATGTCCTCCAGAAGTAGCAGTAATTTTAGTAGGGGATGCTTTATTCGGCGAACAAGATTACGTCAAGCAGTTGCATCAACAAATCGATGCATTACAGCTACAAAACCGAGTTAAATTTTTGGGTTTCCGTAACGACATTCCCCTGTTAATGTCAGCTTGTAACTTAGTCGCACACACTTCCACCTCTCCAGAACCTTTTGGAAGAGTAATCGTAGAAGCCATGCTATCCGGAACACCAGTAGTTGCAGCAGCAGCAGGTGGAGCAGTCGAATTAGTAGAATCCGGAACTAATGGCTTTTTAGCAACCCCAGGAAATCCCCAAGAGCTTACCGAAATCATAGAAACCTGTCTATCTGACAAACAAAAGACTGACAACATCGCTCAAACAGCACGCAACATTGCCAGTCAAAGGTTTCATGTCGTAAATATCAATCAGCAAATCGCTCAACTACTGAAACAGTTATCAGTGAACAGTTATCAGTGAACAGTTGTTCATCCGGAGGATGTGGATCATCAATTATCAGTTATGGCGTTTATCAAGCAATTGAGGTACACGATTACCTCACCCCCGATAAAGCTGTGCTTTATCTCCCCTCTCCTTATCAAGGCTACCGTGTACACACAAATCCGCCGGGGGTTGCAAACCCCCGTCTAATAGCTAAAGTCGTCTAAAGACGACTAAAAAATCGCTTTTCACATTAAATATGCCGGAGTGCTGCCTCAGTCCTATTTATAGGACTTTCGCTATTAGCCAGGGACTTGCAGTCCCTGGCGAGATAAGGTTTTAACCACTTATGTGTACACCGTAGCCTTATCAAGGAGAGGGGTTGGGGGTGAGGTTTTGAGGTGTTAACTCCTAACTCCTAACTCCTAACTCCTAACTTTCTTTACGCTGCTTCTTGCAACTTAGGCTTTTGCGGTGCTTCTGGAAACGAAAACTGTAACTGTTCCGAAACCGGAGCTTGTTCTTGCTGCAAAACTTCTATATCAATATTTACGCTAATCAAATAGTTACCTCCATTCGCGTTAACTTCTTCGGCTATTAACTTGGCAATATCCGGACGCTTGGAACTAAGCACATCGCGCAAAATACATCTATCCCATTCGTGTTTGGCTGTAGGGTTGATACTCAGAATAAAATGCTTAACCATATTGTTAATGCCCAATATTTAAATATTTATTTTCCTGAAGGCTGTTATATCGCCGTTACTCTTATTTTAGTACTAATGAACTAATTGTGGCAATATTTCTTCAGGAGTAGATAAAAAAGGGTCAAAGGTCAGAGGTCATAGGTCAAAGGTCAGAGGTTGTAACTGCTCACTGTATGTCCCTCCGGGACACGAAGACTGCTAACACCGTTCACTGATGACTGATGACTGAATTCAACCAAATATTTTGTTGAGGTATGGGTATTGAAATTCCGGTTTTATCAAAAGCGATTTTGAGACGACGACGGTATTCTCTAGCTACATCCCATTGTTTCAGGGGCTGGGTTTTTATCCAGACGCGAATAATCAACCCACGTTCGCCAAAGTTTTCGATTCCTAAAACTTCCGGTGGTTCGATAATTTTATGCTCCCATGTTGCATCTTTATCCATATCCAAACCAACAGTTTCAATTAATTGCAAAGCTTGCTCAATATCAGTTTGATAACTTATTGGAATATTTAAATCAGCACGAGACCAGCGACTTGAAAGGTTAGCAACTATTTTAATTTCACTATTGGGAATAGTAATTAAACGTCCTTCTGCATCACGTACCTGTGTGATGCGTAAATTAAGATTTTCGACTAATCCTCCGACATCACCAACCGTAATTACATCTCCCAAAGCATACTGGTCTTCCATAATAATTAGAAAGCCGTTTATCGCGTCTTTTATTAAACTTTGGGAAGCAAGGGAAAGTGCAACACCAATTAAACTAGCACCTGCTAACAAAGGGATTATATCTATTCCCATTGCCGTTAAACCTAGTAAAATTCCAACTCCCAGCCATAAAAATGTAACTATGCTTTTTGCAACACCAGATATAGTGGAAACTCTTAACTGCAATCTTTCAGAAGTTTCTGGAGTTAGTAAAGTACTGCTTTGAACAAAGGCAGAAGTTAAACGGTCTATCAATGCATAACTCAAACGAATAACGAAATAAATTACTAATGTGACAATTCCCAAACGTAAAGGAATTTTTAAAAAAGCGATGATTCCAACTTGTACAGCTCGCGTGTAGGGAAATAAACTTAGTATAAAGGAAGTTCCTCCTACCCAAATTCCTGCTTGAGCAAGTTGGAACAATCGTCTTTTTACCTCTTTTATATGTCCTTTTTGCTGTTTCTCCAGCAGTGTTGAAATAGGTCTGTAAGCTTTTTGTGCTGAGGTTAAAGTTGTTTCTTGAGAATGCTTTTTGGCAAGACGGGAATAGTGTAAAACCCCACCGCTCGCAACAATCATGACTGCTAAAACAATTGCAGCAATTCTAGCTTGCTCGCTAGTGTATTCTGATGTTCGCTCATATCTAGCTTGCTGTAAACCTTCTATCAATGTCTGTCTAATGTAAGCAGCCGAAGCTTTAGGACTAAACCCCCTGAGTTTTGCATCTTCTTGAGTAACAGTTAAAAGGTAACGTTGGTTAACATAAATAACTGGTGAGCTATTTTCAGTACGAATTTCTATGTCTAGCTTTTCTTCAGATTGTCGCAAGTAAGCTTTGCTAATATCAGCTAAATTACCGTGAATATTTTGCAAACGCTCGCTCAAACTTGCTCTTGGTGCTGCAATCGAAAATAAGGGTTTTCCATCTATATAAATTGAACCAGCAACAACTTTATTTTCTAAATCTCTAATATCTAAATTTAATGATAGTGGCTGTATTTGTGAACGAAAAGGAAGCTGTGCCATCCCAGCTTCAGCCTTAATCCCCAAAGCTATCAATACCGAACATAGAGAAATAGCTATAAATCGGATAAATCTATGGCGCAATACATACATATTAATTTTTATTTTTTCTTTTTCTTTTTCTAATACTTACAAGACATAGCCGACATATATCCTGACAAATTGTTTCCTAAAACGTACCTATCCAAAGTTACGAGTAGTTGATAATTAGGAGTTATGAATTATGGGTTGGAAATTAATAATTAATAATTATCTCCTTGTTCCTTCGTCTTCCTTACTCTCCTACTCCCCTCGAATCGGTTGACAATTTCACTCACAGACGGGATATTGTGCAAAGAACCCGTTGGCAATTATTCAGTTAGATACAAATCTTGCTGTATATTTGCCAGAGTTGGTCTAATCTAGTAGAGTGCGTTCTGTTAGACGCAACTTAATAACCCAAAAGAGGAATTTTTAATGACTGCAACAACTCCCAGATTAAAGCACGAGGTTAAAGACCTCGGCTTAGCTGCTTTGGGAAGACAACGTATCGAATGGGCTGGACGTGAAATGCCTGTTTTGAAGCAGGTTCGCGACCGTTTCGCAAAAGAAAAGCCTTTCGAGGGAATCCGTTTAGTAGCATGTTCTCACATCACAACCGAGACAGCACATTTGGCAATTGCTTTGAAAGCTGGTGGTGCTGATGCACTGCTAATTGCTAGCAACCCTTTATCAACTCAAGACGACGTAGCAGCAAGTCTCGTCGCTGACCACGAAATTCCTGTCTTTGCTATTAAAGGTGAAGATGACGCAACCTATCATCGCCACGTTCAAACTGCTTTAGACCACCGTCCTAACATCATCATTGACGATGGTTCTGATGTAGTTGCGACTTTAGTAAAAGAACGTAAAAATCAACTTTCCGATATCATCGGTACCACAGAAGAAACCACTACCGGAATCGTTCGCTTGCGTGCAATGTTGAATGATGGTGTTCTGTCATTCCCAGCAATGAACGTCAACGACGCTGACACCAAGCATTTCTTCGATAACCGCTACGGTACCGGACAATCAACCTTAGATGGAATTATCCGCGCTACCAACGTTTTATTAGCTGGTAAGTGCATTGTTGTTGCTGGTTACGGTTGGTGCGGTAAAGGTTCTGCACTCCGCGCTAGAGGAATGGGTGGAAACGTTATCGTTACTGAAATTGACCCCATCAGAGCTATTGAAGCAGTAATGGACGGTTTCCGCGTGATGCCAATGGCTGAAGCTGCTCCTCAAGGTGACTTGTTCATCACCGTTACTGGTAACAAGCATGTAATTCGTCCCGAACACTTCGATGTTATGAAGGACGGAGCAATGGTTTGTAACTCCGGTCACTTCGATATTGAAATTGACCTTGCATCTTTGGGTGCAAAAGCGTCTGAAGTGAAGGATGTTCGTCCTTTCACCCAAGAGTACAAATTACCCAGCGGTAAATCAGTTGTTGTCCTTGGTGAAGGACGTTTGATTAACCTAGCGGCTGCAGAAGGACATCCCAGCGCTGTAATGGATATGAGTTTTGCAAACCAAGCTTTGGGTTGTGAATACCTAGTGAAGAATAAAGGTAAGCTCGAACCCGGTTTGTATTCAATTCCTGAAGAAGTAGACAAAGATATTGCTCGCTTGAAGTTGGAAGCAATGGGAATCAAGATTGATTCTTTAACCTCTGCTCAAATTGAGTACATGAATTCCTGGACTTCCGGAACCTAATTAAATCTCAGACTGTTCCAAGCAAGCTTGGACTAAATTTTTATATTCTAACTAGATGGGCGTTAGCCCATCTTTTTTTTACTAATTTTTACCAGATTTCGACTAAGTTATATCACTTGTATAAAATTATCGATAAGTAAAAAATCCCACTTTGAAAAATCGCGAATTGTATTGACCCTTGACCTTTAATCTTCACGTAATACTATCTGTTTTTATCTAAAGTCGAGTGATTTTATCACTGATAACAAAGCAAATATCTGTAAACTACCCATTCTATCTTCTTTGAGATAAACTGGTTTTGGCTACATTTAATTCTATTTAAAAACAGTAAATATACTTATATCGAATTAAATTATTTATTTAGTTGACTGTACGTACAGTTTTTAACCTTATGAATACACAGCTTACAAAACTCGCCAATATTATTAGGGATAATCAATTTGGATTCTGGACATCTAAAATGCCTGAAACCGAAATAAAGCTTGAAGATTTACAAAAAGCGGTTTTCCATCTAAAAGACGCTGTGGATGTTATGAAACCATTAGAAAATTATCCTTCAAAGGTTGAAATACATCACTTCACTACTGCATTTTTGTTTTTAGAGTCAGCGAGAGATGCGTTGCTCCGAGCCAGTATTCCGAATGCAGCTAAAGCAATGAACAAAGTGATAAAAAATATCAAAGCAGCCTGTAAAACAAACTCAGCAATGTATCAAAAAATATTGATTTCAGGAGTATTGCATTCTTTAAATAGAGTATTACATTCTGTAGAAAAATCAGTAGAAAATGTTGTAACTCCTATAGTCACACACATGACCTATGAAGAATTATTATCCAAGCTTACAGCTTAATTCATACATATTTCTTGTTCCTAGCTGGAGGCTAGGAATGCATGTTTCGAGGCTCAGACTCGCGTTGTAACTGAGACAGAGCCTCAATCGTAGGGATTGCCAACCGGAGACTGGTAACGAGTTATTGACAACATCATTACTGTACGAATAAATTCGGGATAATTCCCTACAAAGTACACACCTTAGTTTGAAGCCCCCGGATTTATCCGTGGAGCAATAATTACGTAGCGTTACCCTGACAGGTCGTGCCGCGAATAAGGCTTGCGTCGCTCGGAGAGCAATACACGTAGTGTGTTCAAAGGACAAAGTGACCCGTTAGGGTAATTGTTAATTGCGAATTGGATTAACTAAGTATTTTTACATTTGATGAGTAAAAAATACTTTTTTAGTATACTTTACTAAAGACATATAATAAATATCACTTTTTTTCAGCAAGCACTTGAAAAACTTCCAGCGAAAGCAACAGCTTCAAAAAAACTTCATCATAGTTTGATTATTTGAATAAGGTATTACTGCCATTTTGGCATTATTCATGATTATTTTCTTCTTAAAGTAAATATATAAGATTCCAATTTATATTTCTGGGTATTTAGTGAAGTTAGGGAACTAAATTTGCGAACCACCCATAACCAAAAAGCTAGTAAAATTATGGTAAATAGATAAAAACTGATTTATCGTTATTCATCTAGAAATAGTTTTATTAACATAAATACAATTTATAAAGAGTTTATTATGTGCTGAAGAGAAAGCTAATGAAAAAAGAAAGTAAAATGGGTAAATTTTGAACCCTTTAAATTTAAATACCGAAGACAATAAGAGCAGAAGTGATTACAATTATAGCCTTGCGCTTTTTAGCTTTCATTCTCTTTATGCTCCACACTCTTTTACCATGAAGGTAATAACTTTCTCTATTAAAATTGAGTAACCGCTAAAAAATTGAGTTTTCATCTTAAATTTAGAAAAGTATTTCCTGTATGAAGGAGGTAGCTTTCATAAAGGTTGCTCCAATTTTTAGGAGTGGTCTCGGTAAACCATTATCTGTTTAGAGCCAGAACTGATGTTTAAAATCCCAAATTCTAAAAACTTAGCTACTCCATTGGACTATAAAGGAGTTTACCCTTGTCCAGTATGCAGAGTAGGAAAAGTTCAAAACATGCCTTTAATGGAAGCAATGTCTTGTGATTTTTGTCATCAAATTTTTACTGTTAACTTAGAGCAGCAGCAGCTGAAAATGCCTTCGCGTGAACCCCCCTTAGTTTGGCGATGGAACGGCTTTTACTGGACAGAAGCCCATTTAGAAGGAGTTGAATTTGGCTGGGGTTACATACTAGCAACATTTGCGTTTGTCTTACTTCCTACCAGTTTGATTGCATTAGTTGCTTATAACTTTCCTCCAAATCCAAATGCTCCACTATCATGGGTTCCTTATATTTGGACTATACTGACATTTTTTGCTCATTTAACAATCATTATTTGGTTGTTTGTAGAAGTCTACCAAATCCCAATCAAAGCTTACTTTAGAGCTTTACAACAGCGTTTTCTTGGTTAATTTTACACTATGCGAAGTATGAAATACTGCTTTGAATAGCTCAGTAAAAATAATTCAAATATTGTAATATAAACAAAAACTCTATGAATCTTTTTTGAGAATACCAACTAACTTCTGTTGAATCTAATCAAGACCTAGCATCTACTAAATGATACTAGGTTTCTTAGCTTTATAGCGCTACACGAAGGTCAAAGATTTAATAACCAGCCGGTTCGGTTACTTTGCTAATGTCCTATAATCTTATTTTTACTTACTACTCCATACTTATAAGTAGTAAATCCCTTAACCCAAGCTCACGTTAAAAAGCTATACACAAAAAGCTAAAGATACTTGGTAAGTAGTTCATCACAAACATTTGCGCTAGTATCCTAATAGTGTAAACCAATCAACTGCGACATGGAGCCAGATTTACTACTTACAGAAGTCATTTTAACCTCCGAAGAGCGTCAGTCTCTAGGTAACATAAAACTTGATTGGACACCACAACCCGGAAACTATATTGACTTAGAGGGTAAAACCTACGCAGTTTTAGAACGTCACCACCGCTATCAATTAAAACAAGGACGTTATTGCTTGCACAAAATTGCGATTTACGTACAGTTAGCTAAAAGACCAGAAGAACAAACATTAGTTAACGGAAGTTGGGTAATTGGCAATGCAAACTGTCGCTACAATGCTTTATCCGAAATTATTCGCTGTGCGGTTAATCCAACTGGACCTTGCGAAGGCTGTAAATATTTCCAAAATAGTAAGTAGGGAATAGGGATTAGTAATTAAATCTAATCCAAAATCCAAAATCCGTCTTGGAAAGTCTGGGGGAACGCCATTTGCACTCTAAGAGAAAGCCTATGTCCTTACGGACACGCTCCGCTAACGGCTCACATGGGTGAAACCACGCCACTTGCTACAACGCGGCGGCAGTCCCCTCAACGGAGGGATGACGACCCACGGGGCTGCCTTGGAAACCTCGGCAACGCAGTGGCTCCCCAAGACCGCAATGGCTCCGGAGACCGACACCCCCAACTTTCCGCAAAATCCAAAATCCAAAATCGCTTTAACTCTTAACTCCTAATTCTTCCCCCACATTTAAGCGGGTACCGTTAACAAAGTCCCATCCCGATTGCGGACGTTTTCCAGCTAACTGTACTTCTTGTAATAAGAGTAAACCTTTACCGGTCTGTACAATTGCTCCTATTCCTTTGACAATACTGACAACTTCTCCAGGTTTACCTGACAAATTTGATAAATCGGGTAACTTTTTTTGTATTTGTTGAAGCAATGCTGATGATTGATTCAAGTACTCGGAACCAAGTGGAACAGTAGCTGTAATTTTAATTGGTTGGTTGCGAAATGTTGCGACACAGTTAGGATAAAAGCCCCTAATTTTATTGTGTAGTTCTATGGCGCTTTTCGACCAATCCAAAAAATAATCTTCTTTCTTTATTAAGGATGCGTAGGTTGCTTGGGAATCATCTTGAGGAATAGGTTGAATTTCCTCTTTTTGAAGTTTTATAAGTGTTTCTACTAGTAAGTCTGCCCCCATTGATGCCAATTTTTCAGCTAAATTCTGTGAATTATCCAGCAATTCAATGGGTGTAGTGGCTTTCAATAACATTGCGCCGGTATCCATTCCTGCATCCATTAACATAGTAGTAATTCCGGTTTCTTGTTCTCCATTATGCAAACACCATTGAATCGGGGCTGCACCACGATATTCAGGTAAAATCGAGCCATGCACGTTAACGCAAGCAATTTTTGGTATATCTAAAATTTCTTGAGAGAGAATTTGTCCGTAAGCAATTACAACAAATGCATCTGCACCTGCTTCCTTTAATTGATTTAAAACTACTTCATCTTTTTTTATTCTCTGGGGCTGCCATACAGGTAAATCGCGTGAAACAGCAACACTTTTGACAGGAGAAGGGGTTACTTTTTTCCCCCGTCCGCGTATTTTGTCTGGTTGAGTAACAACTGCAAGCAATTCAAAATCTGAATGATTAAGCAATTGTTCTAGAGTCGGAACGGCGAATTGAGGAGTACCAAAAAATATTACTTTCATAAATAGCTACGGCTAATATTCTACTGTAAACAATAAATCTACGATGCTTAGTAAGGGCAATTACATTGGTGTCCCTGTGAGCTAAGAATCCCCATCAATAAATTGAAGGGGAGTGTTAATTATCAATACTTACATGAAGGCACAACTACTTACTGTTTTTTAGAATAAGCCAATCGGGAGAGTGCAATTATTTTATTCATAGACTATACTGATGTTGATGTAGAACAAATTGAATAGTCAAAATTAGTATTTTTATTTATCGCGTTTTATTTATCTCCTTAATTATTGTTTATCCCAAACAGTAAAAGCTAAGCGATTCTAGCTAAGTTTTTCTAAGTATATTTTTCAACTAGGATATTACATTTGATACGAATAATTATTTATTTGTAAGCAAATGTAAAGTTGTGTGTACGGTACGGTCGTTAGGCTATTTCTACTATTTTTTTATATTCCGCACAATTACCGGAATCGGTGTTTAAAATGTGGAAGTTACGTACAACGATTACTTACTAGCTAAGATTCCGATATCTGTATGAAGTTATTTCAGTTACGTTAATTTCCGTTTAATCTTAGTCTGAAGTCATTAATCTGTTGTTACTTATTTAACTTTTACAGAGAAAGTTTCTGTTCTGTTGTTATTTTCCGGGCTGAAATGCGTTCGGCAATAATAACTAGTTTACTCAATTAACTTTGTCTAAATGATAAGTTTCTAAACAATTGTTTAGGAAAATGAGTAAAAAACGATACTCTAATTTCGTAAATTATGCGAAATTAGAGTAGACAATCTCGTTAAATTAGTAAGTTCCCTGTTATACATATAAAAGATAGCCTGCCCCATTGCCGTGAGGCATTGCTCCTCCCACAGCAACCGCCCTCTAGAGAGTCAACCAAATGCTGAAACATCTTTTACTGTCAGGATGGTTTCGCGTGCAACCATTCCTTAAGTACGTATTAGTCGTAATACTGATTGCGCCTGTAGTTGGAGCATCAGCACATTCCAGTTCGGCAAAGCAGTCAGAAGCAATAAAAGTTACTGCCAAAACTCCAGAAATGGGTTCGGCATTAGTGGAAGTTCCGATTGCGAGCGAATACAAACTATCGCAACCAGAAGCGGTCAAAACTTTGACATTAGAAGAAAAATCTGGGTCAATGAAAATCGCTGCGGTTATCAAGCCTCAAATTATACAGCCGAATGTAGTAGAGTCTTTAACTATAGAGACTTTTACTCAGGAAGAAGAAACTGTTACTCCTAATAATTCTTCTTCTGTTGAAGAAGACCCATTTGTACAAGTCGAGCTAGCACCTTCTACTACCACTACTAAAGTGGTACCAGGAAAAACCTCTGCTGGTCGAATTAAGTTATTACAGCGTTTAAAAGCTGCAAAAACTCAATCTTCAAAAAAAGATATTTTAGTTGCTAAATTAGCAGGTGCCAAATCGCTGAAAGCATCTAAAGTAGTAGCTTTGAGAAGAAATATAATTCCTCATACAACTGACGCACCTGTAAGCGAGGAACCACAAGAATCAGAATTCTCCCAGCAAGACCCAATTGGGAGTCCTCATTCAATTCCTTGGAAATGGATAACTGCTACTCAGGAAACTGTAAGTGCTAATGGTGGTTCGGGAACACGTTATTACCGTAGCGTACCCGTAACTTCTCCAGACGGTCGCTATTCTATTTACAGTCGTGTAAAGTTAGAAGTTAAGCCGGAAATGCACAAAAGCCGCGTTAGCAGCGTGTTGTTTGTGGAAGATAGAAAAACTAATAATTTAAAGGTTGTTGCATCAACTTCTGCTTTAGTAGATCCTTTACTTAAAGCTAATAAAGTGCAGGGTGAAAACAGCCGAATTCCTGGAAAAATAGGTGTACTAGTTCCTGTTGGCTGGTCTGAAAATGGCGAGCGTTTCTTAGCGCGTAAATTTGAAGGTTTATTCAATACCGCGCACGCTACAGACAAAGCACTTATTTGGAATCGTCAGAAAAATCACGCTAATACAGTTGCTCCTTCTCAAAAGAACCATCAATATGATATTGCGGTTCTATTAGGCTGGAGTAAGAATGCACCGGACAATGTAGTATTCCGAGCTGGAGAAATGGGTCAAGAAACCTGGCCTACTATTACGGTTGCAAATGATGGCAAAACAATTGCTACACCAGAAGTAGACCAACCTACTACTTTTGGTAGAAAAACTGATGATATTTGGGCTGGACCACAAGTTGCATATCAATAGATAGTTGGTGTCGTTCTGAATATTATCTGTAATATTTCTGCAAAATTAAAAGTAATCCCATTTTAGGTAAAACTAAAACGGGATTTTTTCATTTGTGTTATTTTGGGAAATGGGCATGGAGCATGGGGAATTGGAAATTGAGTATTATAAAGTAAGTTCATTTACTAACTTGGTAATAGTCTGTCTTGCTGATTTTAATAGAGTGATTAATTAGGGCTTGCTGAAAAAGCCTAGAAATTTAAAATATAACCCACAGAGCTTAAGAATATTAGGTTTTGCGGCTTGAATTTTAAATAATCGCAATAATTTTAGAAAAAAGTGCAAGGGTTTCTCGCTTGTCCATCACATAAGCTTGCACAACAAAAGGAAAAAAATTTCTGAAAGTCTTATCTGGTAAGACTTATAATTTTATTCAGCAAGCCCTAAGTAAACTCAATTCCCAATTTTAAATTTCCTATTTCCAATAAAAAATATATACTTTTGCCTTAGATTCATTGGCAAAAGCACATAGTTTTCTACTCAAAATATTTATTCAAAAATATTAAATAAAATTACTCAGACTTTTTTTCTCCTGTTTCAGACTCGGGTGTGGAATCTTTTACTCGACGAATCGGTACATTAGCAATTAAAGCTGTTGTACGCTGGTTACTTTCCAAAGAAAATTCCAGACCATCTGCTTCAACTTCCACATAGCGACAAACAATTTCTAAAATTTCTTGCCGCATTTTCTCTATCATTTGAGGGCTTAAGTCAGCCCTATCGTGAGCAATAACTAATTGCAGACGACGTTTGACATCATTGCGACTGTTATCGTTACCGCGAAAAAAAAGTCGTTCCAAAAGTTCAAGAATCATTGCTGCTGTGCGAGCGCATACTGGATTTGATTAAACAATTTTTGTCCACAATAACCTTCTTAGACGGGAAAATAGGTTGTCTTGGGACGAGTCAAAATCAAGAAAATCTACCGTTTCCCCTTCCAATCTACGAGCAATGTTATCGTAAGCTGTAGCAGCCAACGAAGGATTTTCTGATAGAACCAAAGGTTCGCCACGGTTGGTAGAAACAATTACCCGCTCGTCATCGGGAATTACTCCAATTAATGGAACTGCTAGAAGTTCCTGAACATCCTGCACAGACATCATATCATTTAACCGAACCATTGCGGGTTTTATCCGGTTAATGATTAAGTGAATGCGCTTGACTCCTTGTGCTTCTAATAACCCTACTACCCGGTCAGCATCACGGACGGCTGCTATTTCGGGAGTTGTAACAATTAAAGCTTCTTTGGCTGGGGCTATGGCATTTTTGAAACCCATTTCGATTCCAGCAGGGCTATCGACAATGATGTACTGATACTTTTGCGCTAAAGCATTTACCAGCAATTTCATTTGGTCGGGTGTTACCGCTTCTTTGGTGCGATTCTGTGCCGCAGGTAGCAGCACTAAGTTGGGTTGTCGTTTATCTTTAACTAAGGCTTGTTCCAAGCGACATTCCCTGGCTAAAACCTCGACCGCAGTGTAAACAATACGGTTTTCGAGTCCCAACAGCAAATCCAAATTTCGCAGACCAAAATCAGCATCAACTAGTGCTACTTGACGACCAATTTTGGCTAAAGCCATGCCCAGATTGGCTGTAGTAGTGGTTTTTCCTACTCCTCCCTTACCGGAGGTGATAACAACAATTCGAGTCATGATTACGAACGCGCTCGTGATGGCATAAAAAAATAATAGAGTTATTAGTAGTTAGTCGTTAGTAGTTAGTCGATGATCCACATCCTACCCTACGGGAACACCTTACGGTGAACGGATGAAAGTTGTTAGTTGAAAGTTGCTAGTCACTAGTTATTAGTTATTAGTTACGTGTTATGTGAATTAATTGCTCAAATCATTATTATTACGTTGGTAAATAAAAAATATGAATTTAAGCGAGCTTCATAACCCTTGTAGAATAAGGGACGTTTTTAATTCACATTAGGCGTTAGTTATAAAAATTAACCACTAACTACTAACTACTAACCACTAACTACTAACTGCTAATAACTATTTCGAGAAAAATCATTTGCTTTGGTGATGCGAATTCCCTGTGCCGTCATATACGCAACTTCTGCAATCTGTTGCGTAGGCGATTTCTCTGGTGCCCTAGCCAAAGCATTGGCAATTCTCAACTGGGTTGGTTCCATTTGTAAAGCCATAATCGTGCATTCGCTGTTACCTTGGGCACCCGCATGGGCTACCCCACGCAAGCGACCCCAAATTAGAATATCGCCCTCTGCGACTACAATACCACCAGGATTTACATCTCCCAAGATAATTACACTACCTCTGTGACGAATTTCGACACCAGAGCGCACCGTAGTTTCCAGATAAAGTGGTTCTGCTGGGGGTAAGGTAGTCGAAGTAGATTCAAAGCTGAAAGCCTTTTTTGGCTGCAATTGTTCCACCGAGTAACCAGCCCCCGCAGCTGCGATCGCAGTTTGACGACGACTAGTAGCAACGGATTTGAGCAGCAACGACATTTCACTCAAGGTTTCGGCAATGTCTTGCAACTGTCTGCTATCAATTAAGCGGTCGTGTGCTACTAAATGTACGCTTATCTTAGAAGAAAAAAAGCGTTTTTGGGCTATGAGCCGCAGTTTCATTTGTTGCCAAATTTCCGACCAAGTGTATTCCGATACAGAGGCTTCAGATACAGTTGGTAAAGTTAGTACCAGTCTTTCTTTTTCGCTTCTGATTTCTACCTGTATTTTTTCATTAGCGGTATTTTCTAATAATGATGTACCTATATCAATACCTATCTCACTATTAACTTCTTGTTCGGTAGAATCAGAGTCAACGCTTTCGACTTGAGTAACAGATTTTTTTTCAATGTTTGCTGGATTAGAGGCTAATTGATTTTCTGAAATTTCAATCTTACTATCTTCAATGCTAGTTTGATTTGAGACAGAATTTTCTTGATAAATAGCAGTAGTTTCAAGGGTATTAGTTTGATGAGAAACTGAATCCAAAGAAAGATTAGTTTGATTAGAAACAGAATCATCCTGCTTAATAACAGTGGATTCCGTAGCATCATCAAGCGTAACTTTGGAGTCTATCTCAGAAACACCATTGTTAGAATTCAAATCTGGAATAGCTTCTTCAGAAGTCATGCAGCACCAGCCTTAGTCTCGGACATCAAGCAATTCTCAAATATTTAACAGTTCAATATCAAATAATGGGAATTACAGTTAAAAATCTCGTCTATATAATGTGTTATTAGCAACAACATACATAGATAAAAATTTTTACTTAGTTGACGCAATACAATAGCATTAAATGCGAGCATATTGTATAAAATTCGATAATTATTTGGAAATATAATTACCGCTCAATTTACAAATTTTCTATTTGAGCTTTTCTTCTAGATTTTCAAAGTTCTTTTTTTTAAGTGTTGTTTAAGTATTGTTGTTTACAGAACCTCACCTTAAATTTTTACTTAATCTTTGATAAACAGTAGATACAGCATCTGCATCACCAACATTACCAGGAAATAGTACTACTGGTAATTTTGGAAACTGAGGGTGATTTTGTGGAGTACTTACCATCGAAACACCATTAAGAATTTGACCGAGTAAACGGGCTGTTTTTAAAGCAAGACCAGTACTTAAAACATCGTTAGAGGTAATACCTCCCTTACTGATTAAAAATCCTATATCAGAAGGTAAACCCCGTACAACATCCATTAATAAATTGGAAACTTTGGCTCCAAATTGCAACCGCTGATTAACATTTTCAAAAGTTAATTCTTCACGACTGGTATAAACTACTGGTGTATTGCCAGCATTGTGTGCGTCAAGAACATTTTTTAGTATATGGGTTAGCAGTGTAGCAGATTGATTGCCATTATCAAGTAACTGTGCTACATCTACTTCGATTCCTACGATACCTTTTTCTTGTAGCAATACTTCTAGCTGCTGGGTAGTTTTCTTGACGTGTGAACCAACTATAATCGCTCCCGGTTTACCTGTAATTACATACTCAGCCATGTTTTCCGGTGAAATCGGTTGGGGAGGTAGTGCAGCCAAAGCAGTTAAAATACTTGCAGCAGAACGGAATAAAAAGCGTTTTCCCCCACTTGCTGCGGTTAATACATCTTCAGCAAACTTATTTAAATCACTTTGGGTTTCACCATCAACGACACCACATTGATTACCCTTGAGTTTCATCAATCGTTCTAAGCTACCACCACGGATATCTTCGAGTAAAAATCTTTCTACATTTTCAGCAGCAATACGTCCTTGAGTTTTTTCTTCTACATATTTGGGTAAATAGCTGTGATTGTATCCGAATACAGAATCGCGAGCGAATTCGGTTTCGTGAACAGCTACGGGGACACCTTGCATGATTAAATAATGGATGCTATCGCGGGTAATACGTCCTCCTTCAAAAAAGGCTGGGACTAGAAAATGAGCGTCGAAGGGTCCCAATTCTTCAGCAATAACATCAGTTTCAACTGGGTAATGTCCCCGTAAAGTTGAATCGCTGCGACTAACAACGAGAAAATCTTTGATTTGTTCGGCATCTAATGCCAACTTTAAATTATGACAAACCTCTTTAGTGATAGATGCAGCTTTTTCTGGAGTTAATGCTCTAGTATTAGTTAAAACAAAAAAAATCGGTGAATCGTCCTGCAATCCCAAACGTAGAGTATCCACATCCCACTGCATTAACAGCAAGCAACCGTGGACAGTTTGAGAACCAGTAGGGTCATCATCGAGAACAATTATTTTTGGTTTTGCAGTCATAATTTTTAATTTTTAATCAATTTTTTTTGGTCAATCCGACTGTAATTTTTTAATTTGAGATTGAACATCAACAGCAATTTGTACGGATTGATTGAGAAGTCGAGCATATTCCCCAGCTTCGGTACTGACTTGCAGGGCTTGTAAATTGGCTAAATTATTGGCAAATAAATCTTGATTGTTAGCAAGTAACTTTTTATTATCTCGTAAAACTCGTTCCGTTTTCAAAGCACGGACTAAATCTTCCCTAATAAGTTGTAATGCTGAAATAACTTTATCTCTATCATTAATATTGCTTTGGGTATTTCCCGATGATGCTAACTGGTCGTTAATATCGATAGCTTGGATAACTTCGTGATATTCATCCACTTCATCGAGAAGTTTTGTTAGGGATTTAGGACAATTTCTGGTTCTTAAAAACCACCGTATTAATATCACCATAATTGGTGATAAAACTAACAATAATAAACCGATAATAATTTCAGAACCGATAGTAGGGAGAATTATAAAAGCATAAATAAAACCGACAACAATAGGAGTAAACGCGAGAGCAGTAATTACTTCATTCATAAAAAAAGCAAATCGTTTTTCGCGGTTTTTCAGAATCGAAGGACGAAAAACATCTTCCGGGTCAACTCCAGCTAAGCGTCTTAATTCTCCTTTAGTAATTTCTAAACCGATTAAATCTGGCTGCACTTGGGGATATTCTCCTAGATTTATATATAGTTATTTTAAATTATGTTTTGTATCCAGCGATTGAAAATCGCGGCTATACGAGCGAAACCCACAGAGGTGAGTTTAAATTGTTAATTATTAGGCTACAAGATATAGGTTTGTGTTTTCGGAAGGTAGACAGGTTGTATTGAAGGAGTATGAATAATGTATGAGTTAGTGAAAATATAAACGTATACGTTTATATTTTTACGAACTCATACATTATTCATAC
>JBCBHT010000032.1:0-42387 GCA_038525335.1 Cyanobacteria bacterium J06621_15 | reverse complement strand
GTTTTTAAAGCAGTTAATATATATTCTGCTGCATAATTTCGTTCATCTACTAATTGTTGCAAACTAGTAGGCAAATTTGTATTAGTATCTTCAACTTTATTTAGAGCAATTAAATTATGCTGTTTTGTTTGATTTTGATTTTGATTTACCGCTTTAAGCGCTTCTATAAGTTGCTCCGAACGACCATAGTTTTTAGTACTTTTACTTGCCTTATTTTCACTAGAAGCTTTACTAAATTTATTCTGCTTATTTTGCTCAGATTCTGAGTTCGTAGTAGATTCAGCACCGGCTACAAGCGGATATAATACCACACCCATAACACCTGCCATTGCGCCTATCAATTGAAAATTCAAAATATTTGCATGGCTTAATTGTCGTTTCATTTCTTTCCGTCCTCCCCAAAATTGGGAGTGACTCCGAAGTTCATTCGTACCATCCCACCAGGTTCTAAGTTTACTAACCGTGATTGACTGTTGCGTTCTTTAAATTTGACGTTGGGAGCTAAAGTATAGTCAGGTATGCTTTCTAAATCCAAAACACCTGTATGTTTACCAGGTAATACATTCTTGACAGAGTACAAACCTTCTGGGTCAGTAGTTATACGGTTGCCGTTTTCCAAGAAAATTACTGCATTCGGAACTCCAGGTTCTCCGGGTTGTTGTTCACCATCAAAGTTTTTATCAACAAACACGCGACCGATAATAGTACCGCAATCAGAAGTAATACCCGGTCTAATTTCTAATCTGTGAGTTGCTGGACCATCTTTGACTGCAAAATCGTTATCAACACGTTCCGCATTTACAGTAGCGCTATTTCTACCGGAACCTCTGACCGCATCCGGAGTTAAACTTGCAGCATAGGCTATATTCAGAACCCCACCTACTGGAATAGTTGTATCGGTTTGGAAAGTCACCGTCGAACCATTCGTTTCTGTAGTCAAAGTAACCGTTTCACCCCCGATTTCACCGCGCACCGATTCCGGTAAAAATCTAAACCCGAGGGGGAATTGGTCGGTAACGACTATATCATTTAAACCAACATCACCCGTATTTCTCAAGGACAGACGATAAACCGTTGTATCTCCAGGTTCTGCAGTCGCTCTGTCTCCAGTCTTAGTGATACGAATTTGGTCGGGAGAGCATAAATCTAAATTAAATTGCAGCGCTAAAGCTAAACCAATTCTTTCTGCATCATCGATAATTACAGATTGTTGAGAAATTTGAGTATCCGAAATTTGAACTGCACTGTCACCCGTCGCATTAATTGGCTGACCATCTAAAGCAGTAGCGATGTAAGTAAGAATATCACCATCCAAACTTTGAATTTCTAATCTTATTCTTCGCTCAGTGAATAATGAGTTTTGTGGAGGATTAATAACTAAAATATAAGCACGACCGACATCAGTTTGATTCTTACTTTGGTCGAATAAGAAATTATAAACACCTCGTTTAGTCTCACCGTTGCTAGCAGTTACAAATTCATTTGTGACAGCATAGTTATTAGTATTAGTTATATTAGGCTCTATACCTTGAGGAGTAGCTGTATTGGGGTCGTCATCAGTTGGAGTTAAGTCAACTTCCGTTCCTGGTTCCGTTCCTGTTGGGTCATTGGGGTCGGGGTTAAATAAAGTAACGTTAAAACCGGTATAGTCCTCTAATTCCTCACCATTACAACCCAGAATCTGCCCAAATGGGTCAATTAATCCTGAATCAGTCGTTCCAGACTCAGGAACCGGGGTAACTTTTAATTGATTGGTAACTCCTCCTCTAAAAGTTTGATTATTGTCTTTATTTTTGTAAGTAAATGCAGCCTGGTTACTAATTGTTGGACGCGAAGCCCCTTGAGCAAAGCTGGATATAGGGCTTTGAATAATACTTCCTGCTAAAAAAGTAGCCGCTATCCGTTTAAACCAGCTACTACCATAAATCTGGTATCGCTTATTTTTGCGGCGCACAAATTTCTCCTAAAGTAAATATTTAGATAATTAGATAATTTGAGTTTTTTAGTTTCTCAATCTTTAAATTCTTATCGTATGGTGCTGTCACACTTCGACCGAAATATTTTAGATTTTAGATTTTAGATTTTGGATTGAATAAAGTAAACACCCTAGTTTCAAGCCCCTAGCTTTAACTATGGAAAAATCTAAAAAACGCATCCGTTGTTAAAATCGTTAATCCGTCTTGGAAAGTTTGGTGAAGAGAAGTTGAGGGGGAAGATACTCTTCCTCCAAACTGAGCCGCACCCGACCGGTGAACGGGACGGAAACCGACACCCCCAACTTTCCGCAAAATCCTAAATTTTCTTATCGTACTCTTACCTGATATGTCCCGTTCACAGTAGCTTTTCCAGGGACAGATTTACCGAAATTCCAACGCACATGAGTATAAGCAGTATCGGGAGCAGGTCTGGTTTCTACAGTACCGTCAGCTAATTTAACTTGGACGGTGGGGTTTTTGACATAAGTCTTACCACCGTTAATGCTGTAAGTAATTTGTGCCCCATCTTTTTGATTGACGGTTGCAGAATTAAGTAGATAAGCCATTCCTCTAGGAATTGGTTGATTAATGGTGAGATTATTCACGGCTTTTTCACCATTATTTGCACCAGATACGGAATAGCGGAGTACTTCCCCTTGCTTGACTTGAGCGCCATTTGATAGTTCTTGCCAAGCTACCTTTCTCTTACCTTGAGCGTCTTTGGTAACAATTTTCTTTTCCGCTTTCAAGCGCAACTGCACTTGTCCTTTCTTGGCATTTTGAGCAACAGCAGCCCCACCTTGAAATATATTTGCAACTACAGGAATTTGACTAGTGAAAGTCATACCTGCAATTAATGCAACTGCGCTTAAACTTGCGATGCTAACACGCTTCATATGAATTACCTCAAAAAGTATTGCTGAAACTTACTGTTGAGAGTTGGGTTTTGATAAACCCGGTTTCTTCAAGAATTCTTCAAAAAACCGGGTTTTTAACTCGTCCGTTTCCCGGTGAGTTGAAGTAAAGACGTTAAAAAATAGCGTCTTTACAATTGATTTAATTTACGGAGTACCTGCGTTACCTGAGTTTCCAGTTCCGCCATTTCCATTAGTTGGGTTATTACCAGTACTTCCAGTAGCGTTAATCTTACGTTGGAACATGAAGGTTCTAGC
Organism: Cyanobacteria bacterium J06621_15; assembly: GCA_038525335.1. Taxonomy (GTDB): domain Bacteria; phylum Cyanobacteriota; class Cyanobacteriia; order Cyanobacteriales; family Nostocaceae; genus Rivularia. Next base: position 39,239 of record JBCBHT010000032.1, on the reverse strand, counting down.
TTCTTGAGGCTCAACATCATCGCCAACTACTACCACGTATTTGGTAACATCAGCAGCCTGTGTTGTACCGGACTGGTCGCCATTAGGCGTAAATTCTACGTTTGCACCACCAGAATCGGTTGCAGAACCAACAACGTTACTGGTGTCAATTTCACCGTTACTATCGTTATCTACCGCCCAATTGTTACCGAGAGTAGTATCAGTACCATCCTCAGTAATTCTGATATCGCTAGCATTCAAGATAATGTTGCCAGTACCAGATTGAGGCTCGGAAATATTCTTATAGGTGATGCGATATTCTAAGATGTTGCCAGGTGCTGGTTTCTTATCATCAGTACTGAACGTTCCATCATTACCCTGTACGTCTGGACCGTCAGCTTTCAGTACGCGAGTCTCTTTGACCATTTGTAAGTAGCCAACATATACCCGGTCAATGGTGACGTTTTCTGCTGGTTGTCCACCAGTAGCAGTATCCGCAACACCATCATTATCGTTATCAACAAAGGCTTTCATTGGTACCGGATAGCCGCGCTGTACATCGGTGTCGGTAGAAAGCTTAGTACCTGCAGGTAGATTTACTTCCACACCATAGTTATCGGTAGCGTTCGCTGCAACTCCAGTAATCTTAACTGGGTTTTGGCCAGTATTACGAGTAAAGGTACCATTATTGTATGTATAAGTTGCTTGCTGACTTTGGTAAGTAACGGTGACAGTTGTATTATCGGGTAAGTCAGTTGCAGTAGCAGGTGGAATGGGTTCTACAACGATAGCAGCATCAGCATTTCCGGTATTTTGAACTGTATTGGTGAAACTTACACCATCTGGGTCAATTCCGGTACCAGGTTTGGTTCCCGCAGGTACCAAGGAAGACCGGTTAGTAAAGTCCTTGTTATTGTCATTTTCGGCTACAGCATCCGGCTTATCCTTAGGACCATTTAATAGAGAAACATCTCCCTGTTGGTTGATTGTAAAGAGGTTTGGCTCACCTTTTTCGCCAGTACCACTGTTGTTATTTTGGGTATCTACATCACCAGGGTTGTTCGGGTCAACAGAACCATCTTCAACCACTGTATTTGGGAAGAACCCGCCACCATCTGGAGCATCGGGAATACGGTCGGGAGTTCCATTTGGACCACCTTTAGTATCGGTACCAGTTAGAGGAGTTCCATCATCGTTGTAGTTACTGGGGTTGTTGTCACCAGATTCGTCATACACCGGAATGTTATTGGGGCTTTTACCAAATAACTGAGCAACGTTAGCAACTATTACTGAAGCCTCTGTTGTAGTGTTTAACTGAACAGTAACTTTAAATCCACTTACTGTTTGTCCGGGAGCAATACTACCAGTACGAACAAAACCAATTCTGGTAACGTTAGCTGGAATAGTATTGGGATCTGCTAAAATCTGCCAAGTCGCTTCATGAGCTCTTGTAGCTAAACCATTCGTAGTAGTAACCGCTTGCCAACCTTGAGGAACTACAACACTTTTGAGGCTAGTACCTTGTGGAATTGCATCAGAAACTAAGATTTGGTCGTTAGTTGTACCACCAATGTTAATGGGAGTACCTTCCAAAGGTGCGGGGCTAATTCCATTACCAGTTGGGTCAGAATTTTCAACTTGTAAGTTCAAGTCGTAGGTAACTGTATCTTCAGAAGGCCCATCCGCACCAGCCTTTGTATGGTCGCTACGGACTTTCAAGACTTTAGCCAAGGTATAGGTCTTGAGGTCTGAATCTACAGTAGCTTCCAAGCTTGCACTTGCTTCACGAACGCCGTTGGAAGGTGTACCAGCGACTTCACCGGGTGCGCCGTTATCATCATTATCTACAGTGAATACATCACCACCATCACTGCTTCTAGGAATGTTTTGCTCATCACCAGGAGTTTCACCCAACTTAACGGTAATTTTTTCTCCGCTTTGGGCACCTGGCTGGACTTCCACAGCAACCCTTACCAAGACTGATTGGTCAGGGTTGATTGAATTTGTTGTGGTTCCACCAGGAGCGACCGATTCCCAAGTTGTACCACCGTCGTAACTAATTTCAACTGGACCATCATTCGCTGGATCGGTGTCGTTGGGATTATCAGGAGCGTCAACTTTTGTAAGTGTTGCAGGACCAGTTACAGTAGGCTGATCGGGAATCCGGAACTTGGTGGGGTCGTTACCTACGTTAGTAACGGTATAGTTATAGTAAACTTTATCGCCAACATTGATTTTGCCATCAGGTTGACCGCCAGCACCCGTATCTTCAGCAAATTCAGTATTTGCAGGAGTAACAGTGATACCAGCTACTTCCGCAATTGTTACGGTAACTTCATTAGAAGTAGTATTAATTGTTTCCCCTGGATTGTTAGGGTCCTCGTAAGTCGCTGTTGCGGTGTTTTTGATAGTTTGACCACCGGCTCCACCTGCTGCTAATACGGGAGCAACAAATTGAAATACACCATTAGCAACCAATGCAGTTGCAACCAAGGAACGATAGATTTGTCCCTGCTTTTTGACAAATTTCTTTTTCTGTGACATTTTAGAATTAATAGCAAATTATGACTTCTCAGCCTGCGTGTAAACACGTAGGATTTTTTTTGCAACCCCTTAAATAATTGCAGTAGAGCTTTTTAGACCTACTGGTTGACCACATTAGTTTTTTGGAGTTACATATTCGTAGTGGGAGCATCTTGCTCCCGAGTGGTAACTAGCGAATGAGATATATGTCCTACCGGACACACTGCGTTAATGCACTAAACTCATCACTTTTTATGGGACACACTAATAGAAACTCTGGTTATCGAGTATCAGTTAGACCAAATATACTTTGATATTTTCCTGATATTTTCGGTAGATAGACTTAGCCCTGATGTCCGGAAGCTACTGTTTTACTCTTAAACATAGAGTTTTTTTAAGTTTTGGATTTGTTCAAATATCAAAAGTATTTTCAGTGACAGATAAATCTTAAATTTAAATCTTTACTATATCGTCAGTATAAATATGGAAATATAGACAGTCAGGATATTTTTTCCGGAAAATAAGATTGTCTAATTAATCACATATTAACTTAAGTGTTTTTCCGTTATAATTTCACGATTTTGTCACAATTCATTTGTTAATAAGAAAATTTTAGAAATGTAGAGACGTAAAATTTTATGTCTTTCGACGGTCAGGGGAAAGCAAATCAATCGCAAGCAATAAGGTTAGTATTTGCGCTTCAGCGCGCTACCCTGCCATATAAAAATAGCAATCTTTAATTAATGTTATAAGTTTTAAGTTTTAAGCATATTTTAACTATTTAAGTTTTAATTTAAAAAAGCTAATCCCGACAAAAATTATCGGGATTGTTTGACTCGGTATTTGAGCCGTGTTAGTATCAGCCGACAGTTGACAGTTAATCGTTTAGGCGTTCAGACCGGGAGAAGTACCAATGCAGGCAGCAACCAACATCCAAAACCAAACTCATACCCATGCTTTTCATAAATTGAAGTGCAAAGAATGCGGTGCAGAATACGAACTTGAAGCAAAAAATGTATGTGAAGTCTGCTTTGGTCCTTTGGAGGTAAAGTACGATTACAGCAAATTACGTCAAACCGTAACTCGCCAAACTATTGAAGCAGGTCCGAATTCAATATGGCGCTATCGTCAATTTTTGCCTGTAACTAGCGAAAACCCCATTGATGTTGGAACTGGTATGACTCCGTTGGTTCGCTCTCAGCGTTTGGCGCGTCGCTTGGGTTTAAAGAAACTGTATATAAAGAATGACGCTGTTAACATGCCTACCCTGAGCTTCAAAGATAGGGTAGTGTCGGTTGCTATGACTCGCGCTAAGGAATTAGGCTTTACGACTGTATCTTGCGCTAGTACCGGAAACTTGGCAAACTCAACCGCTGCAATTGCAGCTCATGCTGGTTTAGATTGCTGCGTATTCATACCGGCAGATTTAGAAGCCGGTAAAATTTTGGGAAGTCTTATATATAGTCCAACTTTAATGGCTGTTAAGGGAAATTACGACCAGGTTAACCGTCTGTGTTCGGAAGTAGCGAATACTCATGGATGGGGATTTGTAAACATTAACCTACGTCCTTATTATTCCGAAGGTTCCAAAACATTAGGTTTTGAAGTAGCCGAACAGTTAGGTTGGGAATTACCAGACCATATTGTTGCACCATTGGCAAGCGGTTCATTATTCGGCAAAATTTATAAAGGTTTCAACGAATTCAAAGAAGTTGGTTTAGTAGAAGATAAAGAAGTTAGATTTAGTGGAGCGCAAGCTGAAGGATGTTCTCCAATCGCTAAAGCATTTAAAGAAGGACGCGATTTTATTAAGCCAGAAAAGCCTAATACCATAGCAAAATCAATTGCAATTGGAAATCCAGCCGATGGTATCTACGCAGTAGAAATAGCAAACAAAACTAACGGAAATATAGAATCAGTCACCGACGCAGAAATTATCGAAGGTATGAAACTGCTCGCGGAAACCGAAGGTATATTTACAGAAACTGCTGGTGGTACAACAGTTGCAGTATTGAAGAAACTGGTAGAAGCAGGAAAAATCGACCCAGACGAAACCACCGTAGTTTACATTACCGGTAACGGCTTAAAAACCCAAGAAGCAATACAAGGTGCTATCGGCGAACCTTTGACAATTGATGCGAAACTCGATAGTTTTGAATCAGCCCTAGAACGTTCTCGTACCTTGGAACGCTTAGAGTGGCAGCAAGTATTAGTTTAAAAAAGGTCAAGGTTAAAGGTTTATAGTTAGGAGTGAGGAGTTAGGAGTTAGGAATAAGGAATTTTATTTCTAGCCACTCTACCCCCTCTACCCACTCTACCCCCTCCAATTCCCAATTCCCAATTCCCAAATTTCAAAAGACATGTCAGTAAAAGTTCTCGTTCCCACAGCACTTCAAAAATTTACTAATAACCAAGCAACTTTGGAATGTAACGGTAGCACTATTACCGAGTTGTTCGATTCTTTAGAAAAAGCTTGTCCCGGTATCAAAGCACGTTTGTGTGATGAATCTGGGAAACCACGTCGTTTTTTAAATTTATACGTTAATAGCGAAGATATCCGTTTTTTAGAAGGTCCAGCAACACCTTTAAAAGATGGTGACGAAGTTAGTATCGTTCCTGCTGTAGCTGGTGGTTAATCAGCGAACAGTGAACAGTGAACAGTGAACAGTTAACAGTGAACAGTGAGCAGTGAACAGTTAACAGTGAACAGTTAACGTTTATCAAGTATTAGTGGTTAATTATTAATTATTTTTTCTGAGGTAGGCTTTTGGTCTACCTTTTCTTTTTATCAATTTTCACCGGTCAGGTGTGAATAATCAATTACCAATTATCAATTACCAATTACCTAATCCCTATCTAAGTAGTTAAACATAATTAATTACACATTTTCATTGCGAGTGGAACGGAGTGAAACGAAGCAATCACAGGGACTGCGACTACTTCGCTTCGCTCGTAGTGACGGTAAATATTTTTGTTGACTTACTTATAAATAGTAAATCTCTTAAATCGAACTTATATTAAGTATGTTTTTTGTTCCCGATTAAATATATTCTATAAAATATAGCGATTGCGAAATTGCCATAAGCTCAAATTTGACTTTTCAAAAGTAAATATCGAGATTGAATGAAATTATTGGAATTAGTGAATCATTAAGCCTCGGTAGAATATTTAATCTTTTTTCAGTTGTGAGGAGTTCCAATGAAAAGAAATCTACTAATTTCTGCTAGTAGAGTAGGTTTGCTGTGCTTACTCGCCGGATTATCGCCTTTTAAAGCATTGGCTGTAGAGGAAAAAATCAGCAACAGCCAAGCAATAAATAGCAGTAAAAAATTACTAGCTTCAGAAATACGACCCCAGTCAAGTTTTCCATTCACAAACACCATTATTAGCGAAGAAATCGCGCAATCCAATAAACAACTTAATAAAAACAAGACTCAAATCGCCGAAATTAACCGAAACAAACAACAAACAACATCAACATCCGTTGCACAAGTCACATCGGTTTCCCAACTATCCGACGTACAGCCTACAGACTGGGCTTTTCAAGCTTTGCAGTCTCTGGTAGAAAGGTATGGTTGTATTGCTGGATACCCTAATGGCACTTATCGGGGTAATCGAGCCATGACTAGATATGAATTTGCGGCTGGTTTAAATGCTTGCTTAGAGCGCGTTAATGAGTTAATTGCAACAGCCACAGCGAATATTGTTACTAGAGAAGATTTAGTAACTTTGCAGCGCTTACAAGAAGAGTTTAGTGCAGAATTAGCAACTTTGCGCGGTAGAGTAGATGCTCTGGAAGCTCGCACTGCTGAATTAGAAGCTTCACAGTTTTCAACTACCACTAAACTCCAAGGAGAGGCAATTTTTACTGCAATTGGTGCAACTGGTGGTACTCCCGATAGTGATGACCCTAATATTATCTTGACGAATCGGGTACGCTTGAACTTGAATACCAGTTTTACCGGTAAAGACTTGCTAATTACTGGTTTACAAGCCCATAATTTTGGCGGTGGTGCGGATGGTAGTGGTAGCCTACAACAAGAATTGGGATTGACAGCACCAGGAGTAAACTTGGCTGCAAGTAGCGCTCGCACGGGTATTGAACCCCAGTTTCCCGGTTTTACTCCCAAAGATTTATCTTCTAGAGGTGCTAATGATGTGGAACTGTACAAACTTTTGTATATCTTCCCCGTAGCCGATAAATTAACTTTATTTGCTGGTACTGCTGCGGAAGTCTCCGATGCTTTTCCCACCATTACTCCCTTTGCAGGAGAAGGACAGGAAGCAGTTTCTCGCTTTGCTGGCTTAAATCCCGTGTTGCGGGTTTCTGGTGGTACTTCTGGTTCTGGTTTAGCATCCGCAGCAGGTTTTATCTTTGCTCCATCTAAAAGCTTAGACTTTCGCGCTCTCTACGCTAGCGTTAATGCCAATATCCCTGACACTGCTGACGATATTCTTCCCGGAGTTTCTGGTACACCTTTGGGTTCTGGTTTATTTGGTGGTAGTACCGTAGCCGCAGCCCAACTCACATTTAAACCCAGTAAATCATTGGACGTTGGTTTGAATTATGCCAACAGTTACCACGAAATCAATATTTTGGGTACGGGATTGGTGAGTGCTGACACGAATGCTTTAGGCTTAGCAGATGGAGATTTAGGGGTTCCAGTAAAACTAAATTCCGTCGGTGGTACGCTAAATTGGCGTTTTGCTCCAAATATTGCTCTAGCAGGTTACGGAGCAGCAATTTTTGTCGATGATTCATCCGGTCAAGTCGATGCTTCCACTACCTTCACCAGTTGGATGGTGGGTTTACACTTCCAAGATATTATCAAAAAGGGTAATACCGCCGGTATACTTTTCGGTCAACCTTTATACCGTACAGAAGCTGATGGTGATGGGAACTTAGCTACTGATGGTGTCGAGCGCACAACTCCCTACCATTTAGAGGCTTATTACAAATTCAAAGTAAACGACAATCTCAGTATTACTCCAGGGGCATTTGTGTTATTTAATCCAGAAGGAGACGACCGTAACGACACAACCACAGTAGGTTTATTGCGTACAACTTTTACTTTTTAGAGTGAGGAACTAGGAGTTAAGAGTTAGGAGTAAAAAAAATAGTAGTCTGTGCCATAGAATATGATGGGTTTGTAGTTGCGCTTTAGCGCCAAATATTTAGGGCTAAAGCCTTTACTACGAACCAGTATACCCCTCAGAACTAATGGGACAAACCAGTAGTCTGTGCCATAGAATATGATGGGTTTGTTTTTTTCCACAACCGTTGGGAGACGTAAAATTTTACGTCTCTACATCCGTTAGAACTAATGAAACAGACCACTAATACTTCACCACATTGAATATGATGACTTGATAAGAGTCTTCGTAGGTTGGGTTGAGGAACGAAACCCAACATCCGTGTTGGGTATCACTCCGTTCAACCCAACCTACCAATTACCTATTCCCAATCTCTTGAGAAAGTTTTTGTTGCCAAGATTCGTTATCTTCAATTGTCAAAACAATTCTCTTGTAATCTTCATTTTGCAACTCTATAGTTAAATAACTGTTTTTTCGTTGCTTAACTAACCAGAATTCTTTTCCTCGTGGAGTGTAATAAGTTCCAGCTTTAACTAATCCTGGAATAAAAGTACCTGGTGAGCGTAATTCTTTCCAAGTTGTCTGAGGAGCAGTTGTTGTTACCTCGTGGATATGAGATAAAGGAATTTCCCATATTTTCTTGAACCGTACAGCTAAAAACTGTTCTTTAACAGTAAATTCTATTTTTAGGGTTTTTTCTACTATATTGAGATTCATTTTTTTTTCAGTGAACAGTGAACAGTGAACAGTGAACAGCGAACAGTGAACAGTGAACAGCGAGCGGTTGAGAATTGAATGATTTTAGATATAAGTAAGCGAACAAAAATATTTACCGTCATTGCGAACGAAGTGAAGCAATCGCAGGGGCTGAGATTGCTTCGTTTCACTTCGTTCCACTCGCAATGACAATGTGTAGTTAATTTTGTTTAACTACTTAAAAGTAATGAATTAAGACTTTAGAAAAATATAAATTCTTCTTTGTCTACCCCATCTTCCCCATCTTCCCCCTCTACCCTTTCTTCATTGTCTACAATTCCCAATTACCAATTCCCAATTCCGCATCCTATGTAAAATGAAAGGTGATTCAAAGCTGAAGGATTAATCCAAGCAATGGCAGAAGAAACCAATAAAAACGAAGCAGCATCGGAAGAAAAGCCCAAAGCTGCAGCCAAACCCGCAGCGAAAGCAGCAGGTGATAAGAAACCCGCTGCTAAAAAGAAAGAAAAACCCCCAGCGGTTGAAGATAAGCCGTTTGAGGAATTTATGCGGGAGCATTATGTACCTGCACTGCAAAAAGCAATTACAGATGAAGGGGTGGAAGATTTACATTTAGATTTTTCTAAACAAAAGCTTCCTATTCCTGGATATGAGAAAGCAGAGGAATGCTGGCAAGTTTTGGGTAATTTCCAAAATGGCTTGCGCCAATTTAACGTATACTTTCCCGATGAAGATATTAAAGGGAAAAAAGCGTTTTCTTGCAATGAAGGCAAAAGCCCCAGCACCCTCGAATCATTTTTAATTGACGAGCGTAGAATTACTCTAGATTTAATGGTATTTGGAGTAGTAATGCGTTTGAACGGTCAAAAGTGGTTGGGAAGAAATTAAGTAAGTTCGTGAAAAATATAGGTAACGGCTCCATTCTCGGGGTTGTTACCTATGCCAACATAACCAGATTTGTGCATCTCTTTTAAAGTTGCTTCAACCTGCGAAAAGTTTGCACCAGTATCCAAAACTCCTTGAGTCACGCTAAGTTTACCACCGCGCTTTTGGGCAGATTTTAGTAATTCAATCATCAAACTTTCTTGAGGAGATTGATAAATTTCAGATGCTATAGCTTGGGGAGTTTCTGCAACACCAAAAGGAGATAAACCAGCTTTTAGTCTAAGTTTTATTTCTCTTTCTTCCACCATATTAGGAATCAGAAATAAATCCACAAATTGACCCAAGCCGAATAATCCTAAGGTGAACATCCACAACAAGCCCGTAACCACCTTACCGTTGTACAAGCGATGCAATCCACCTGTAAAACCCAAGAATCCTAGAAGATTGAGCATATAGGATATTTTCATCCGCTCTTTTTCTTTACTTGTATTCTTGCTATTATTTTTATTTTTGACTTCAACCTTCATATGATTTCAACTCCACGGCAGCAATACGGCAACTGAAATTTTTGTGAATTAATAATTTTCTATATTAGCAATTCAATTTTAATGTAATCTTTATATATATCGCTAGGTTTTGATGTTAGCTAGAAAGGCAGCTATAATGGAAGATTATCTATTAAAGCTATAAGTTCTATAGATTAACCGCAGTTATTCGTTTCTAGAGTTTTCACTAATATATCTATCGTTAATTACTTATGTTCTAACGTGATGATTGTCAGCAAAGTAAATTATTATTCCCAGAAATAGATAATCGCACTCATAAGTAAAACCAAATTTTTACCAAATTTTTAAGTATCTACCTCTAGGATTTACACTCACCAACATTACAAATCCGGTTAATTTAGAAATAGGGCATAGGGGATGGGGCATTGGGCATCGGTAATTGGTAATTGCTAACTCATAACTCTCACCTATCCCCCATGCCCAATTCCCAAACCCCAAACATTCATTGTTGCAACTCTTAACGTTTAACCTAGTAATTACTACCAAACTCCTTGGTAAACTGATATTTATACTCAAACGCAATATTTCTGTATCTCAATTTTGAACGTGGCAATTTGTCCCGTTTAGACATCAAAACAGCGTCTACAAACCCGCCGACATTTATAAGAATCAGGACATGGTAGATTCCCTACAAAAACCAGGCTTTGAAGAAATACGTCCGGGTATAAAAACCCCAGCGAAGGAAACTCTGCTGACACCCCGGTTTTACACCACTGACTTTGATGAGATGGCTAAAATGGACATCTCGGTTAACGAAGACGAGTTAAGAGCCATCATCGAAGAGTTTCGTGCTGACTACAACCGCCATCATTTTGTTCGGGATGAAGAGTTTGAGCAATCCTGGGAACATATTGATGGGGAAACTCGCCAATTATTTGTTGAGTTTTTAGAACGTTCTTGTACAGCAGAATTTTCTGGATTCTTACTCTATAAAGAATTAGGTCGTCGTCTCAAAGGAAAAAACCCAGTTTTAGCTGAAGGTTTTAACTTGATGTCGCGAGATGAAGCGCGTCATGCTGGTTTTCTAAATAAAGCGATGTCAGATTTTAATCTGTCGCTAGATTTAGGATTTTTAACCAAGAGCCGTAGCTACACTTTCTTTAAGCCGAAATTTATCTTTTACGCGACATATCTTTCCGAAAAGATTGGTTATTGGCGCTATATCACTATTTATCGCCATTTAGAAAAGCATCCCGAAGATAGAATTTATCCAATTTTCCGTTTCTTTGAAAACTGGTGTCAGGATGAAAACCGTCACGGTGACTTCTTTGATGCAGTAATGAGAGCGCAACCTCAAACTTTAAACGATTGGAAAGCACGTTTGTGGTGTCGTTTCTTCTTACTGTCAGTTTTTGCGACAATGTATTTAAACGATATCCAGCGTCATGGTTTTTATGGTGCAATCGGTTTAGATGCAAGAGAATATGACAAAGAAGTAATTGAAAAAACCAACGAAACCGCTGGTCGTGTGTTTCCAGTAATGTTGGATATCAAGACACCAGAATTTTACGAGCGCTTAGAAATTTGCGTTAAAAATAACGAAAAGCTTAGAGAAATAGTGAATTCTAGTTCACCTAAATTACTGCAAATCTTCCAGAAACTGCCTTACTATCTTTCCAATGGTTGGCAAGCTGTGAAATTATACTTTATCAAACCGATTGATGCTGCTGCAATGGAAGGTAGTATCAAATAAATTTGTACTTTTGCTTTAGTTGGTTTTGATTGGAATTAGTAAAGATTTATAAATTTAAATTGTAGGATGAGTATTTTATGCTCATCTTTTTTTTGTCAGCTAGTAGTCGTTTTGATAAATACAAGGTTAAAGTAATGAATTTGTAGCTTGGGTGAAACGGAGTGTAACCAATATCTGTGTTGGGTTATACTTTGCTTCAAACAACCTACCTGCTCAATAGCTACCAATCACTTATCAATATTTAAATAAAGTTAGTTAAGCCATGTCCCTTGCCTCTAGCGTCTTTTCCTAATTTTTTCTCATTACTTTTAAGACGCTCAAAAAATTATTTTCTTCTAAATTTTCTTGCTCTTTATTACCTTCTTCAGAAGATTGATTTTTATCAGTTTTATAGTTCATATTAGAATATCTCCCTTTGCATTACAACAAAATAAGTATAAACATCCTCCTGTTTTATACCTAATGGACGAATTTCCCATCCTTGCTGCCCCATCGCATTATAGAATTTATCGATTGTGTCAAAATCTTGAACCTGTTGACCATTCACGTATAAAGTTGAAATTTCGCCTGTGATTCCTCTACCAATTAGCTGATAACGAATATTCATGAATTGAAATTGACGCTTAGAGGCAGATATATTGGATTGAGATTTAGTTTCATTTAACATAGCTTAAATTAATTATGATAAAAATTTTAAATTTCATATCTCTAATTATATTTTTAGTCTCATGCTATTTAAAAATAGTAGATATGCTTAAATATTCGATTAGATTGCTACTTAATTATTTCAAGTATAGATAAGCATCAGTGTTAACCTCGTTTATCCCGTATTTATGCAACATCCTAATAATCAGTAACTGTTAACTGATAACTGTTAACTGATAACTGACAACTGATAAAGTTTATAATTAAAATTTTTAAGGTGTATAGTATGCTGTTGCGCTCTTTGACGACTATCTTTATTTCCTGCGTTATCGGAATATTTTCCTGGATTTATACTCCTGCTGCTTTAGCAACAACGCAGATTCCTTTATCAAATATTTCTTACGAAGAATGTCCACCGGAACTAGCTGAAGGGAATGTTACAAGCGGTGGTGCTAGTAGAGCTGCAAATTGCTTTATTGTTACGGGTAAAGCGAAAAATATGACTAGTAAAACTGTCTACGATGCTGACATTTTTGGACGGATTTATGATGCTAATAACAATTCAGTAATGCAAAACCGGACTCGTCTAGGTTCTATCAGTGAAGTACCACCAGGAGAAACTGATTTTGAGATGAGAATTACCGTTCCAGCAAATCAACCAACACCTCTAAAATTGAAGCAGTTTAAAGCTTCTGGATTTACTTCTAAAGTTCGTTACTAAGATTTAGTTACAAAGTATGAAGAATGAAAAAATATGAATTCAATAGCCTTTTAAATTCATTTATCAGCTATCTTGCTTTACAAAAGTTAATTTGTATTCCTAATAACTAGTGATGAATCACCAAAATGGCATAAAGAAATTCATATTTAAATCTTCAAGCTTCATACTTTCTTTATTTAGCTTTAAAACTAAAAAACTAGAGAAGCAGCTACATTTGCTAACAAACTGCTAACTATGTTGAGAGTTATAAAAGCCAAAATTGGAGATAAGTCCATTCCACCTAAAGGAGGAATTATGTTGCGGAAAAGATTTAAATAGGGGTCAGTAATCTGGCTGAGCGCTGCAAATGGTTGGCTTAACCAGTCAATCTGTGGGAACCAGGTTAACAAAACCCGAGCAATAAGCAACCAGCTGTAAATCTGGATAAATGTGAGCAGCGTGCTAATGAGTAAATTCATTGGATACTTTATGTTTTGAGTTTTGACCGAAAGCTGTCTTATTATTAATTTTAATTTAGCTGGTAACGAGATGTCGGAACAATAGTTCGGTATTCATCTTTTTTAATTTATTACACCGATTACACCAATTTTACACCGAGTATTTCGAGCGGCTGTATCAGCGAATAAAATTACCTATAAAATAATTTACCGCTTCCTTACCGCTCAAATTCTCAATGTTTCATTAAGATTGTAATTCCTCGCTGCGAGAAGAAAATTCGTTTACTCCACCAGGATTACTATTGACACCACCTAACTGGTCGCGAACTTCATCTATTGTGGCGTTTAGTTGAGCAATTTTATCTTCTAGAGAGCGTCGTGCAACTTCCATTTCTACTCCTGAAGAAGCCGAACCTCGCATCTGTCTGCGTTTTCCAGATTTACCGAGATTTGAATTACTTTTACCTTGAATTCGTCCTTCCGCTTCATCTTCGGCTAATTCTGCATCGCGTCTTTGAGCTACCAGCGTTCCGATAACGCCACCAACTACACTACCAAAAATCGCTCCAGCTAGAAATCCACCAGCAAAACCTTCGCGTTGACTCATCTGTTTACTACCTTTAACTCTCGCTACTTCCTACTTTAATCATCACTGAGATTTTGTCCCTTCATTTGCATACTTTTTTAAGTAGTTCCGAAAGTCCGGTCTCCAGCATCTCCCAATCCCGGTACTATAAATCCTTGCTCGTTAACAGTTTCATCAATTGTTGCAGTGTAAATATTTAAGCTCGGATAAGCTTCACTTAATAGCTTCAATGCTGGAGGAGACGCAACCACGCATACAATTCGCGTTAAAGCAGGGTCAGCACCTCTTTTAGTTAATTCTGACATTGCCGCCATTATAGAACCTCCAGTAGCCAGCATAGGGTCGGTAATTAACACTCTGGTCTGCGGGTCAATTTTTTCTGGAAGCTTATTTAAATAACATTCTGGCTGTAAAGTTTCTTCATTACGAACCAAACCCAAATGATAAATAGATGCTAAAGGAAGCAAAGTTTGTGCCCCTTCCAACAATCCCAACCCCGCTCGCAGAATTGGTACCACTGCTACAGGAACTTCAGGGTTAATTAATGTTGCAGGACACACTTCTAACGGAGTTTGAACCGTTGTTTCTTGAGTCGGTAACCATTCCCTCGCAGCTTCATAAGTTAACCAGCGTCCCAACTCAGTCATAGCCGAACGAAACAGCACAGAAGGTGTTGCAGCATCGCGAGCAACCGCTAACCAGTGCTTAATTAAAGGATGGGGTGGAACATAAACGCGCAATTGTAGCGTCATAATAGATATAGAAGCTTCAATATATAAGATATAACAACTGAATCATAATACCGCTTCAAGCCGGTAACTTACAGCTAATACCGGTATTTGTAAACTATTTGAAATTATTCTTAAAAAAAATCATCACCAAAGTTATTGAGAATTTATTTTATTACTAGTTGACAAATATTCTCAATCAGCGCTATATTAACGAACAGTGTTCTCCTCTCTTTAAGGAACGGCAGACGGGATTGGTCAGCAGTAGTGACTTGTCCCTCTTTTTTTTTGGGCATAGGGGATTGAGCATTGGGCATTGGGAACAGCGAATTATGACTGGTTCCCAGTCAGAGACTAGGAACCCATATCTAAAGGCTCTGCCTTTATAATACGAGTCAGAGACTCGTGAACTGTATTCCCACTCAGAGACTGGGAACAAGAGAGAGCGAATTAACTGGAACCAGAAAGAGACAGAAAACAAGCAAGCGAGACGCTTGCACTACAAGCTAGTCGCAATATATTATTTAACTCAGTAAAAAGGCTACGAACTCTTAACTCCTAACTCCTAACTCTTTTAATCCAAAATTCTTTTATGTATGACGTGATTGTAATTGGGTCTGGTATTGGTGGTTTGGTAACTGCGACTCAATTGGTGGCTAAGGGTGCTAAAGTGCTGGTGTTGGAGGGATATACTATTCCCGGTGGTAGTTCTGGTTATTTTGAACGCGAAGGTTATCGCTTTGATGTTGGGGCTTCGATGATTTTTGGATTTGGGGATAAAGGAACTACAAATTTACTTACCCGTGCTTTACAAGCTGTAGACGTTAGTCTGGAAACTGTTCCCGATAACGTACAAATTCATTACCATTTACCAAATTCATTAGATTTAAAAGTCGAACGAGATTACGAAAAATTTTTACAGAATTTAATTGCATATTTTCCTCACGAAAGTAAAGGTATTCGTAGTTTTTATGACGAGTGCTGGAAGGTTTTTAACTGTTTAAATCGAATGGAGTTGCTGTCTTTAGAAGAACCCCGTTATTTAATGCGGACTTTTTTTAAACATCCTTTAGCTTGTTTGGGTTTAGCAAGATATTTGCCGCAGAATGCAGGGGATATAGCAAGAAAATATGTTAAAGACCCAGAATTATTAAAGTTTATTGATATCGAATGTTATTGCTGGTCGGTAGTACCTGCGGATATGACACCAATGATTAATGCTGGAATGGTATTTTCCGACAGACATTATGGTGGAGTAAATTATCCTAAAGGTGGTGTGGGACAAATTGCTCAAAAGTTGGTAGAAGGTTTAACTAAAAAAGGTGGAGAAATAAAGTATCAAGCTAGAGTCACGCAAATAATTAAAGAAAATGGAAAAGCTGTCGGAGTAAAGCTAGCGAATAATCAGCAATACAGAGCCAAACGCATCGTTTCTAATGCAACTCGTTGGAATACATTCGAGAAACTGCTTTCACCAGTAGAAATACCTGCTAATGAGAAAAGATGGCAACTGCGATACAAAAAGTCGCCGAGTTTTTTCAGCTTACATATGGGAGTAAAAGCAGAATTATTATCACCGGGGACTGAGTGTCACCATATATTAGTTTCGGAGTGGGAAAAAACGATGGATTCAGAAGGGACGGTGTTCGTTTCGATTCCCACATTACTTGACCCGGAATTATCTCCCCAAGGAAATCATATCATTCATGCGTTCGTTACAAACTGGATTGATGAATGGCAGAATTTATCTCAAAAAGAGTATGAGATAAAAAAAGAAGCTACTGCAAATCGGATTTTAGATAAATTAGAACAAATATTTCCGGGGATAGAAGCGAATTTAGATTATTTAGAAGCAGGAACACCGAAAACCCATCGCAGATTTTTGGGAAGAGTTGACGGTACTTATGGTCCAATTCCTAGGAAGAAACTATGGGGATTATTAGGAATGCCATTTAATCGGACTTCTATCAAGGGATTATATATTGTTGGGGATAGTAGTTTTCCCGGACAGGGATTAAATGCGGTTGCTTTTTCTGGTTTTGCTTGCGCTCATCGGGTGGGGGTAGATTTGGGATTATAAATATGATGAATGCTTTGCGAGAAAAATGTTTGATAAATACTGAATTTAAAAATGCAACTGTTGGAACTATCCGTACAAAACTATTGAAGCTAGGAGCTATCATTGCTATTACCAAACGACGAGCTTTAATCGCAATTAGTAGCAATTGTCCTTATAAGAATATTTTTGCTCTTATTTATAAGTGTTTATCTCGACTACCTTGCCCTAATTCAGCATAAAATCTTTTGATTCATAAGTAATACGATTATTTAATTTTGAATCACTGACTTATGAAGGGTTATCTAATTTGATTTAACCTCATAAATTGCTATGTCAATTTTTATTAATTAAAGTTTTTATTTCAGTATATATTGATTTTTCTGTAATATAAACTTACAAAAAAAGGCAGTCGGCAATCGGCAGTCGGCAGTGGTTAAAAAGTATTAATTCAAACTATGCCCTTCGGGCACGCTGCGCTAACAGTTCTGAGTTTAAAGCATGTCCTGTCGGACACGCTGCGCTAACAGTAAAAACAAATAATTATACAGAGGCTGCTTGCAGTGAGGTATAAAACGTCAATTTTTTCATTCCCAGGTCGCGTGTGGATCATCTCACTCTTTTAAGAGTGAGTCACTACTGCCTACTGCCCACTGCCTACTGCCCATGAATTTTAAATACCTATTTTTACTGATTTACTCATACTCTTTAATTCCTGTTTATGATGTATCAATTAAATTATCCCAAATTGAGCTAATCCAGATGTTTTTTCTCACTTATGAGAAATCCGGGTATCCCCCAACACATTCACCTTAACTAATTGTTCTTGTAAACAATCGCAAAGCTGTGGTTAATCACATTGGTAGCAAAAACTATAATATAAAGTTTGGCAAAACTTTAGAATAAAAAACACTTGCAGTATCGCTGCACTCAGTTAAGAATTAATACGGTAAAGCACGCGGAGTACAAGATAGGTGAGTCAGTCATTTGATTACGATTTGGTGATTGTTGGCGCTGGGGTAGGTGGTCACGGTGCTGCCTTACACGCTGTCAGTTGCGGATTGAAAACTGCAATTATTGAAGCTGGTGATATGGGAGGAACCTGCGTGAATCGCGGTTGTATCCCCTCGAAGGCTTTACTCGCAGCTTCTGGAAGAGTACGAGAGTTACGCGATGCTTACCATCTTAAGTCGATGGGAATTCAACTCGATAATGTTCGATTTGAAAGAGAGGATATCGCTAACCATGCCAATAATTTGGTCGCAAAAATTCAAGGTGATTTAACAAATTCTCTTAAACGTTTAGGTGTTGATATCATTCAAGGTTGGGGTAAACTTGCCGGTAAACAAAAGGTAACTGTTGAAACTTCTAAGGGTGAAAAGACTATTACCGCTAAAGATATTATTCTTTCGACCGGTTCGATTCCTTTTGTTCCACCAGGGATTGAAGTTGATGGCAAAACTGTTTTTACCAGCGACCAAGCTGTCAGGTTGGAATGGTTACCGCAATGGGTAGCAATTGTTGGTAGCGGTTACATCGGTTTAGAATTTTCTGATGTTTATTCGGCTTTGGGTTGCGAAATCACGATGATTGAAGCTTTACCCCAGCTAATGCCGGGATTCGACCGCGATATTGCTAAGCTAGCTGAAAGAGTATTAATAAATCCTCGCGATATTGAAACTTATTCTGGAATATACGCTAAAAAAATTATCCCCGGTTCCCCAGTAATTATTGAATTAGCTGATTTTAAAACTAAAGAAGATGTTGATGTATTAGAAGTTGATGCTTGTTTGGTAGCTACTGGAAGAATCCCAGCGACGCAAGATATCGGTTTGGATTCAGTTAGTGTCGAACTCGATAGACGTAAGTTTATTCCAGTAAATGACTCGATGAGCGTTCTTTCCCAAGGTGAACCAGTACCGCATTTATATGCAATTGGTGACGCTACCGGTAAAATGATGCTCGCTCATGCTGCTTCTGCTCAAGGTATTACCGCTGTGGAAAACATTTGCGGTAGAACCAAGGAAATTGATTACACTAGCATCCCAGCAGCAGCATTTACTCATCCAGAAATTAGCTATGTAGGGATGACCCAGGAACAAGCTAAAGAAAAAGCAGCAGCTGAAGGGTTTGAAGTTGGTGTTTCTAAAAGTTATTTCAAAGGTAATTCAAAAGCTTTAGCAGAAGGAGAAGCTGACGGAATCGCCAAAGTTGTATATCGCAAAGATACCGGAGAAGTCCTCGGAGTCCACATTTTCGGACTTCATGCAGCCGACATTATCCACGAAGCAAGTGCGGCGATCGCCAATCGTCAAAGTGTAAATTCACTAGCTCATTTAGTTCACGCTCACCCCACACTTTCCGAAGTATTGGACGAAGCGTACAAAAGAGCAGCGGTCAGTTAAAGAATTTTAGATTTTAGATTTTGGATTTTGGATTCAGAATCTAAAGTTATGAGTTAAGAGTTAAGAGTTAGGAATTAGTAATGTAGTGGGAGCGTCTCGCTCCCTATTAATAATAAAGTTGTTAATCTAAATTTTTCTTCCCTACTCCCTACTCCCTCTTTCCAATTACCAATTACCAATTACCAAAATCATGCAAATCCGTCGTCGTCCCCCCAACCCCGATATTGCTGTAATGTCATTGCGGTATCAAATTGCAGATGCTGATGCTCAACCAAGCAATATTTTGGAAGAAATTATTTGGTATAAAGAAGCTGAAGTGGACCAAATGCGCGAGAAGCAATCTTTACAAGATTTGCAGCGTCAGGTGAAAAATATTCCACCTAGTAAAGATTTTTTAGCTGCTCTACGTCAAGGAAAAACAAATCCAACTTTAATTGCTGAAGTAAAAAAAGCTTCTCCTAGTAAAGGAGTGATACGGGAAGATTTTGACCCGGTACAAATTGCTCTTGAGTATCAAAAAGCTGGTGCTAGCTGTCTTTCTGTGCTGACAGATAAAAAGTTTTTTCAAGGGAGCTTTGAAAATTTATCCAAAGTTAGAGCAGCTGTAGATTTACCTTTGCTCTGCAAGGAATTTATTATTTATCCTTACCAAATGTATTATGCAAGAGTTCGCGGCGCTGATGCAGTTTTATTAATTGCAGCAGTTCTGAGTGATAAAGATTTACAATATTTTGTCAAAATTGCCAATGCTTTAAAACTAACCCCTTTGATTGAAGTTCATACTCTAGAAGAACTTGACCGGGTTTTAACTTTAGATGGTGTACGGTTGGTTGGTATCAATAATCGTAATTTGGAAGACTTTTCTGTTGACTTACAAACTACTTGTAAGTTATTACAGGCAAGGATTAAACAATTGCAAGAACGTAACATCCTTGTTGTTAGCGAATCTGGATTACACACCCCATCGGATTTAAATTTAGTCTCTGAGCATGGTGCAACTGCTGTATTGATTGGTGAATCTTTGGTAAAACAGCCAGATCCAGCTTTGGCAATTACCAATTTGTTTACAAAATTTTCATAATCAATAACCAATTTTTTCGGGACTTCAAACAATCCACTTATTAGCTGTGTAACAATTCATGTATCACAAACATCTTGAGCTTTCCTGAAAACCTCAAGCCTACCAACTATTTTTTTACTTTATGGAGCAAATTCCTCTTCCTTCACCGGTTCATTACGAACTACTACTGCAATTGCTCGAAAGGCAGACCATGAATGCAGTAAATCAAGATCCCAATTTACGGAACCAGGTAAATCAGTTAATTATCACTCTCCGTAAAGCAGCCGTCCAACAAAAACAGTTGGAACAAGTTTGTCAGGTTTCTTCTATGGAAGTCTCGCATCGCTGGTCTATAAATCACGTTAACTCCGGACAAATAGCAGCTTCTGAGTAACGTATATGTTACCGTAACTGCCAGTAGGGCAATACTAATAAAAGTATCGCCTAGGTATCACCTTGGGTAATTTACCGTGAGAGCATAGAAATGTATTTTGTATCAGCCAAGTGTGAGGAGCGCTATATATAGCCGTTTCGACCAAATTACATTTCCTATTTGCCCTACAACAGTTTTTCTGCTCGGGACTGCTAATCCACTTTTTTATTGTATAGACAGCTTAAACAATAAAATAGACACTTAATATACCATTAATTTTAATTCTCACAACAAAATAATTATTTTATTTGGGGAGTAGGGAGTAGTGAGTAATTGAGTAATGAGTAGTGAGTAGTGAGTAGTGAGTAATGAGTATAGCTTCACTCTAAAATCTAAAATCCAAAATCTAAAATCTAAAATCCAAAAGAGCGAGTTGAATGTTCAACTCGCTCTTTATCTTCATATATAGCTACATTCGTTGGAAGTCTTCGCAAAAAGTGGAGTCTTTGCAACAACATCTTTTTATTCTCCCTATTGCTAACTCATTACCTATGCTGTTTCTAACCAGTCGTAAATTTGTTCTAACTGTTCTAAAGTTACCAAACCGTACTGCCAAAGTATCATTGGCAATGGACCTGGGTCTTGTTCGCTATGTCGCAAAGCTACAGCTAAAGAAGCCGTAGAAATCGATAAATCATCTTGTAAAAAACGAATCAGACGTGAATAAGTCGATTGTGTCACTTTTATCTCACCTCCTTCAGTAGGGTGTATTGTCATATATCTATCCATTCTTCATCCGTAGCTAGTAGCCAGTAATTCATGTGTCACTGCACGGTTGTCTAATAAACAGGTAAGTACAGTTTGTCCAATGCTCGGTTCACAAAGGAGAATGCACGGGAAATAAATATTTTAGCTTGATTTATATCAATAGTCTCAAGTAGCACTTCACGTAATTTGAAAGAGTTTAATATTTTCTACTTAAGTAGTGATAGCTAATTTAATTTCTTGTAACAAAGATTCCATAGCCTATACTCCCCCATTTGCGACTGTTTACACGTACACCAAAAGGAAGATTTTTGCATCATCTATTAAATTTATAACTATCCCGAGCGGTGAGAATTAACAGTCGATTAGCAGCAATGAAAATATTAACATCACATTCTATTTTTATACCACTATTATTGATACTTTTATCTCAATTATCTATCTGTTATATATCCATTCAGCGATATAAGTTAATATCTCCTTTTCATTTATTAAGTAATTCTGTGGATTCAATAGAACTAATTGTTACTTTATCTCCTTTTTTCAAACCTAGTTCGGCAGCTCTTCCGGAACGCAATTCAATTACTTGGTCAATAAGGGTTCTCGGACCGTAGGTAGGACAGGGTTCTGTGATACAAGGAGGTGCAGAAGCCTCTATATATTGAATTACTCCTTTACGCATAAAAACCATATCTAGAGGAACAGGTACATTTTTCATCCAAAAACTAGCTGGTTGGGGGGAAGGAAATGTAAACAGCATTCCTCGGTTGTCTGGTAAAGCTGGTCTATACATTAATCCCATTGCTTGTTGTTTTGGTGTTAGCGCTACTTCTAATCGAATTTGAGTTCCATCAGGAATTGTAGCAACAGCAGAAATTGGTAGTTTTTGACCATTATTATTCACGCTCTTCTGTGCTTGAGATATGTTGGTATAAGGAACTTTTGCTGGTGTCTGTTGGGAACAGCTTATAAGTAAAAGCAAGGGTATTATTGGTAATAATCTTAGATAATATTTCATCGAATTTTTAATCATTTCTTCAAATTTGATTATTTTTAGATTTTGCATTTTAGCAAGTTGGGGGAGTAAGGGGTAGATTGAAGCTAAGGTTGAAAGTCGAAGGTTAAAAAAATCTCATGGATATTCGATAAACGAGATGTTCTTATTCCTTGATATTCGACCACATAAGTTATTAAGGGTGTAGTTCTAAAAATACTTTAAATTAATTAATTTAATATGCTGGAGTATTTTTTTATAAAAATAGCTATATGAAATGATTTCAGCTTCTCTTTAAACTTCGATTCGACAAGTAGACAGCAGAAGTTATATCTCTACACCAAAGTCTATGAGAGTTGATTGTGAATTCTAATTTTTAATCTAATTTTTAATTATTGGGTAATAGAATCGTTGAGTAATTGCAAATTATCAAGATTCTCTCAACACATAACCAACACCCCTTACAGTTTGAATTAAGCGTTTTTGGCTTTCGTCTTCCATTTTTAAGCGCAGGTAGCGAATATAAACTTCAATCACATTAGACTCACCCATAAAATCATAACCCCAGACATTTTCGAGAATTTGCTCCCGAGTTAATACCTCACGCGGATGTTCCATAAGATACTTTAACAGTTCAAATTCCTTCATTGTCAAATCAATTACTCGCTCGTTATTTATAGCCCGACGAGTAGCTAAATCTAAAATTAAATCTCCAAAGCGCAATTGTTCTGAAGTATCAATATCCGGTTTCAAGTACAAGCGAACCAGATTCATGAAATTTTCCGAGCGGTAAGGTTTGAGAAAATAATCATCTGCACCTGCTTCTAAACAAGCTACTCGGTCATCAACTGAATCTCTAGCCATTAACATCAGTACCGGAGTACACACACCATTACTTCTAAGATTTTTGCATAACGAAATACCCGATTCTCCAGCTAGCATTCTATCTACAACAATCAAAGCTGGTTGACGGTCGCGATTGTGTTGTAAACCAGAGGTTGTATCTGTAGCCAAAATTGGTTCGTAGCCAATTTCTTTTAAATCGGAAGAAAGCTGAGATGCAAGATTTTCGTCGCTTTCTATAACTAAAACACAAGGGTTATAAGCAATAGTCATAATTATTCAGATTTTAGATTTACGGGATGCTCAAATTTTGAGATATCTGTCCCAAATGAATTATCCTCTGCTTAAAAGAAGATACCGGGACAGTTTTAGATTGTAAATTTCAATTTCAATTTCAATTCCAATTCAAACTAATCTCTATTCGCTGACGGGGATTTTAGATTTTCCCCTATCCCATAATTCAGGGGCTTGTTTTTATCTAAAATCTGGGAAAGTTTGGAGGAACCCCATTTACTCTACTTGAGATACTCAAGACCGGACTGGCTCAACTTTCCGCAAAATCTAAGATACCCTACTTATTTACTCCGAATCACCTTTCATTATTTATCCCTACTTTAGGAAAGCAGGATTTACCACAATATTTGACAAACCCCTAATTGTAAAGTCTTTTGGAATAGCTAGACGTGAAATTATTGTAATAGTTGCTTTAAACAAAATTAAATTGTATTAGTCTGTATAGTTTACTATTGGCTTTGCTGACAAAATGTCTCAGCCCGTCCAAGTTTTAATCGAGGATATCAAAATCTTCTATTTTTTTTATATTATCTTAACAATTATGTTCGTAGTTGCGCTATGTCCTCCGGACACGCTACGCTAACAGCGCCAAATATACTTGGTGAAGACAGCGCAACTACGAACAAATTCAAGGAATTTCTACAGAACTAGGTTTAGCAATGTGAGGTAAACCCCAGCCTAGCTTTTCTCGTAGAATTCTGAAAAATTCTGGTGACTGGAGACGAATAAACCGAGCGCTGTAATTTGATTTTTCTATATAAACGCGGTCTTCTGGCAGAATATAACAGCCAGCATTTCCATCAACTGTCATGACTAATTGAGTTGCATTCACCGGATGAATGTTAACTGGTTCGCTATCCGGAAATACTAAAGCTCGCGATGCTAGGGAATGAGGACAAATAGGAACTAGTGCCAATACAGCAACACCTGGAGCTACTACCGGACCCCCAGCACTTAAGGAGTAAGCTGTGGAACCGGTGGGTGTAGAAACAATTATCCCATCTGCGGCTATATCTACCGCAGCATGATGACCAATTGCTATTTCAAAATGACACATGGAGGTCAAGGGTTCCCGATGCAGTACCATTTCATTTAGACATAGAGCTTCCCAAAATACTGTATCTTTACGAAAAACTTTGACCGCAAGCATTGCTCGTTCTTCGATATCGTAGTTACCTTCCAATACCTGCTCTATTGCTTTGGGTAATTGATTAACATAAGCTTCCGTTAAAAAACCCATGTGACCGGTATTGATAGTCAACATCGGAATTCCACAGGGTGCGACCTGTCGAGATGCCGATAGTACGGTACCATCTCCTCCTAAGACTATTACGAATTCCATTGATGAATCAAAGCCCGGTGGAGTTAGTCCTTCTATGGGAGTATGACATACGGGGCTTCGTGGAGTTGAATAGCCCAAAATCCCACCGATACCGCTAGTGACAGATACATCCCAGCCTTGTTCGGTGAATTTCTGTTTTAATTCGATAGCAATGCTGTTTGCTATCGGCTTCTCATCGTTGTATATAATGCCTACTTTCGGCACGTTCAAATATCCAAATTTAAGGGAACGTTTTTTATTTAACTAATAGTTACACATTATGCGTATCTAGTACAGTTAGTTGGGAATAGGGCATGGGGCATGGGGCATGGGAAAATTTTAGTTGTACGGAGTAGCTAGGAATTATTAGTTCAAAACCCAATGCCCAATGCCCAATGCCCTATTTAAGAAGATTGTTTAAAAGGAGTTCTTTTCTCTTTCTTTTTCTTACCTTTATTTTGCTGGTAATCGAGTTCTCTAAGCTTTTTGGTAATTCTGTTGAAATATTCTTGCAAATAAGATTCTAATGTAGTTATTTCGCTTTTATCTATGTCGAAGGCTTTGTATGTTTCCTCCATGGAAGCATCTAATGCTTTACCGCTTGCTAAAACTTCTGTAAAGGAAAGTCTATCGGATACGTTCCATCCCCATTGGAAGAAACGCAGGATATTGCGAATGGTACGAAGTAAGTTTAATGGCATCCGAGTAATTCGGGCGTTTTTACCGGATAATCTTTCGCATAAGTTTATAATTTCTTGGGCACTCCAAGCACGGGTTCCTACTACTGGGAAGGTTTTATTTTGGGTTTCTTCTCTTTGCAACGCTTGGATGGCAAATTTCGCTATATCTTGAGTATCCATATAAGCTATGGGTGAAGATTCTCCTGTTACCCATACTGGCTGTGCTTCTAATATCGGAATTCCGTATTGTCCAATTAATCCTTGCATGAATCCAGCTAGCTGTAAAACTGTGTAGTTTAAACCGGATTCTGCTAAAAACAGTTCCGTACACCGTTTAATTTCCATCAAGGGTACTTCTGGATAATCTTGATTATTTAATATTGAGAAAAAGATAAAACGTTGAATATTTGCTGCTGCTGCTGCTTGAATTAATGCAACTTTTCCGTCCCAATCTACTTGCTTAATACTCAGCGAATCTGTAGGACGAGAAGTTGATGCATCTATTACTGCGTCTACTCCACCAACTGCGGTTTCTAGAGTTTCTGGATAACATAAATCCCCCCTCACCAATTCTGCACCCCATTCTTTCAGAAATGCTGCTCTCTTTGAACTTCGGACTAAACACCGTACCTCATATCCTTCATCAATCGCATGACGAGCAACCTGTCTTCCCAAGGTACCGGTAGCACCTACTATCAATATTTTCATCAGGTTTGATTAAAAAATGTTAACTTTTATTAAAACAATTTTATCAGAATTGTTTTTTTAAGCAAAAATGGGTCTTAATCTATTTTCCAAGAAAAGTTATTACTAGAGACTGGGTTAAAAGTCTCTAGCCTATAGTTGAAGCGTTTTTCAAAAATTCAATTTACTTTTTATTCTGGTTCTGCACCTTGAATTTTAAGTAACAAAGTACCTATAGCCCAACCAACGAAGATTAATCCGAAGGATAATATAGCTGCGTTGAACATTTCGCCGCCCATTTGAGTTCTCCTTATTAGTTAATTATTAAGTTAAGTGTACCAGAGTGTTATGGGGCATGGGGAATTGGGGATTGGGAATTGGTGATGGAAAATTTAAAACTATTAGATTCTAATTCTTAACTCCTAACTCATAACTCCTAACTTTTAACTCATAAATCCTAACTATTCGTATGTATCAATTAAATCAAAATAAAGCTATTTCTCATTTGAACAATCGTCCGCGTTTGGCGATTACTTTGGGTGACCCAGCGGGAATTGGAACGGAAGTTGTACTGAAGGCTTTGACTGATTCGGAGGTTTATCAAAATTGTAATATAACAGTAGTTGGAAACCGCGATTTATTATTAAAAAATTATACCTTTTTACAGTTAAATGAGAACATTGATTTTTTGGATGTGAGTTTGGAGAATAATGTTAAGGATAAGGTTACTCTAGGGGTTGAAAATGCTGCTAGTGGTGCGGCTAGTTTTGCTTTTATGGAAACTGCTATTGGTGCGACACTTGGGGGGAAATTTGATGGAATAGTTACTGGACCAATTGCTAAATCTGCTTGGAAAACTGCGGGTCATGTTTATCCGGGACAAACGGAACTTTTAGCAGAAAAAGCTGGTGTGGAAAAGTTTGGAATGCTGTTTGTGGCTCGTTCTCCTCATACTAATTGGACTCTGCGAACTCTGCTTGCAACTACACATATACCATTGTGTCAAGTTGCTCAAGCGTTGACACCAGAATTGATGAGTAGGAAGTTAGATTTATTAGTGGAATGCTTGGAAAAAGATTTTGGGATTAAAAACGGAAAAATAGTAATTTCAGGATTGAATCCTCACAGTGGAGAAAGGGGACAATTGGGAACTGAGGAAGCTGATTGGTTGATTGATTGGTTGGAAGAAGAGAAGAAAAAGCGTCCGAATTTAACTTTATCGGGTTTGATTCCTCCAGATACGATGTGGGTGAAACCGGGACAAGCTTGGTATGGTAATTCAAATAAATCTCAAATTCAAGCTGCGGATGGTTATTTAGCGCTTTATCACGACCAAGGTTTGATTCCTGTAAAGTTAATGGCTTTTGATAGAGCGGTCAATACTACGATTGGTTTACCTTTTATTAGAACATCTCCCGACCATGGAACCGCTTTTGATATAGCGGGTAAGGGAATTGCTGATGCTACTAGTATGAAAGCTGCGATTGAATTAGCGAGTGAATTGGTGAATTTGAAGATTGGCAATTCTTAAATTCTGTTTCTGATCAAATTCTCATCTAATTATCATTTATCTCTTTTACTTGTGAGCGATATTTAGATAAGGCTTTAATAATATCTGTCAAAGTAAACAAAGCTTTTGAAATTTTATTTAAACAACACTTCGCATCTAGGACTTTTTCGGTTATGCTAGTATCATAGGTGATTTAGGTAACCATTATCCACCGAAATTTCCACACTTCACACACACTATACTAGGAATCAGTAGCTCTACAAACAAAAGATGCTGCTGATTTTTTTATTTTCAAAATAAAAATTAATCTATGTAGCATGAAATACTCTCAATGCTGAAAATAAGCCGTTATAACATTCTTCAACATAAATCCCCCTGTTTTAGAGGGAGTTAAAAAAGACTAAGTTGTGGGTGTAGCTACTTCTCCTAATGGCATTACAGCAGCTATTTTAGGTGCGTGAGCGAAAAAGGCTATTCCACCGCAATTTGGGCATACTACTTTATGGTCTACTGCTTCGCTGCCATCGTGATGTGTTTGAATTAATAGAGGTTGGTCGCATTTATAGCACTGTGTAAAAATACGCGGGCTATCGGTGTTACAGTCTACCACTGTGATTGGCTGAAATTTTTTGGGTATTGGTGGTTTGGGTCTTGGTTTGGGGGTGTTTTCTGATGGTGTCATTAAATTATTGTTTTCCTAGCTTTGGTTTGGTTGTGTTTTGAGAACTTACACATGATGACCTATTTTTCAATTATTGCAAAATTATTCAGCTTGTTTACTGCTTATCAGGGATTAAATATTAAATAGTCAATATCTGACCGAAATATTTTAGATTTTAGATTTTGCGGGAAGTTTGGGGGAAGAGTATCTTCCCCCAACTTCTCTTCCCTCAAAACTTTTCAAGACGGATTTTGGATTGAATATTGATTGGTTTCAAACAAGAACGTTTTAACTATGAAAAAATCCTGCGGATGTCCTTACCCGCTTCGGGTCACTTTGTCCTTTGGAAACACTACGTGTATCGCTCTCCGAGCGACGCAAGCAACAACGCGACACGACCCGTTAGGGTAACGCTAACGTAAATCCAAAATCCAAAATTGATTGACTTTTTTTATGTCAATTTACCACCTGATTTTGAAATCATAATTTGCAGCCAAAGGGTAATTAATAGAATTAGATAGATGCAAAGAAAGAAGAAACCAATAGCTGCTAAATATGGATTGTAAAAATAACTATCTCCCCAAAGTTTGCCAATGGAAAGATGTTGACCTTGAAGAGAATCACCGTAGTCTCCTTGATTGAGAAGCACTGCTAAAGATTGAATCAATAAAGTAGCTCTAACTAAATTAATTTTGATGTTCGCAGAATTTATTTTGCTTTTAAAACTTCGGTAAATTCCGTTTATCAATAATAATATAAGTCCAAATCCATATACGAGTGGTCCTCCCGCAAAATATAATATTACCGCAGTCCAACCATTAGAAGTAAAGAAAAACAGTAAGGTGCTAATAATTGAATAAACTATATAAATAATTATTAATAGCCAAATATTAATACTCCAAATCATTTGATTATTTCTTCTGCTTGCTGATGAATTGTTTCTAACTCTTCGGAGGACATTTTATCAAGATTTCTTAAGATAAAATTCATTCTTCCCTGAAACTTTAATTTATCTCGATGTCGATTCAGAAAATCCCAATATAAGAAGTTGAAGGGACAAGCTTGTTCTCCGGTACGTTTTGAATGTTTATAAAAACAACTTTTACAATAATCGCTCATTTTATTAATATAATTTGCGGATGCTGCATAAGGTTTCGATGCGAGTAAACCACCATCAGCATATTGTCCCATTCCAATTACATTAGTTTGCATTACCCAATCGTAAGCGTCAATAAATGCTGCATGAAACCAGTTTTCTAATTCTTGCGGTGATATTCCAGCAATTAATCCAAAGTTATTTAGTACCATTAATCTTTGAATATGATGAGCGTAACCGGTATCCATGACTTGGGTCAATATTTGATGCAAACAGTTCATTTTAGTATCACCATCCCAAAAGAATTCTGGTAATTTTTTATTGTGTTCAAACCAATTTTGTTGGGGATAATCTGCATCGACATGATGATAAATTCCATGCATATATTCTCTCCATCCCAACACCTGACGGATAAAACCTTCGACGCTATTTAATGCCAGTTGATTTTCGTGATAAGCTGCTTCTGCTGCTTGAATTATTTCTAAAGGTTGTAATAAACCAATATTAATATAGGGAGAAAGCATAGCGTGCCACATTGTTTCTTCTCCAGTGACCATCGCATCTTGATATGGACCAAAATTGGGTAAGCGGATGTCGATAAAATATTTTAGTACTTCTAATGCTTGTTTACGAGTTACTCCCCAGCGAAATTCTTTTAAGTCTCCATAGGTAGGAATATCAAGATTATTAACTTGTTGAATAACTTCTTTTGTAATATTATCTGGTTCAAACCATAAAGGTTCGGGAGTATTTAGTTTACCTTTGGGTGGTTTGCGGTTTTCTTTATCAAGATTCCATTTTCCACCAACGGGTTTATCACCTTCCATTAAGATATCAAAGCGTTTTCTTCCTTCTCTATAAAAGTCTTCCATTAACAATCTTTTGCGATTTTCAGCCCAGTTACTGAATTCTTCAGCGCTCCATAAAAATTGATTGTTGGGAAGTAAGTTGATATCACAAGGTAGTTTAAAATTTTCGATGGTTTGTAGAAAGGGTTTGTCATTGGGAAACATTATTTGAAGAAAGTCAATTTGATTTTCTTTAATCCAGCTTTCGAGGGGAGCTTGAAAATCTTCTGAAATTTCATAAGTAACCAAATAACCTTGTTGACGCAATTCTTCAGCAAAATGACGCATTGCTGACCAAATTAAAACCAGTTTTTGTTTGTGATACCTAATTTGTTTGATGTGGGAATAGGATTCTATGAGAATTATTTCTGTTTCTGAGGGGTTAGTACAATTTTGTAAAGCTGCTTGTGTTAAATATAGCTGGTCGCCTAATATCCAGATACCTGTTTTCATAGTTTGGGATTAAGAGAAGAGTAAAGAGTGAGGGAGTGAGGGAGAGGTAATTGGATGGGATTTTAACCCCAACTAATTACTAACATGCCAACAGACAGTGGGTTTTTAGACTGATTCGCTTCGATAATTTTTTTATTATAGAAATGCTTAATTGACTAATTTAACATTATTACATACAAACCAATATCTAAAAATTTAATTTAACAGTACAACTGAAGAAATATATAAATTAAATTCCCAGATTCAATTACGTAGATAATCCTGACTTAGGATGCTATAAAATTAGTAAAAAAGAAATAGGAAATAAAAAATATCATTTGTTATTAGTATTAATTTATAAAATTAGTTTCACTTTCCTAACCGTAATTTAAAAAATAACATGATTATCAGCATACTACATACGATTAGAATAATTTATATTAATAATAAAAATACTATGATGATAAAAAGTACAAGTAATCTTTGAAAAATATCTATATATATATTTTTCAATATTATCAATTATTATTTTAACTATAGTTAGATTCAATATTTATCATTTATTCAATATATATAAGTAGTCGTACAAAATTAATTTGACATTCTAAAACCTTCAAGTCCTTGCGATTGCTATCTCCCTCCGGGAGACGCTACGAAGACCGTTCCTCGCAATGACAATATATAATTAATTTTGTCTAAGCACTTAACCACATAATTACAGAAATTATGTTTATAAAAATTTTCGCAAACTGTTGACAGTTAAAGTTTTATACACTTGAATTAAATCAAATGCTTGCAGAATAATTTTTTGTCGTTATCGAATCAAATATAAGATAGATTCCCTTTGTAAATAGATGTATTTTAGGTAGGCAATAACAGCAGTTGGTGACTTAATTTGCTGCCATTTTATTTACATAATTCAAAAAAACATCTATCAAAAAGAGGATTTAAAAAAATAATAATTCCTATAGCGATATCTTGTTTTGATTCTATTTTTCGACTTGCAATGCTTTTGTAAACAATAAACGAAACATTAACAATGGAACCTAATATCTTAGACTCGTTAAGTCCGCAGGAAAGAGAAAGAATTGCTGAGTTTGAAGAATTTGTCCAACAACCGGAGCTATTTTCTGAATCGAATGTAGCTGAGGTTCGTGCTGGAGATGAAAATGCTGTAGTTGAAATAATTGGTACTGAGGGAAATGACGACCTTCAAGGAACTGATTCACCAGATAGAATTTCAGCTTTAGGTGGTAATGACAGAGTTACAGCTAATTTTGGTAACGATACTGTTTTCGGTGGCTCTGGAAATGACAATCTTGCTGGGGGAGGTGGAAATGACAAAATTGAGGGTGGCGATAATGACGATGTAATTTTTGGTGATATCAGCTTCAGCGATAATCCGGATGAAAGTGCTTTTGGTAATGATGATATTAATGGTGGTTCGGGTACAGATTTTATCTTTGCTGGATTAGGAAATGATACTGTCGTTGGCGCTCGGGGCAGAGATTTTATTGATGGTGGATTGGGAAACGACCGTATTAACGGTAACAGAGGTGATGATGTTATCAATGGTGGTGACGGGAATGACACTATAAATGGTGGTTTGGATAAGGATGAACTTTTTGGTGCAAATGGGAATGATGATATTAACGGTTTGAATGGTGCTGATGACCTTTTTGGTGGAGAAGGTAGCGACACTTTAAAAGGTGGTAATGGATTCGATTCCATGTTTGGTGAAGATGAGAACGATTTACTTAATGGTGGAAATGGTGACGATACACTTTATGGCGATCGCCGAGATACGGCGATTAATGCCATAGGTGAAGATACTTTGCTAGGTGGTGATGGAAATGACTTGTTAATCGGTGGCGCTCGCAATGACTCTTTAGTGGGTGGAAACGGTAGCGACAGGTTGATTGGAGTTGAGAATTTTCAGAGTGAATTTGACTTTGGTTCGGACACTATTGATACTCTTACAGGTGGTGCTGGTAGCGATTTCTTCGTGCTTGGTGGTAGAGGTGAAACTGGTGAGGAGTTTGTTTATTACGATGATGGTAATTCTCTACAGCCAGGAACAGATGATTATGCTTTAATTAAGGATTTTAATCGTTCGGAAGCAGATATTCTCAATCTCGCTGGTTCATTAGATGACTACTCTTTACGTCAAACAGAGTTGGGATTACCGGGAGGTTTAGGGATATTTTACGAACCGAATGGAGCGGAGTCAGAATTAATTGCGATTTTGGAAGATTTTTCAATTTTCCAACCTAGTTCAATTGTGAATAGTTCTGAAAGCTTCGGTAATACTAATAATTCTCTCAATATCAACGATATTGCCGTTTCAATTTAAATAATTTTAAATAACTAAGGAGTAAAAATCTCATGGTAGATTTAAAGGTTGAATTTGGCTCTGTTCAAGAAACCCCTACATTCTTCCCAGAACAAGAGGGTTTGGTAGAAGCAGTTATTACCAATGACGGTAATACTCAATTTGACGGTTCTGTAGATTTGGCTGTTTATGCTTCTATCGATTCACAACTGGAAAAAAACGACCTAAATGTTAACGAATCGGGTTCTCTTGATGAACTTGATGGACAAGATGAAATTTTATCTGGTGGTGGTGGAAACAATCCTATCGGTACTGTAACTTTCAATGAAATTAATTTAGCACCGGGAGAATCACAAACGGTAAATCTGGATTTCACTTCGTCAGATTTGCGTACTGCTAGTGTGGTGTCACCCGGAGCTTACTTTCTGATTGCTGAGGTAGACCCTAACAATACTATTCCCGAGAGCAACGAAGACAATAATATTGCTCAAGGAGACAATAGCCAATTCATTTCTACCGATGGTACTAATGTTGTACTAGATTGGAACTCTGTATTTCTCAACGCAGTACAAAAGTCCGGTGTAGATTCCTATGGATTCGATAATAATGGTCCAATTGGAGAACTAGGAACAATTCCTCCGGTAGTACCAAGAAATGGTGCGATTTTACATACAGCAGTTTATGATGCAGTCAATGCTTTTTCCCAAGAATTTCAACCATATTTTGTAGAAGATGCTGCTCCAGATGGAGCATCTATTGAAGCAGCGGTGGTCGGTGCAGCATTTAAAGTCTTGAGCGAACTTTACCCAGAACAACAAGCTGTATTCAATGCTCAAAGAGACCGTTCTTTAGAGGAAATCGACGACGAACAAACCGCAGAAGATGCAGGTTTTGATTTTGGAGTTAACGTAGCAGAGCAAATTATTGAATTTCGTAAAAATGATTCAGCGGTACCACCAAGTACTGAATTTGAAGCTGATGATAAACCTGGTGCTTGGAAACCAATTATAGATGGACAACCTCAAACCCCAGTTGGACCAACTATCGAAAGTGTTCCTCCCTTTTTGATTCCGAGCGTACAGCAATTTCGTCCCGACGGTCCTCCACAATTTGGTAGTCCTAGATTTGCTAGAGAAACTGAAGAAACCAGAAAAGTCGGTGGAATAAAAGATACGGAAATTACCGATATTAACCGTAGCGACGAGCAAACAGAAATTGCTCAATTTTGGTCTTATGACCGCACCGACACTTTTAGACCACCGGGACAATGGAATCAAATTGCTCAAAGTTTAGTTCTTCAAGAAGGGGAAGATTTGAGTTTGGTAGATACTGCTCGTCTATTTGCTCTGTTAAACATTTCCTTAACTGATGCTGGTGTTGTTTCCTGGGATGCTAAATTCGATTTTCAACAACTGCGTCCGGAACAAACTATTAATGCTGAGGATGCAATTACAGGTATTCCTGGAGGGGTAGATTTTGACGGTAACGAAACCTCTATAGAAGACCCAAATTGGGACCCCTTGATTGAAACTCCGGCATTTCCCGACTATACTTCAGGACATGCAGCCTTTGGTGGAGCAGCAACTGAAATCTTCCGTTCTTTCTTCGGTAGCGACAATATTAGTTTTGAAATTCCCACACAGGAAATACCTGGATTAACTCGTTCTTTTGGAAGCTTTTCGGAAGCAGCTGAAGAAAATTCCGAGAGTCGGGTTTTTGGAGGAATTCATATTATTTCATCTTCTCTAGAAGGTGAAGCATCGGGAGTTGAAATTGGTAAATACGTTTTTGATAATGCTTTATTACCGGTTTAACGTTTTTATAGAGGGATACTAAAAAGGGAACTGAAACTGATGTAAAGACGTAGCAGTGCTACGTCTTTTTCAATGTGAAATCACGTTTTTATATTTTTATATAGCTAAATTCACGCTGCGCTAACAGCAAAACCAAAACTTTAATCAATTAAAATCTATGACTAAAGTCATGAGTATGAATAGGAATTTAGATACATATCTATTGATGATAATTTATGACTTTTTCCTCATGTATATATTAGGATTTGCTTTTTATAATAGTAGATATCAAAGCAAGTAAAGCAATATTTTTTGTCATGTTAATAGAAGATAAATCAGTTGTTCAAGCTCCTAAAATTCAAAGTTTTTTCAATCTTATAGATAATTTTTCAGAAGCTAGAGGTCAAGATGTACCTCAAATTGTAGATATTGAGAAATTACGTTCTTTCCCTGAAGGAAGTTTTGGTAAAAATTGGGCTAATTTTCTCGATGATAACGATTTACAACCGTTGACTACAGGTTTTCGTCGCAAACAGTTACATGATGGTGTTCATGTTTTAACCGGTTATGGTAGTGACCCAATTGGTGAAGCTGAATTACAAGCTTTTTTATTAGGAGCAAAGTTTGGATTGCTTAATTTAATTATCGGTGTGGGATTATTAAGAGCAATTCGCAAGCGTTTACCCAATCAAAGTAAAGCAGCTAGAAAAAGAATATGGAAAGCTTATCAAAGAGGACAAGGTTGTAGTTTCAATCCAGATACATGGGAACCGGAATTACTTTGGGATTTACCTTTAAATGAAGTGAAAGCAAAATTTGGTTTGGAATAATAGTACTAAAGCCATGTATATCTAAACAAGCTTTTGGTACTTTGGTCTCAGGTTTTTTGAAAATTATATTTTTATGATGATTGTATCAGGACAAGATATTATTAATACGGAGTTTCTGCTGTGTTAAATCTCAAAAAAATATCTTTGATTGCAATCGCATTTTTGACGGTTGCTTCTACATTCATAACTACTAGTGTAGATGCTAGACCTCCATTTATAGATGATGATGTTCGTGAAGAAATTCGTGATGAAATAAGGGATAGAGATAGGGATGATTTTCGCGATAGGGTAAGGTACAAAAATCGTAGGGTTCGCAGAAATTGGGATAAGGATGATTTTCGCGACAGAATTGAGGATTTACGCGATTAATAATTTGATAATTTAGTTTTATAAGACGCAGTATTGCTGCGTCTCTATATTTTTATTTATCAGCTAAGTTATCGAAAATATAATCTTTATATAGTAGGGTTAACAGAAATTTTACCTAAGATTTTGACAAACTAGATAGTGAATAATAAAAAACCATAAGTTATCCGTTGAATTACATAATTGTATAGAATAAGTCGTTTTTTTTATTAATTTATTTATAATTTTTTTTTAACATAATCTTAAGAATCATTTATATAAAATTAATCTACCAAATATAAATAGCCCAATATTAATGCTATAAACATAATATGGCTGATACATTTATAGAAATGATAAATCAATCAATTAATTTTGCTGAACATTTGTATAGTAATAGGTAATTTATTACAGAAAAGTATTTTTTGTTCGATTTAATTTAATAAAGCTTTTTTAAATCACCTAACTATATTCAATCAGCAATTTAATTAGCATATAAATGAGTAAGTCTGCTTTAATAAAACTCAAAGGTTAAATCATGAAAAAAACAGCAATTAAAATATCAACTTTAGCTGCTTTATCTATAACAATTTTGATACCTAATACAGCTAATGCTCAAACAGTAATTGAAGAATCAAGCAATTCTCAATTGTCAACGGTGGTTTTTCGTAGCTGTCCTTTTATACGTTGTCATCCAGGCTTATAGTAATAGTTTTTTATAAAAAATCATTCTAAATTTCTCTTGCTTAAGAGAAATTTTTTTTTGAAAAAAGGAAAAGAATAAAATTTTAATAATCTTGAATTTTAAGCTTATATCTATCAGATGTTAGTTTCCTTCTATAATTGGGAACTCTATCAATATCACCCCTCCAGGTGAATAAGATTGTTTAGGAGTTTGTCGGAAAAATAAATGTACTTTGACCATCATCTTTTTTTGTGGGGTTTATCAGTTACACTATCCCTCGTACCGATATTTGAAGTTGAAGCACAGTTGATACCCGATAATACTTTAGGGAAAGAAAATTCTTTAGTAAATTCTGTTGATTCGCTTTCTAAAAAAATTGAGGGTGGTGCAATTCGCGGTTCAAATTTGTTTCATAGCTTTAAAGAGTTTAATATTAATAATGGTAAAAGCGTTTATTTCAATAATCCAAATCTTATTAAAAATATTCTAACTCGGATTACAGGAAGTAATTCTTCACGAATTTTCGGAACATTAGGGGTTAATGGTAATGCTAACTTATTTTTGATTAATCCTAATGGAATTATTTTTGGTGAAAATGCCAAATTAGATATGGGTGGTTCATTCATCGGTTCCACGGCTAATAGTTTAAAATTCTCAGATGGTACGGAATTTAACGCTATTAATCCTTCAAACAATTCGATTTTGACTATTAATATTCCTTTAGGTTTACAATACGGAGCTAATCCTGGAAATATTGAGTTACAACAAGGAAAATCAGCACCGGAACTCCAAGTAGCAAATAGTAAATCTCTAGCTTTAATTGGAGGAGACATCAAAGTTAATGGTGGAAAAATAGCTGGACCGTCAGGTGGAATTGATTTATTAGCAGTTCAAAATGGTGAAGTCTCTTTTGTGGATATTAATGGAAAATTCAAATTTGAAACTCCAGAAGATATCAATTATCGTAATATTGAAATTCTGAATAAATCTAATATCGATGCAAGTGGAAATAGTGGGGGTGGTATTCAATTAAAAGGTAAAAATATAACAATTACAGATAGTTCGCAAATTACTACAAATACTCTTGGAAACGGTTCTGGAGAATCTTTAAATATTACAGCTACAGAGCTATTAACAATAAACTACAGTGGTTTATTTACAGATGTAGAAGAGGAAGCAACTGGTTCTGGAAGTGATTTAATTATTAATAGCAAGCGCTTATTGATTACTGATGAAAGTTTTATATCAAGTAGCACTTATGGTTTGGGTGATACTGGTAATTTTAAAATTAAGGCTCAAGAGATTCAAATAACTGATAGAAGTTTTTTATATGCTTTAGTTGTAGGGAATGCAAGGGGTAATGGTGGTAATTTGACTGTTGAAACAAATAGTTTAGAGCTATACGATGGGGGTCAAATTGCTGCTGCGACTTCTGGAAAAGGAACCGCTGGTAATATGGAAATTAAAGCTAATACTATTAAATTAGTAGGTTACGACCAATCGAGCGATACACCGATTAAAAGTGGCTTGTTTACTAGTGCTGTTCGACAAGATGGTCAAGGTGGGAATTTAAATGTAACAGCAAATCAATTAATTATCAGCGATGAAGCAACTATTAATGCGAGTAATTTCTTCAGCAACGACCCCGAAAATCTTCAAGGAACTGCGGGTACCGGTGCAGCGGGAAATATTAATATTAATTCACCGTTTATTTTATTAGAAAATCAAAGCATAATTACGGCTAATGCTAATGCTGGTGATAAGGGTAATATTAATATTCAATCGCAAAATTTACAGCTACGACAGCAAAGTATAATTTCGACTAATGCTAAGAATAGTGCAGATGGAGGAAATATTAATATTGACACAAATACTTTATTAGGATTGGAAGATAGCGATATTACCGCTAATTCTGAGGGTAGTTTTGGTGGTAGAGTGATTATCAATGCGAATGGTATATTAGGTACTCAGTTCCGACAAGAATTAACTTCTCAAAGCGACATTACAGCAACTTCTTCTCTAGGAGCTTCTTTTAGTGGTGTAGTGGATATTAATACTATTTCTGTTGACCCCAATTCTGGATTAGTTGAATTACCCGAAACTTTTGTCGATTCAACTCAGAAAATAACTTCTAGGTGTGCTGCTTCTGCTGGAAATAATTTTGTGATGAGGGGAAGAGGTGGGAATCCTGCAAATCCTAATGATTTATTTAATGGAAGTACAATGATTACTCAATTATTTGATTTAATTCCAACTCAAGATATAGTTTTAAATCATAATTCTCGAACTCAGGCTAATAAGGGTATGAATCGTAAAAATAATCAAATTATTGAAGCTACTGGGTGGATTGTTGATAGTGATGGTAATACGGAGTTAGTTGCGGAAGTTCCTCGAAATAGCCAGCGATATTCCGGTTTTAATTCTATTTATTGTAAAAAGGTTGGGAAACGGGGATGAACAATTTATATTTGTTTTTAATCTAATTAATATCAAGGAATTTTTGGTAATTCAATTGGTGAAGCTGATTCACAAGCTTTTTTGTGAGAAACTAAGTTTAGATTAATTAATTTACAAGCGTCTATATAAGTAGTTAAACAAAATTAATTACACATTGTCATTGCGAGTGGAACGGAGTGAAACGTTAGCGAAGCGTGTCCG
>JBCBHT010000031.1:0-42648 GCA_038525335.1 Cyanobacteria bacterium J06621_15 | reverse complement strand
GTCGATAACTTCTAGCAAATCCGTATTTGTTAGGAATTATCGACCTCAAGTGAAAACTATCAAAGGTTTTAAAACTGGCGATATTGTTAAAGCAGTAGTAACTACAGGTAAGAAAGCTGGAACTTATATAGGCAGAGTAGCTGTGAGAAGTAGAGGTAGTTTTAATATCTCTACTCAAACTGGCACAGTAACTGACATTAGCTATAAAAATTGCAAAAAAATACAATCATGTGATGGCTACTCTTATTCATTTTGACGGCACTTAAAAGTGCCAACTCGTTTTCCTCGATGACCATTAGGTACTGAGTTCTCAACCTCGCACATATTTTATGGCGAAAAATCCCAAGTCGATTAAACGAAAAACCAAATCCAAATCCAAATCCAAAAAAGCTTCAAGAAAAGATTTTGCTAAGAAAGCCGATTCTCAAGTTGCTGCTTAATTTACGTCGATAAAGCAGCAACTCGAAATGGTTACTGATTAAGCTCCTCGAACTTTATCAATCATAAATTTCACATCTTGAGGTATTTCATCTCCTCTCCAAGCGACGTGTCCATCTGGTCTGACCAAGACGAAAGCACGTTGGTAAAGTTGTGCAATTTCAGGATTGTTAATTTGATGAGTTGTTAAGGGAATTTGTTTTTGATGACAGATTTTCGTTATTTGTTCAATTCCAGAGTTTAAATTCGAGTTTGATTCTGAATTGAAACACAATAATGTAAATCCATGACCGAATAAATCCAAAGTTGAGAATCCGGGTTTTAACCAAGCGTGAGGAGCGCGACATCCGGGATAGCTGCTTTGCATCCATTCTTGATTATTTTCGGGTGCTAATCCGTCGGGAATGACAATTGATGAGGAATAACGTAAACCGAGATGAACACCAGGAGCATCAAATTCTTTTTTAACTCCACTTTTTTCCATACCTTCAGCCATTTGTTGGCGAATTGCTTCACCCTTGGGAGAATCACTAGCAATTTCGGGAGGAATACCGCGTTTTTGAGTTCTTTGTAAATTAGCGTTTGCAGCTTCGAGGTTCTGTACCGCTATCGGACGACGTTCGATTTCGTAGGTGTCGAGTAAATTTTCTCCTCCCCAACCTTTAATAGTTGCTGCGAGTTTCCAACCTAAATCAACAGCGTCACCAATTCCTGTATTCATTCCAAAACCACCGGATGGGGAAAGGGTATGAGCGCAATCACCGATAAAGAATATGTTTTGATGACGGAATTGTTTAGCGACTCGGTGAGTTAAACGCCAAGGAATGTTAGAAATTATTTCTACGGGGGTATCTATAGAAATAGCTGCTTTAATTGCTTCGTAAGCGTCGTGGATTTCGCCATTTTCTTTAGGTTTGAGAATTAGACGGTATTGTCCTTTTCCATCAACTGCTCGTAATGGTTCTTGGATAATTGGATTAACTAAAAAGAAAACCATAGCATTCTTGTCACCCAATTGTGATGCTAGTTCGGGAGCTTGAAAAACAACGCTTTGAAAGGTTTGAGTATCGTGATATTGAATTGCTTCAACACCACACTGTTTTCTGATTTGTGCCCTAGCTCCATCGGCTGCGACCATGTATTTAGCTTCAATGGTTTCGGTGTTTCCGGTATCTAAATTTTTGATTTGAGCAACTATTCCGCTATGGTCACAGTTAAAATTTTCTAATTCAGAATTGAGTTTGACAATTCCTTGGGGATATATTCCTAAAGATTTGAGAAATTCGGGAGCAAACCAATGTTGGGGACATACCTGTTCCGTTTCCGGAGCATAATCGGGTTGAGTACGTTCTGCATAGGAAGGTAATTTAACGCGGAAGATTTCATGTTCTCCTACAGTTGTGACCCAAGCAACGTCTAAAGTATGGTTTTTATCCCAGCCAGCATTTCTAATATTTTCCGAGATACCCCAACGACGGCAGAATTCCATCGAACGATATCCAACTGTACTTACTTTCGGGTCTTTTACAACTCCATCGGTTTTTTCAATTAAAATGCAGTCAATTCCTTGGTAGCGTAATTCGGCTGCCATTGACATTCCGACGGGACCACCACCGATGATTAGGACTTCTGTTTTGATGTTTTTCATTGTTTTTTTTGAGTGGGGGAGGGGGAGAGGGGGAGAGTGGGGGAGAAGAATAAATAATTAATTCTTAATTCAAACTCTCACTCCTTATATTTATAAAAAAACTCTGCGTACCTTGGCGTTTTACTTTGCGCTCCTCTGCGTTTAAAAAATAAATGAGTCAAAAATTATTAATTTCCTAACTACTTCTTGGATTTAAAAAACCGCAGAGAACGCAGAGGACGCAGAGGAAGAGAAAGAAGAGAGAGATAATAATTTAAACCTTTGACCTTTTTTCGGAATTCGCTAGATTGTCAAAGAAGTTATCGTAAAAATCAAACATTTCACAAACAGCTTCGGGAATCACTTCGCATTTATAAGAGCGTTTGGCTAATTGCTCGAATTTAGTTGAAATAGTAGAGGCGGCAATTTCTTGATTGGGTATATATTCCGGAGTCGGAATAGTAAAGGATGGTCCTGCTGTTTTACCGCGTTTTCCGGATGGTAAAGTCATTAATAGTTCTCCGAGGGGTCGCATCATTCCTGTCATAATATCGATGCTGGCGTTCATTAATTTGGAGCGTCGTAAACTACCGTTTGGATTTGAGTTAAAGTGTTGCACCATTAATTGCATCATCAGGAAGTAGCTTTCGTTGAATATTTCCATCACGGTTCTGGTTTGAGGAACGGTGACGACGTTGGAATTACAATCTTGATAATCTAAGGTGGGATTTCTCAAAGATGGGTAGGAGGGATTCCAGGTTTTAACTATTCCGTTTCGGGATTGGTTAATTTGTTCTTGAGAAAGTGCGTCTGCTAGTTGACGGAATTTTTGATAATGAGATTTTGAAAATGTTTCGGTTTGGGTTTGACTTCCTTCTCCATGTTCGACGATGACATCAATTGCAAATAATGCGCTTTTGAGGTCGTAGACCTGCATTTGATAATCTGGATGTTTTTGGTTGAGATTATCCCGCATAAATAAACGGTGTTCTCCACCAACTTTGTTTTTATCAACTTTGAATAAGTCGGGAATATTTTGTAATCCATCACGGATTTGACTGTAAAGTTCGCTCAAGGAACCATATTTATGTAACTGTTCCGATGTCGGAATAGTTTCGTCAGCAAGGGTTTCGTTGAGAAAATCTGGCATTTCCAACCGCATAAAATACTGTAGGGATAATGCGTTTAATGGTTCGAGAGCGAAATCAATATCTATGGGAAATTTAGAATTTAACTTCTTAAAATCGGGAACTGCTGCGTAAAATGGTTCGACCATTGCCATTAATATATTGTTGACAAGAAGAAAATGAATCATTTCTTCCCGAGCAATTTCCATTAATACTCCCCGCATTCCATAGTTATCAACTTCTTTGTTATCACCACAGGCTAAATGTAATTGTGATTCCGTCCACAATCCCCGACGCACGTATTCTTCTCCGGTGACGTAGTTGGGAACGGAATATCCCGCGTAAATATATTGCAGCATCACAGCAACTTCTAATTCTGCTGCTTGTTTTAATGCTGTAATTAATTCTTCTTTAGTTTGGATTTGATATTTATTTTGAATTTGAATTTCGGGTTCTGGTAACTGTTCCGATGGCGGAATATAACCAATTTGCTGTTGATTTTGAATTTGAATTTCGGGTTTTGGTAACTGTTCCGATGTCGGAATATAACCAATTTGCTGTTGATTTTGCAGAAATTTGAGTAAAAGCTTTGATTGAGATTCGGACATATCTCTTGTGGGGGGCATATAGTAAGTTTTATTTTTATTTTTGGGGTCGGACATCTGCCACATCAACCGAGCGTAGGTAGCGACTTTACATTTATCAGCCAAGCTGAAAACTTCGGCTTTCATAAACGAGAAGCTGGCTTCGTAGAAAGATAAAACTTTGTCGTAAATTAATTTAAAATCGACATCTTGCTGCGGAATATCATCTAGGTACCAATCATTACCCATGACTCTGACAGCGAAGAAGCCGGAACCATTCCAAAATCCAAGTTTATTGTCGTTGTCGTAAGTAATTTCCGCTGCATCTAAGTTATCGTAGATACGAGAAAGTTCATTTAAAGAACTAGAAAGCAATATTTTACAAGTTCCGGATTTGATTCCTCTTATAGTTATCCATCCCCGTCCTTGATTATTAGTAGATATTTCACAACTTGAATCAAAATCACCTTTATCTAAAATTCTTCCCGGTTTTAATCCGACGATTTGTAATTCGGAATTTCGGGGATAGTGAAAACCTTCTTCCTTCTTCCTTCTTCCTTCTTCCTTCTCGAATTGATAAGGTAATTGAGGAAAAGCTCTGGGATTATAAAATTGATTTACGTAAACTGACTCTACCGATTGCGGAACACCTCGAACAAAGGAACGGATTTCAACTTCAACAGCGTTATCTTCTCCTTTACTAAAATTGGGAAATTCCACAAATAAACAAGCATCATCAACTTGAAGATTAATTTCCTTCTCTTTTACTAAAACCCTTCTCTCACCGGAAATCGTTCCGATAATACACAAACCTTGATTTTCAACGTCTTTTTGTAAATCCGACCAATTTTCAAAATAAGGAATATCAATCAAACCACTAGTTAAATGATGAGCTTCCTTCTGATGTAAATCTTGAGAAATTACTCCAATTAAACGATTACT
Source organism: Cyanobacteria bacterium J06621_15 (assembly GCA_038525335.1). Taxonomy (GTDB): domain Bacteria; phylum Cyanobacteriota; class Cyanobacteriia; order Cyanobacteriales; family Nostocaceae; genus Rivularia. Next base: position 37,930 of record JBCBHT010000031.1, on the reverse strand, counting down.
ATCAACGGTACGAATTTCTAAATCACCCAAATCTAACTTTGAAAAAATCTTGTGAATTCCAGCTTCTGCTTTTTCTGACCTTCCAACACAAGGAACAGCAGTAATCATATTTAAACTAATTCCCTGGGGATTTAAATTGAGAGTAAGATTCCCCATCGCTTTCTGTTCCGACTCCGGAATAAATAACCTTCCACTGGGATAACTTTTCAATTCATCCTGACACCATAAACCGATAGTTCCATGTAATTCCCAAAAACTCGGACAGTCTGGCTGCTGAGGAGAAGACATATTGCTGATACTAAACTGCACCACCAAACCCAAAACATCCTCTCGCTGCATCGCTTCCTTTAATAAAGAAACCGTGGGAGAAACATCTACCTCATCACTCCACAGAAAACCTTCCTCACCCTTGGAAACTACAAATTGATAAACAGCAGCTTTTCCAAACTCATGATTTAAAATATGCTCTGGTAAATCACGAATATAATCAAAATCTTGCCAGCGAGCTAACTGATAACCATTTATAGGAGCAGTTAACATATAAGGAACTTGATTTGAATCACCCAACCGACCAAAAGCTAACTGACCCAACATAATCGTATTTGTCCAATTAGAAGCGGGGTCGTTTTCAAATATCCTGGCTCGATTAAAACTTGTTTTGACGTACTCGTTATAATGACCCCAAAAATCTACGCTTCTTCCAATCACCGGGTCATCTAAATCAACCTTTCCAAATTCTCGCTGAGTACTAATTATTTGAGAATCAATTGAAAAATGACCGTTTCCGCCAAAATTCCAACCTTGAGCCATACTAAAAGAACCGTTTTCATCTAATTTCCCTTCACTATTAAATTTCGGTCCCTTGTTATAAAGATATTCGTGATATTCAGCAGCAGAATGATTTTCCTTGTAGGGAACACCATTCATATAACAGGTATTGTCCGAAAGGTCGATTAAACCATTTTTATATCCCGTCGGAGCGTGAATTCTGGCTTTACCTGCAAAATGCAATCGGGGAAAATCTAAAACGCTCATAATAACAACTTCATATAAGAATAGAGGGCTGCTGTTGTTATCTAGAGGTGAGCGAGAAAAAATTATGCAGTTTTAGGTTGGGAAGGGGTAATTGGTAATGGGTTTAAAGATAACTGTTTCCTATTAAAAGTGCTCATAAATCTGGTTTCTAGTACTCCACCACATTAATTTTGAGGGGTGCTAAGCTTTTAAAATAAAAAACCGCAGAGGACGCAGAGAGCGCAGAGGAAGAGGGTTTAGAGGATTATTCGATTTTCAATAAATATGATGGGTTTGTAGTTGCGCTTTAGCGCCAAATATGCAGCATCAAAAGGTTAAGATGTTACTACCAAAAACTTTTACCCCTCATAATTTGAGATTATGCTTGATTCATTTACCAACATCGCAAAAATCGTTCACTATGGTAAATAGTAGTCATGAAAATTGAGAATTCCAATCCATGCAGAACGGTCAGGGAATCCGTCAACGCGAACTTTGCGATTTGTTGGGACTTGATTATAAAACCGTAGCAGCTACAGCTAAAGAACGGGGAATGAGTACCCATGCTTATATCCAGCAAGAAACTGGTTGGATTCTCAAAGACGAACTTTATTATCCACCCGAAACCGAAACCGTTCCAAACAAACCAAAATCCTCATCCCGAACCAAAAAATGGGTTAATATTTTGGGATTTGTTTGTATCGGTATTGCTCTAGTAGCAGCTATAAATTATATAAATCAAGTTGGTATCGAACAAATTCGAGCCAATGTTGATAAATTAGGAATTTGGGCACCGATTGCTTTATTATTGCTGCGAACGGTAAGTATTGTGGTTCCAGCAATTCCCAGCACTGCTTATTCTGTTCTAGCTGGTACCTTATTCGGGTTCTGGAAAGCAATTATTGTAATTTTCATCGCTGATTTTACAGCTTGTTGTTTCAATTTTTATATCGCTAAACGTTTCGGTCGTAAAATTGTCCAAAGGTTTGTCGGAGAAAGGTTTATAGATAAGGTTGATAATCTCGCATCGAAGCATCTTGAAGATAATATCTTTTTAGTTGCTGGATTTTTGATGACGGGACTATTTGATTTTGTTTGTTATGCTGTCGGACTTACAGAAATGCCTTGGAGTAAATTTATTCCAGCTTTGATATTGGGTATAGCAGTTTCAACACCCCCAATTGTGGCTTTGGGTGCGGGTGTATTCAATCAAGGAAGATGGATGCTTGTACTTGCTATGTTGGGAATGTTTGGTTTGGCTTTATTAACGGGATGGTTAAATAAAAGACGGAATCAAAGTTAATTTCAGTTTCTGTATAGTTACATCAGCGATAGAGATAAATCGGTCTCAACAGCATTAGGTTATGTTTTACCAGCATGATAATTACTTATTTACTTTCTCCTATCTAAATATCCTTTAAAACCAATACCGCTACCAAAACCACCAAAAAATATTAGAACTATTATTAATGTAATCAAAAAATATTTTCTTGCTAATACTCAATCAGCAAAAGCTCTTTCATCATCTTTTTCTACAATATCTAATATTTTAGTGAATTTGGATGTACTCTACAGAGTAAGGATTTCAGCCTTTTATAAAAATGGCGATCGCATTACTACTAGAGTTGAACCCCATTCTTTTACAACAACCGGAGAAGTCCCACATTCATTTCCAAGGATAAGTAATTTTCTACCCGGAAACCATATCCTTCTCTAAACTGCATAAACAAGAAAAAGTCTCACCCATATAGTATTTAGGACATTGACTTTGATAACCACCTTTAACGTTCGAGAGCGAATGATATTTTGAATCCAAAATCAGCTCAAATTCTTTAAAATAAATCAAAAATATAAAATGAAAATATAAATCAAATTCTATAATCAAAAATTGATTACTGTTTATATATTTAGTCTCAGCGAAAAAGTATCCTAGCAATCTTTACATGTTTTATTTTAATGGTTCCACTGAATGATATAATATTCTACAGACGGATAAAAAATGTTTAGCAGCCGTCGGCGACGAAAAGCTAGATTATTAGATAGCTTAGGATTATTATTAATTCGGTAAGCAAACATTTAAGCTGTCAATTCATAATAAATGCCATTATTGATTGTTTATTTACTCAATCCAAAAATTATTGATTCTCGAAATGAATGGGAAGCTTGGGATTTTGGAAGTAAGCTACCTGGTGCTTATCGCTATCGTTCTTTTTGGGAGATGATGCAGGAAGTTTATCAAAGATGTTTTGATGAAGTTTAAGAAACTAATTTAAATCAATTTTGTTTTTTATTTTTATAGCTGTTCCCCCAAATCCTTGAATAAAAAATCATCTATACCGCTATCGGAACAGCTAAATTATCAAGAAAATAAAAGCTTAAATATTCCACTGTAGTTATCTTAGTGTTCACTACTTATTACTCATTACTTTCTACTTCCTACCGTTATCGGAATAGTTAAATTATCACAAACATAAAATCCTAAACCTTCCGCTGTAATGCCAAAATAGTAATATCATCAAATTGCTCGGAATTACTGGTATGTTTTTCTATAGAAGCTGTAATTTTCTTCAATAAATCTTGAGCCGAATCAATTGGTTGTTCTAAAATAGCAAGAAGTTTTTTATCGGTAAAAAATTCATTTTCACAATTACGAGCTTCAGTTACACCATCGGTATAACCAATCAGAACTTCTTGTGGTTGTAAATAAATTTGACGGATAGGAAACTCCATATTTGCTAACATTCCTACAGCAGGTGCAGTTGATTCAAGTTGCTGTTTAACTTCACCGTCGGAAGAAATAATAAACAAAGGTTCGTGTCCGGCATTAATATAGGTTAATAGCCCTGTAGTTGGTTCTAATACTCCAAAAAATAAAGTTGCGAACATACCTAGTTCACCGTGATATTTAGCGACGTATTCGTTAGTTAAAGAAACGGCTTGTAGTGCATTTAGATGAGCTAAATTAGTAAGTGATGATTTACCAATCCAGCCTTGTTCGGGTAAATTTTGTTCTAATATTTGTGGAGCTTGTCCTCGTAATTGACTTCTGGCTGCAAAAATCCGAATTAAGCTGCGGAATAGAGCCATAAAAAGTGCTGCTCCGACTCCCTTATCGCATACGTCAGCAATTACAAATCCGACGTTACCGTTATTAATTTCAAATATATCGTAAAAGTCTCCGGCTACTTGTCTAGCAGGTTTAAAAAAAGAAGCTATTTCCCAACTATATTTATCAGCAAAACATTTAATTCTTTCATCAGCAGGTAAGAAGTTTAACTGCATTTCTCGCCCTTTTTCTAATTCTTCATTGAGGGCTTGTGAGTATTTTTCTACTTCTGTTAAACTAACTTTCAGAGCAGCTTCAGCCTGTTTTCTTTGATAATAAGCAGAACTGATTTGATGATACATTGTATCGAAAGCAGTAATTACATCTCCTAATTCATCTTGACGTTGTATTGAAGCTGAAGCGAAATCTGGTGTTTGTTTCTCTTTACTAATTGCTTCTCCTGCTTTGATTAAATCATTTCTCAAGCAAATAATAGGACGAATTAAAATTGGCTCTAATGCAATCCATACACCACAGGTAACAAACATAGAAATCAACACTACTAAACCAGTAATGCGTAAAATATAAGCGTTTATTTCTGGTTGAAGCGAAGTAGTATCGTGACGAATAATTAGGAAAGTATTTCTTCCCATTTGTTCTGTTGTCCAACCAGCATCGTATCTAGAACCATCTTGGGTACGAAAGCCTTTATTTGGATTGCGTTTGAATTCCGAAAGAGAAAGCTGGGGTTTTTCTCCAAAACTTCCAATTAACTTTCCTTGTTTAGTATAAAACGAACCTCCAACAATTGTATGTTTGAGTTCGTCGGTTATCATAATTTCTTTTAAATCAATTAGATGAGTTAATTGGTCGTAAATTTCTGCGTCGGTTTCTTCAATTCCACTAGGAACAGAAATTTGTGTAAGTACAGAAACTTTTCCTTCTGTAATTTCTTCTATTTGATTCAGAAGCTGATTTTCTCTTCTGATAATTGAAGGAATTAAAATAATTATCTCAATAAAAAAAATGCTGAGAAAAGCAATAGACACAACCAGTAATGATAGGCGAGATTTTCTGAATTTGAGAAAATTTAATGACATATTTTTTATTCCTTATTCCTCAAATAACCTCATAAATTAATTCTTCGGTTTTTTCAAAATAATCTTATATTTAATCCATTTATTATTATATAAATAACCTCATCCTTAATCCCTTTATTATCTAAATAATCTCACCTATAATCCTTCTCTTATTCACAAAATAACCTCACCCTTAATCCCTTTCCAATATCTTGGAGAGGGAATTTTTTTAATGCTTACTATCACATCTTGATTTTTTTATTTCTCTATTTTATATTGACTATAAAGATATTGCTATTTATATTTCCATGACGCTCGTAAATGTATTTATCAACTCCGTTAATTGCTAAATATATTCCTAAACCACCAATATGTCTTTCTTCTAAGGGTTTATATAAATCGTCGGGTGTTTGTTGTTGGGTTGCGTCATATTGAATTCCGGAATCTTCTAAATAAATTTTTAAATTTGTATTGTTAAACTCTGCTCTACATAATATATCTCCTTTAATTTCTGCTTCTTGATACCCATGGATAACAATATTAGTTGCAATTTCATCTACGGCTAAACGTAATTTATAAGTTTTTTTTGCATCTAAATTTGCTTTTTTTGCTGCTGTAGTTACATAGTCAGATATTGCGTCTAAAGATTCTAAATCACCAGATACCACTATTGATTCCATGTAACTTTACGCTTCTACCTTATCATTATCGAATTCGTCCATAATTTTGACGCTGTGATGAAATCCAGTTTTCTTGATAGTATCCATCACCATTTCTTGAGGACTAATCAGATAAATATCAACGTTCGCTCCCATCTTTTGTTTAGCAAAAATTAAAACTCGCAATCCAGCACTAGCCATATAGCTTAAATCTTTCATAAACAGAACTAGTCGCTCTGGGTTGATTGCAGCAGCTTTTTCAACTTCTGTTTTAAATATTGATGCAGTAGAAGCTTTTAATTCTCCGGACAAAATAATTTTAGCTGTATTGTTTACTGTTTCTAAAATTGCGCTAAATTCCATTTTTTCTCCTGTAATATGTTGGTGGTTAGTTGAAAGTTGTTAATTGATAGCGAAACATATCAAATATATAAATTGATTTTTTGGAGCGAAGTCTTTGTAGCGTGCCTGAAAGACAGTTAAAATACTACTTGCTCTATTTCCTGCTTCTTTATTTAATCAATTATTTATCTTCCGACAAGAATAATTAACGAACGAGAAGCTACTAAAATTTCCTGCTGATTATCTAATAAAGGTTCGTTTCCGGGTTCCCAGATATCTTCGGGAAATTTAACTCCAGTATTAGCAAATATATGCCACTGAACAGACTTATGTAAATTTGGAATTTCAAAACAATGTGTTTCCCAATGCATATTCATTGCTATATAAATATAATCATCTTTATTCTTGCTTTCACCATCTTTTTTACCGCAAAGCATAAAAGCAATAGTACGACTGTGGTTGCTAAAATCAGGATTCCATGCTTTAATTCCATGCCAGGTAATATCTGGATGACCGCTGCAACTAGTATCTTGATTCAAGAATTGGCTTTGTCTTAAAATAGGATGAGCTTTACGAAATGCAATACAATTTTTGACAAATTTAAATAAATTCGCGTTCTTTTCTAAGAGCGTCCAATCGAGCCAATTCAGTTCGTTATCGTGACAATAAGTATTATTATTACCTTGTTTGGAGCGTCCAATTTCATCACCCATCAACAACATCGGTATACCCTGGCTAATCATCAAAATAGCCAAAGCATTCCGCATTTGTTGCTGCCGCAAGTCATTGATAAACTGATTATCAGTCCATCCTTCTACACCACAATTCCAGCTATCGTTACTATTTTCACCATCATTATTATTCTCATCATTAGCTTCGTTATGTTTGTGATTGTAAGATACCAAGTCAGCTAAAGTAAAACCATCATGAGCGGTAATAAAATTGATTGAGGCTGAAGGAGTCCGACAGGTTTCTGCATAAAGGTCTGGTGAACCTTGCAATCGTAAAGCCATATCGTTGACATTGCCATCACCTTTGATAAATTTACGAATACTATCGCGATATTTTCCATTCCATTCAGCCCAGCGTCCGTAGTCGGGAAATGAGCCAACTTGATACAATCCACCAGCATCCCAAGCTTCAGCAATCAATTTACATTTAGCTAAAATGGGGTCAAAAGCTAAAGTCTCTAATAAGGGTGGATTTGTTAAAGGTTTTCCCCAAGGGTCTCTTCCCAAAATAGAAGCTAAATCAAATCGAAAACCATCGATATGATATTCGCTCACCCAATACCGGAGACAGTCTAAAACCATTCCCCTAACAATCGGGTTATTGCAATTAAGTGTATTTCCGCAACCGCTAAAGTTGTAATAGTAACCCTCCGGAGTCAGCATATAGTAAGTCTGATTATCAATTCCCCGGAAAGAAATATAATTTCCTTGCTCGTTACCTTCTGCGGTATGGTTAAAAACTACATCTAAAATTACTTCAATACCATTTTGATGTAGTGCTTTGACTAAAGATTTTAATTCATCTGCTTGCATCCCTAGTTTTCCCGTAGCAGCATAACCTGCTTTCGGAGCAAAAAATCCTACCGTACTATAACCCCAATAATTTAACAGCATCTCTCCGGTTTGTGGGCTAATACGAGAATTTTCAAATTCATCGAACTCGAAGATTGGCATTAATTCTACAGCATTAATTCCTAGCTCTTTAAAATAAGGAATTTTTTCGTGGATTGCTGCAAAAGTTCCTGGATGTTTTACATTAGAACTAGGATGTTTTGTAAAACTACGAACGTGCATTTCGTAGATAATTAACTCTTCTGAGGGAATTTCTAAAAGACAATCGTCTTCCCAATCAAAATCTTCAAATGCTATTTTAGCTCTATGTTGATAAATATCATCCCAGTTTGGTTTTTTACCCCATATATCCCGACCGCTAATAGTTTTTGCATAGGGGTCTAAAATTATTTTACTATTGTCAAACCAATGACCTTGTTGAAAATTATTTGGACCATCCATACGGTAGCCGTATTCAATATTTTCATAATCTAAACCGAATACCACCATACAATAAACATTACCAATCTGAAACTCTTTTGGAAAAGGAATTTCTGCCATTGGTTTGGGAGAATTTTTATCAAATAAAACTAGTGTGCAAGAAGTTGCGTGACGAGAAAATATTGAAAAGTTTACACCTCCTGGAATTAAAGTCGCACCAAAAGGAAATGGTTTTCCACAGCGTAATTTGAATTTTTCTTTTGTATGAGTGGGATGAATATCAATTCTTTCTATAAACATGAAAAATAGTTATCAATTATCAGTTACTAATGGTTATCAAGCATTTATTTTTTGTTGACCAGTCATTCCTTGATGGTACAAGCTCCTGAATTTATTTATGGATTTATAAATTAGGAACTTTGTTTGGTTCAAGCCCCCGGATTTATCCGTGGGCATTAATTGCGTTCAGCTTGCTGACCCGTTAGGGTAATTGCGAATTGCGAATTGTAATGACTCTTAACTCCTAACTTCTAATTAGTAGTTATTCTTTTCAAGAAATAATGCTAAACCTGTTGTGGCATTTTCTGAATGATTAAAAAAATCAAGAAATCCAGTGACTGACATGGTGTCTTTCATCTCTTCGGAAAGACCTACTAATATAAGCTTTCCACTCTTTGCTGTAATTTTTCTATAAGAAGATAGCAGCATACGCAAACCAGCGCTAGACATATAAGATACTTGTGATAAATCTATGATAATTTTATTGTTTGATTCAATTAGAGGAGTAAGTTCGTGTTGAATACTAGATATTGTTCTTGAATCAACATTTTTATCTGCTATTTCTATAATGCTTACATCTGCAACTTGTTTAAGGTTAATTGCCATTCAATTTAATAGTTTAGATGATGTTGTTTATCTAAGTTGCTCAAATCAAGTTTATTACTCATTCTCATTACTCATTACTCATTACTCATTACTCATTCTCATTACTCATTACTCATTACTAATTTACGCTGCTCCTCTTAAGGGATAGCCATTAGTTGTAACGTATTTAATCCCGGATATCAATTCATCTATAGGAGGACGAGCAAAAGGTTCGTTGTTAACACCAGCAAAGAATAGTTTTCTATCTGCCTGTACTAAGAAAATGCCTGGTTCGTTAAATAATTCTGGCTCGCTGGGAAAAGCTCGTTTAGAGATATAAAGCCCCCATTTACGCATGGAATCAACTGAATGATTATAACCGATTTTAATCTCTTTTAATCCCCATTTAGCCTGAGTCATTTTCGCTTTTTCTTCGCTGTCACCGCTAATTGCAATAACATCTATATCAAGTTGACAAAAATCATTAAGCTTTTTATCTAATTCTCCAATATAAGCTTTACAAAGTGGACAATGTAAACCACGATAAAATACTATCAATTTCATATTTTTGAAAGTATCTTCAGAAAGTTTCCATTGTTTATCATTAAGAAGATTTACTTCTAATTCGGGAACTGTTTGTCCTGGAATAAGTTTGTTAGTCATTTGGATTTTGGATTTTAAATGATTTCTGAACAGCTTTTACATTGAATGTTTTCAGTGATAAGTTTCACCATTGTTAACCAACTTTCACAACTACCTTGGAATTTATTCCAAGGCTCATATCCAAAGTCTACTAAAGTAGACTGAAATCATTTATTATTATTATTTAGGTGCAATTTTGACTTTCACTTTTAACCGCTTTGTAGTTTCAGGTAATTTAACAGTTAATTTTTCTGCATCGAAATTACTATAGCTGTTTCCATCTATTACTACAGATTCAATCTTGATACTACCTGGTGGTAATATATCGGGGGCAACATGTAAGATGTTATTTGGAAATCCCGACGGCATGGGTTTAAAGTAAAAATCCATCGGCTGTTTATTAATCAATAAATTAGTATAAACTGCTGCCAAATAGCACAATTCTATGGAATGATATCCGCTCATCGCATGGCTTCCTTTACCACGTTCGTTTCCACTGGCAAGGAAGGGAATACCGTTGGCAAGAACATTATAATAAACACCACCATCTTCAGTATCCAAGAACCAAGCATTATAAAAAGCTGCTGCCTCTCTTGCTAAACGCTGATAGTCATCTTTTTCCAGAATACCGCTGAGAATCAAGTATGCAAGTATACACTGTTCCTGTTGCCACCAGGCTTTACGGTCGTGCCATACAAATCGATAAACGCTTTCATCTTTATCTAGAATACGTTCTACAACGTCATACCAACCACCTCGCTGTAAATCGCTACCGAATCTAGGCATAATTTCAGCAATTTTTGTTGCTAAATCGGTATATTCCGGTTTTGATTTCAGCGAAGACATTCGCATTAAGTTCCAGGCTATTTTAAGATTATGTCCTACCACAGCACGATTTTGCTGCCACCCCCAGGTGGTATCGTGCGACCAATCTGCAAAAAAGCGCTCTTGTACGAAAGGACTATTTTCATAATCGGGAAAACGTTTGACAATAGTGTCGAAGGTATACTCCAACATGTCTGCATATTCTTGTTTTCCTGTCGCTAACCACAAGTTAATTAAATAAGCTGGAGCATGGTCACCGACAGAATTCCAATTTTTTGTCCCCTTATTACGTCCGAGACTATCGCTCATCGGGTCGAGGGTTACGGGGTCGAGATGAGAAAAGTAACCTCCATGTTCTCCTTTGTCAAGAAAGAAATCGTTAAAAAGTTTGATAGTAAGTTCGGTATCCTGCATAATCCGGAGGTCACCGGTTATACGGTACGTTTGAACTTGACCTGCTAAAGCATAAATTTGTTCGTAGGCAGGAATAGCATCATAATCATCACCAAACTCGGAAGCAAAAATTTTATGTTCTCGTTCTCCCTCAACATCGATTCCGTGGTACCAGTAAACGATACCCTCATCCAAATCTAGGAACCGCATGTGTTCGCGAAGATATTCGGTTCCTTTCTCAGCAGCTTCGAGAAACTTTTCTTCCCCAGTCAGCATATAGGAGGTCGCAAAACCATATACCAAACGAGAGATAGTATCAGTTTCCTGACGAAAACTAACTGTTGATTTTGCTCCTGACAAGCTGATAGAGGTACGATAATTGCGGTAATTAATTTCCTCATCCCCAAACTGAGCTTTTAAATAAAAATTAGCTAGAGAATGAGCTTGGTCAATCCACCAATTTTGTTTCTCAAAAGTGTAACTGTTGGACTTACGACCGACAAAGACTAAAGATTTAGCATCAAAAGAAGACTTATCAGGGTAAAAGACTCCATAAGCAAACACATAGCGACCTTCTTCAGACAGCATCGTTCGTATTGAACTAGTAGCATCTGGATAAGCTTCGTCTAAATTTTGCAGCAGTTTAGCATAACTCATCGGACTCAGATTACAATCAAACTCTCTACCGTCCGATGTTCTTAAACCGAAGCAATCTTTTTCTTCATCAAAATAGGTTACATATCCAGCAATTAAATCGGAAAATGTAAAATCTAAAGTAGTAGTCATATTAATTATTAGTTTATGATTCGTAAAAAAGGTCAAACCAATTACCCTAACGGGTCACTTCGTGTATCGCTCTTCGAGCGACGCAAGCAACAGGTTGCTGACTCGTCAGGGTAACGCAATTCGCAATTATCAATTATCAATTAAGTAGGTCGGTATTGAAAATTCAAGTTATGTCATTGCGAGTTGAACGTAGTGAAACGAAGCATTCACCGAAGGTGTGGATCATCGCAAGGTTTTAAACGCTGTTTACAAGTCGTTACATAGTTAGATTTATTTGTGCCGATTTACTTATCAATTATCAATTATCAATTACTCATTACTCGCTACTCACTATTCATTACGAATTATACTTACCCAACAGCTACTTGCTGTTTCTTATCTAATTCTTGCAAAAATGCTTGCATAAATTCTTCTACAACACCGGGATGTCTACCAGTTATTAAGTTACCATCAATATGAGTTGCTGCTGTTTCTTCACCTTCATAAACAATGGTTGCTCCAGCATTTTCGACATCACAAAGAATGTTGTGAGCGCAGGTTACTTTACGACCTTTAAGCAGTTCTTTATCGGCACAAAATAACCACATACTATGACAAATTGTACCAATTTTTAAATTACCAGCATCCATTGCTTTTACAGCTTTACGTAAAAACTCTACTGCTGGAGCTTGATTTGGTTTTCCTGCTTTTACTGACGGTTCGTAACGCAATCTATCCATTGCATAACCACCAATCAAAATAATACCTTTGTAATCTGCTAGATTAACGTTATTAACTTCTATAGATACTGTAGCTTCTGCTTGATGGTCGTTGCCATTAAATTTAAGACTTTCCTGATTCCAAAGATGAGACATATAGTCTACTTCATATCCATTTTCAGGAAAGAATTCTTTGAAGCGAATATATTCGGTTTCATCAAAATGTTCTTCAATTAAAACGCCAATTTTTCCTTTGTTTGTAGCCATGATTATTTCCTATTAATAGTTAATCTCACCCCTTCCCCTCTACCTTAAAAAGGAGAGGGGTAATATCAAAATTTATTGTGCTGAATCGAGAATTTCATTTAACATACCGAAACAGCCAGCCGCCTTGTTAAAACCCGCATAAACGCACATAAATAATAGTAATTCCTCAATTTCTTCGCGGGTAGCTCCTTGCTGCATTGCCATATTCACGTGGGCACCAAAGGGATTTCCTGCACCTGTTTGGTCTTGATTAACAACATCAACAGCTATAGTAATTAAAGCTTTGGTTTTCTGGTCTATCAAAGGTAAACCCCAAGCTTCTCCAGCTACACGGGTGCAAAAGTCTCCAAATTTTGGATTAATACCGCTTAATCCGGCTTGCAATTCTTTATCGTCTAAAACGGCATTGTTGTAATTTTTTGTTTCCATTTTTATAATGATAATTAGGCGGTTTTGATTAATTTCAATAGTTCATTTGGTGCAAAAACATCGCGATAGAATGTCAATTGTTCTGTCTTCAAATAACAACCTCCTCGATGTCCGCGACGAACCCAAGTTACGTTTCCTTTAGCAATTGTTTCGTTGGTTTCATCATCTACACATTTCCATTCAAAAAATGTATGTTCGCCAAAAAACATCACAATTGGCCACACCATTGTGACTCCTGGCTGTGCAATTAAAGCCCACCAATGTTGTTCTCTATCCTTTTGTTGTTCTAGCCCTTGATAAGGACCATCCTGACAGAAATAAACTAAATCATCGCGATATTCATCTGTCAAAATATCTCCTCTTCCTTGTCTCAATGCTTCGCAATGAGTTGGCCACCATTCTTTATTTTCTGTTTCTATTTGTTGCAAGGTATATGATGAATTAATTTCTGGTAATGTATCTTCTTTTTTTGTGGTTATTTCTTCACCTTGCTGGATAAGTTTTTTCTTTAAATCATCAGCAATTAATCCAGGTCTGGAATAGTCAGCAGCTAATTCTTTATAATAATTAATTCTCTTTTGCATGGAAAATAACCTCCAGTATATTCATGAAGCTATACAACTAGTCTGAGTGACTGTATTTATGTTGATGAAATGTTGTTGAAAAATTCTAATATTGAGGGGAGAAAACTATGCTTTTTTTCACTCTCCGCTTTTCAATCTTCTTCAATTTAAACCCGGTATCAGATTTGTATCAATGGAAAAAGTATAGATATGGTGGAAAATTATTGTGATATTTTTTGCTCGCAACTACGAACCTTTGACAGATTTAGATTTGGGTCTTAGCATCGCTTGTTCGCTACGAAGACGAGTTGTATCGTAGGTGTAACCCAATTTGCGAAAATCAAGCAGGTCTGCGGCTGTAATGATTCTGCTGGTTTTAGGCAACATCGCGACTAAATCCGTATCGTTAAGATTTCCCGGTGTGGATTGACCACCATCCCAAGGCCAAATTGGGTCTTTGAGGTTATAGCCATAATCCATCCTCTTGGTTGGATAGAATTTTTCACCTGTATGCCCATTATCCTGCCACTCTGCCCATAAACGGTCTACGTTGGAGTGAGTTAACCAAAATGTCGGGTCGTAGGGAGAACTAAGAATACTCATCATTGTTCCTAAGTTCTGAGCTTGGTTAGTTGGAAGGGCTGTTTTGCTGTAATCTTTTAAAACTACCCCTCCTATCATGGCGTGAGAAACTACGTGAACAGCCCAGTCTTCTATTATTTTGCTGTTCTCATCTAACCCGGTTCCACCTCCCTCTAAAACCAGAGAGAAAATTTCGTAGTCATTAAGATTCATCATCCGGTCGATAACTTCTTTAGGCATGGGATATTTATCAAAAGGAGGAATTCGTAAAAAGCGAATAATTTTTGGTCCTAATGATGTAAAGTTAATCGGTTCGATGTGAATTTTTTCATTTACCGTCCAGTCAGCAAAAGGTCCGGATTTCACCGGTCCTCCTTTAAATGTTCCGACTCCGGGAATATTAACTTTAACTCCTTCACCGTTTCCCCCCATGAAATCATTGCTAAGCATGACATCCAAAGCTTTAGGGTCTGTCCAATCCCAGTACGGAATAGTAACGCTGGGGTCTATTTTTTGTAATGCATTTTCTAGGTCATCTAGTAGCTGTCGATGCCAAGGTAAAAACGCTGGATGTCCTGGATGAGCAGGGTTATAACCTGCTGCTGGTCCTGAAGATTTGAATGGTTTTTCAAATCCTGCGACCATGACATGCTGTAAAACAAGTTTGTCAAAAACACTGATTTTACTACCTTCGGGAATGGTATTTTTAACTTTTTTCAGAGCGCTAATAAATGCGGTTTTCTCTTGAACTGTTAAGTCAACAATGCTTTTACGTACCGGAAGATTCGCATCTGATTTAGCCTGGGGATAGACTGGTGCAGGAATAGATTCTTTTGGGACGGGGGTCATTTCATAAGAGACACCATTACGCATGGTTCCAGGTTGCGATATGGTCTTAGTATCATCAGAGGAATTAATCCATTGCGAACTGAATACAACTACTGTAGCTGTAATCAGGAGTAAGAAAATAAAGGCTATAATTGAAAATTTACTGAATTTATTTGGAGTGTTCACGGTACTGAGTGTGATTAATTTTGAGTAGAATATGAATTAGAGATTAGGGAGTATTAGTAGGCTTTTACAGTTTTAGATTTAAATAATAAGTAATCATCTCAACTTGATATTTAAAGTATTAGAATTGATTTTAGTTTTATTTACAAGGTAGTACCGTATATTCATCTTTAAAACAGATTAAATCTAGATTTTTTGCATTACCTAAAAAATCTTGTGCTGCTAATAAACCAGCAATTGTCCAAGTCTGAAAAGAACGGGATTCTTTACCAATTAAACGTCCGTATAAACCATCGTAATATTCGGGATATTTATCTTGATGCAGACGAGATGCAGCAATAGAAATAGCGCGTTCTGCTAATTCATTTCTATTAGTTTTCTGAGCGACCGCAGCTAAAAGCCATAGCAGAAAAGGCCAGTTACCGCCGTTATGATAAGACCAAGGCATATTCTTTGCATCGTAACCTGTAACAAGACTCCAGTCCCGTCCTTCGAGGGCAGGATAGCAAATTTTTAAAGGCATTTGTCCAATTAAAGTGTCCCATTTCTGCTCAATTACATCCATGATTTGCTGTGACTGTTGTTCCGAAGCTAAATCAAAAATAATCGCGATAAGATTACCTTGAGAAAAAAAGCGAAAATCCATTCTTCCCGGACCGAGATTACCGATAAAATAACCTCCTTTATCCGGTAACCAAATATTTAACCATTCTGGAATTGATTCTGGATAAACGTTAAATTGATTGATTACAGTTTCGCCAAACTCTTCAACTTTATAGCGATAAATTTCATTAAGTTTTTGATAATCTAGCCAATAATATTTACGGATATGATATGCCAAATGACCCAAACGTTCTTCAATAACCTTAATATATTCGTCTCCTGGTTCAAGTAATTCTTTAGCTATTTTTAATGAGCCATAAAATAGTGCTTGTATATCCAGAGGATAGCCGTGAACTCCCATTCTCCGGTCAATCATAAACGAACCATCGGGAACCAATAGAGTAGGAAACATATCAAACCTGCTGATTAAACACAGGTCTAAAATTAGTTTGATACCTCTTTGAAATTCTGATGTGCGAGCAAGAGATAAATCCCCGCTCGCTTTCACATAAGCACGTAAAATTATTAACCACCAAAATCCAGAATCAACAGGAGCTACTTTGGCGATCGCCAATTCCCCAAAGTCGCCTTTAACTGTTTGTCTTCCGTTGAAATTCTTGATAATAAAGCTTGCTGGCATTAAACCTTTACCTGGCTTAAAGCATTCCATTACTTTTTCACCGCTTTGAAGCTTGAGTGTTTCTACCAGGAAATTTCGTACAATTTCGACATCACCACTCATCAGTAATGCCATAGCCGACACAGCAAAGTCACGGACAAAGCAGTGATTATAGTTAAGAGCATCCATCTGAGAATCGCAAGCCGCTACTGTTCCGACGGGGGAACCATCATAATAAATAATGGATTTTTCTAAAGCTTGTCTCGCTTCGGAATATAGATTATTTGAAAGCATTTTATAAACACCTTAAATGGGTAATGGGTAATAGGTAATAGGTAATTGTAAAAAGAAAGAGTATTAAATATTAAATGTGAAAGCGAGTCTGAGCATATGAGATAAGAAATAATTTTACGATTATGAAGAATAAAATAAATAAGTAAATATAGAGTAGAGTGAAATCTATAAATTAAAATTAATAGTTATATTTTTAGAATAAATTTGATAGATAATATTACTTTCAAAACTTTTAGCAAAACTGATGATAAAGATTAAAATTTTTCTATTACCAATTACCCATTACCAATTACCAATTACCAATTCTTAATCCCAATCTGGACTAAACCATAAATGAGCTTTTGCGTCTAATTGATTTTGTATATAGGTTATTTCAATATGGCTGACTTCTCTAACTAAAATACTTGATGCTCTATTCCCCAAAAAATCAGAAATAATTTTCAAATTAGCAGGCCAAGGCATGGGAGAATATTTTTCGTATGACAATCCCGACCAGTTTAAAAGTGCTGCATACTTTTTTGGAGTACATAATTTATTTTCAATCATAAAATCAAATAAAGGTTGCCAAGAACAATCCTTATATAAATCTTGATATATGAAACAGCCAAAGCTAACTTGAGGTGCAACTGTAATTCCTAATTCTACTTTTATAACAATTGCATCTACAATATTGTCAAGAAACAAAGCTAATTTTTCTAATTCTACAATTGAACCCCTCCACCCAATGTTCGTCAAATATTCGCAAATAGCTAAAGGAGACATACCGCTAATACTTAATTGGATAGAATCTAGTGGAGAAGGCTGCATAGTTCCTAATTCTAAAACTTGAGCTTCTGTAGGTAATGCAGTTAAAGATAATTCAAGATTTTTTTGAAGATAAGAAGGAATAGTACGATTATTTAACGGTTCAACAACTTTCTTAATTAACCAAGTACAAAAAGTGCCTATATCTCCATTTAAACACTGTAAATCGCCTTCTTGCAAATTAAAAAAAATTGAAGGAATAGGAATTTCTGCACCATCTTGATTTAATTCAAAATCTAAGAAAATGCTGCCAATTTCTTCACTTAAACGAGAACGTGAACAGTTGCAATCCATACATAATTGCTGTATGCGTTGCCATATTGACTCTGAACGCATTTTTGCTGGTAATTTAATCGCATTGCTTAATGCATGAATAGAAAAATTAACGGTACTATTATCTTCACCTAAAGGACATTTTAAGAAAGCTCCCCATGTGGGTTTTAAAGTTCTAGAAATTTTTTTAATTCTTGATAGAATTCTAGGATTAACTAGTTCGGAAGAAAGATAAGGTGCAACCGCATTTAAATAATCAACCAAATAGTCATACATTAAAATATTTTGATTCACTATTAAAATTATGTGTGTGGTAACACAACATAGAGTACTTTGTCAGTTTCTTGCAAAACTCTGATTTCTATTTCTGTTGGTAGTTGAGTACCAAAATACTGAGAAATAGCTATTTTTGGATTTTCAATTAATGCTGTTTTAAAAGAAGAATCTTTAAAAGCTTTTGTTACTAATAGTTCTTCAAATTTTCTTCGACTTTGATTATTCAATTTCATTATCTAAAACTAACTATAGCTAAGACTGATTGTAAACGTTTGATGCTGTCTTCTGGAATAGAAAAATAATCTTCTGAAAGTACTACCAAATCTGCTAATTGTCCGGGTAAGATTGCTCCTTTGACTCCTTCTTGAGACGTAAACCAACCAGAATTAGCGGTATACATCCTCAAAGCGATTTGCTTCTGAATACAAAGTAGTACCACCCACTGTTTTACCGCTGACTAACTAGTAAATTCCTACCCAAGGATTGTAACTTGCAACTCTAGTACCATCGGGACCCACACTGACAGGAACTACTTCCATTTCCAATATTTTCTTGATGGGAGGAGTTCTGTGAGCTAACTTTTCCACGTAATGTTTGAGAAAATATTCACCCTGATAAGCCATCCGATGCTGAATTGCAATTCCACCACCCAAAGCTTTTACTCTCTTTATATTTTAATATGCCATGACTTCCTTTTGGGTTCCCACAGCAAGAAAGCGTCCGTTACTCATAGCACAGCTTTAGCAAAGGAACGACGGTCATCTTGAGTAGCAATATTACCGTTAGTAAAAATCAAATTTGCTTTTGTATTTTCATCAACAGCAGTATTCTGAGGCTGAAGACAAGAGCTTAAAAAGTATGATGAGATTACCGAAGCGGCTGCTAATTTAAGAAAATTTCTTCTAGAATGTCTAATTCTGTTCATCATCTTTAATTCTGAGATGATAATTCTTCGTAAATGATAGACAACAAAGGAAATTTATTTACATTGGCAACCCATGAGTTAAACTATCGATATCATAGACTCTGACATTAGCCTCACCATCAGCTAATTCCGCAAATTCATCTAACAAAGGAGTTATATAAGGTTGCTTAAGATGTTCTACTAAAGCTTGTCTACTTTTCCATTCTTCAAAGTATATAAAAGAATTCGGGATTCCGGTTTCTTCGTACAAACTATAGCTAATATTGCCCGATTCTAACCTGCTCGATTCTAAACCTAAATTAGCTAATGCTAAAAATCTTTCTCGCTTCTCTGGTTTAATTTTATATCTCCCTGCGAGAACTATTGGTATTTCGACAGTACTTGTTTGTTGTTTCATTTAAACACTTCAGTTGATTTTAATAACTTTTAATCCAAGGCGAAAAAGTTAGATAATCTATAATTAAATCTATCTTTTTTACAACTTGTATCGCAATGGTAATTTTGTTGATCCAGTTGGTAATTTTATTGATGTTTATTTGTAACCAACTAAGAAGTTTTATTAACAGTATTGACAAAAAACAACTTAAGAAAATAAGATTGCATAAAATTAAATTTTTCGTTTCAATTTAGTTTTTCCAAAAGTCGCTCACCAGATTTAAAGTGAAGTTGAATCAAAACTGGTAATTCAACTTTTAGCTATTACCTATTATCCATAACCTTCAATTAGGAAAATGCTTCCAAGATTTAGGAGGTTTTTTATGAATTTGACGGAAATGTTTTACAAAGTGACCCGTATCAGGATAACCTACAGCTTCAGCAATTTTGCATACAGGTAAATCGGTTGATAATAATAAACAACGAGCTTGAAACATGCGACGTTGAACAATCCACTGATACAAAGTTTTACCAGTTAGACGACGAACTAAACTAGTTAGATATGAAGGTGTATAGTTGAAAGCTTTAGCAACATCATTCAAACTAATAGATTGATGGTAATTGACTTCGATAAAATCGAAAATCGCTCTTAGTTGAGGATGTTCGGGAAACTGAAATCTTTCAGCCTTTATCTTTTGAACAGGATGCTTAATATTGAAAATTATATTTGCAGATTTTTCTGAGTCTAATTCTGTTTGCTTGTGGTAATCTTGAGTTTCTAATTCCGAAAGCTGCTCCAATATTTGTAATTCAAGTTGACGAACAGTTTCTAACTCTTGAATTAGCTTGTTTTTTGTCACCGCTGTATCTTTCATAGATACTTCTCCCTCCTATGAATATAATAAATTAATGCCTATCTTGCTACAGGTAATTCAACATCAACTGTTGTACCTGTTGTCAAATTTGACTTAATTAATAGCTTACCTCCATGGGCTTTGACAATTTCTTCAACTATTGATAAACCTAATCCAGTTCCATCGGATTTTGTTGAATAAAAAGGTTGAGTTAATTTTGATAAATTAAACGAAGAAATGGGGGAGCCACCATTATTAATACTGATACGCACGTAGTCTTCATTTGGGTAACAAACCCGCCATTTTATTAATTCACCGCTTTCAACTGCTTCACAAGCATTACGAAGTAAATTGATAAATATCTGTTTGAGTTTATCCGCATCACCTAAAATACTTATTGGTTGTGGAAAAGGTTTGAATTCTATAATTCTCCCTTGAGCTTGGGGCATTTGTTCGATAATAGCTAAAGATTTTTCGATTAAGCTGTTTACATTTAATTTAGATAATTGCAAATTATTGGGTTTGGAATAAAGCAATATTTCTTGCAGTAAACGCTCTAATCTTTTCTCTTCACTTGTTGATAATAATAAGCGTTCTCGTGCTGGCTGTGGTAAATTATCGACTTTGTTGAAATACTCTAACCCCATTTTGACTATAGTCAAAGAATTACGAATTTCATGAATTACCGATGCTGTAAACTCACCAACTTTTGCTAAATGATTGCTTCTGTGTAACTTAGCTTTGAGAAGATTTAATTCTTTAACATAGGCATCTATTTTAGATTGAAAAATATTACTTATTTTCTTATGTTGCTGACTCAAAAAATAATTTTCTATTTTTGTTGCAGCCAATTCGGCAAACATTTCTAAGATTAAAATTTCCTCCTTTGTATAAGATAATGCCTGTTTCTTTAAAGCACAAATTGCTCCAACGATTTGTCCCGATATTGTTTGTAAAGGAATATAAATATACTCGTTAAAAGCTTTCTTATATTCTCTATTCTGTTTAATATATTTGATTGTCTTATTTATGATATTTTTATATTTTTCGGCTTTATATTGATTATGATTGCTGGCTATAATTTGTTCCTTACTCCCCTGGCAAATAATAATAATTAATTGCGAGCAGTTAACCAGTTGACTGAATTTACAAGCAGTTTGATACAAAAAGTTACCCAGTTCTTGGGATTGAGAAATTGCTACAGTTGAAGACCTTGTGACAAATGTTTTATTAAACTGGTTTTGTTGCTCGCAATCATGTTTATTTAAATTAATCAAGTTATTTTTCATTGATTTTCTCGCTAAAACATTACCAAAATTTATTTCCCCACGTTCTAACCTGAGATAAAGCACTGGATTTAGAATTCAAATAACATGCTTTTCCTTGAAATTTAAACTCCATCAAGAGTTATGTCCAAGTATTCAACGTCATATTATTTTGTAATATTTTTTAATATTGTGGAATATTACAAATGGTTGCCAATGCCTTTTCTGCGTAATACTAGTTTGCGCGACAAAAAAATATTTGAGGATAAAGATAAGGGTAAACTTAAGGGATAAGTTAGAGATGCGAAGCGTAAAGGGTAAGAGGTAACGGCTGTTTTAATTTTATGGAAAGCTTTTTAATAGCTTGCCCTTGAGAATCATTAAGTTCGATAGTAACTCAATTTATTCAAAATGTATAACTTTGAATTTCTGCAAAAGCACGAAACAAATTGACAAGCTCGGAACTTTGTTGGTTTTTCCATTTAAGTCCAATTTGGCGAGATATATCAAGTTCGGAAATTTTAATATATTTGATTCCAGATAAATTATTCCAAACTGGCATGAAACTCAGACCTAAACCTTCTTGAATTAAGTGGATTACCCATTCTTCCTGGTTTGCTAGATAAACTGTGCGGATTTTGACTCCAGCAGACTTATATATTAAAGGATTGTCTCGCCAAAATTCACAATTAATTCTTTCTATATATGGCTGTTCCTCTAGCTCCGACATACTAATTTCATCTCTTTGTGCAAAGGGATGAATTTCTGGAACGGCTAGCAAAAGCTGCTGTTCAAATAGTTTCACGGAAGTCTGAGGATTTTCTTCACCATCTAAAACCGTCAGAATTAAGTCCACTTCTCCATCTTCTAGTAATTTATTAAGATTTTTTACATAACTATCTTTAAGTTGGATAGTTATATGTGGATGTTCGACTCGAAAAGCACTTACTAAGCTACAAATAACAGAAATCCGCAGCGTACAAACGACTCCTAATCTAAGTGTCGGGTGTTGCTGAAAATCTTGAAGCGTTTGCAGTGCCGATTGGTACTCATAAATTATATTACGAGCTTTTTCCAAAAAGATATTGCCTGCTGCTGTTAGAGTTGCTCGTCTTCCACCTCTTTCAAATAAGACTACACCTAGTTCCTGCTCTAATTTTTTAATCCCTGCAGACAAAGATGGCTGCGAAACAAACAAGAGTTCTGCGGCTTTAGTGAACCCTTGCGTTTCAACAATAGCTAGAAAATACCGAAGTTGAGACAAATCCATTTGTATAGACAAAAACTATGACTTCAATCGTAAAAATCGTCTTGCAATTTCATTTAATCTTATTTACTTTATCAGGAGGAACGTAAAAGGAGGTTAGTTGATAATAAACAATTGATAATTCATAATTGGTAAGGGTAATGGGTAACTGCAAATAAATTATTTTTCTGCGACAAAGTTATATTATTTCATGGCTTTAAGTCAATGCATGCCGTAACAAGCAATACTTTAGGTTAAATAAAATTAAATCAAGAAATCTGTAATAGTTTTTGAAGACGTGGTGCTGCATAAAATAATATAAAAAATGATAATTTGGAGAATATAATTTTGATTAAAATTGGAATATGTTTGCTTATTACTACTTTTTAGTAATTAACTGAGTCATCTTTTAATCATTTTTTACACTGTATATTGGCTAATTTACGTCAATAGTTAAACATTTTTTTATGTATTTGATTTTATTTCAGATACTTTTATTAATCAAAATATATATAAGATTAGACAGGAAATTATCGATTTAAGCAGCACTAAAAAATATTTTATAGGGGCATATACATAAATTTAAAATGGTGAAGCTAGTAAAAAGATGAAATATTCAGCTAATTTTATAAAAAAATAAATTATTATAAAATGCTTTGTATAACATTTCTAATGATATAGAATCAAAATTTAAAAGCGAATAAACTTTTTGATTTTATAGTTTATACATTTTCTCGAATAATTATAACCATAAGCAGTAAGCAATCAGCACGCTACATGATGGTTGCTAAATTATCTCTGCAAACTAGTACCGCTTCGCGGAAGTAAGAAGTAAAAAGTAAGAAGTAAGAAGTATTATCGGATAAGGGTTTCAACCTTTTAGAATGGTTGCTTTATTTAAGCCGTGTTGTACTAGAGTCAGAGTTGTATTGACCATAGAGCAACAAACACACAATTCTTAAAAAACTAATTTTATAAAATTGGAACTTGAATTTCCAAAATTGGAATCTCATTTTCCCAAAAAACCAATGACTCAAAGAAAATTTATTGCGATGATACAAACTAGACGATAAGTAAACGGTGATAATCAAGCTGTTCAAAGTTATCGCTATTTTTTGTCAACCCAAATTTGAACTAATAATGTATTTTTCCTTAGAAGCTTTCAGGTTAGTTGGCTTGTTCGCGATTTTAAATTCTGTTTCACTAATTTAAAATTTGTTTACTTTATTGATTAATTTGATTGTTTTGCTAAGATTCTTTAATTAATCTATATTCTTGGTTACAGCAATTTGTTAATGCAGTTTGGGTTATAATTATTAACGCTAAAATTGAAGTTATGAGAATCTTACTGCATTAATTTTTTATGATTGCTGAAAGCTAAAAAGAGTATGGTAACGTCAAAATATTAACGTAGTTTAATTGCATCCTAAATCAATATTCTTTACCATAAGTATTATTGAAATTAGGAAACAAGTAGTTAAACATAGTTAATTAATGTCATCGCGAGTGAAACGAAGCGGCTATAAAAGCTGTAATTACTATCTTCCTCCGGGAAATACTTTGTTTATAATCACGGTGAATATTTATGTTGACTTACTTATAAGCAGAAAAGTTTCAAGTAGAGACATAAAAAGCAGGTAATAATGTTATAGCTTAGCTAAAAGTTTACTTTTAAATTTTTCATTAAAATTATATTTCTGTTTCTGGATATTACTTAATATATAGCTATATAGTGATTAAAAACTAATAAAGAAATTTTGAGAGCAAATCTAATTAACAGTCGTCAAAATATATTTCCTACAAGAAATCATGATGGAAGAATTAGAACCAGCGAAACAAAAATTTCTAATTGTTGATGACCATGAAGCAATTCTCGAAGGAACTATTCCAGCATTGCGGACAAAGTATGATGCAGCTGAAATTTTTACAGCTAAGGATTTAGAGACAGCTGAAGACTTAATTCACCAACATTATTTTAGTTTAGTTGTAGTTGATTTAAGTTTACCACGAAGACCTGGAGGTTTTCCTAAAGTCGAGGCAGGGATGCAGTTGCTTGAAAATTTGATGCAAACTGAATGTGCACCAAATATTATGGTTTTGAGTACCAATATTAGACCGATAGTAAGAATTAAACATATTGTAAACGCTTATGAAGGAGGATTTGCAGCAATGGATAAATCTTTACCACTCACAGAGATGTTAAAGTTTATTGATATCGTACAAAGGGGGTCAATTTACTTACCAAAAGAAGTAAGGTCGCGACCGGAATTTGACCGTAAGTGGCTCGAAGTTTTGACTTTAAAATATCAAGAGGGACTCTCGGATAAAGCAATTGCAAAACGGATGAGTATTACTGACCGAACGGTACGTAATTATTGGATTAGAATTCAAGATGCTCTAGGTGTTTTTGATAATCCCGATGAAGATTTGCGAGTACAAATAGAAATTGCAGCGAGAAAGTCTGGTTTAATTAGTTGAGAAGGTATTTATCGAATTATTAAAAAGGAATAAGTGATAGGAAATAAAAAATATGATAAGTACTGAATAATCTTAATTCTTAATAAATGAAGACTCTAGATAGTGAGAGCAAATATTTGGCGTAAATTAACACAGCAGGCAAAAGTTGCGCGTGAAGTAATTTTACCAGGTTCGATAATAGTCGGCTTGGTTTTAATAGCTCGCTTAACCGGATTTTTGCAGCTATATGAGTGGATGGCACTCGATTCTTTTTCACGTAACTGTCCTCCCGATAACATACCGGCAAGAGTTACAATTGTCAGTATTGACGAAACTGATTTAAGAATGTTCGGCGGTTTTCCTTTAGCCGACGGTGAATTAGCTAAAGCATTGCAAATAATTAATGAATATCAGCCAAGCGTGATTGGAATTGATATTTTTCGAGATTTACCAGTAGGAAAAAACAATGCTTTACTAATAAAAGCTTTTAAAGAAATACCTAATATTGTAGGAATAGAAGTAGCTTTAAATGAAAAGGAAATACTTAACGTCAAACCTCCTCCTGAGCTACCGCTGCAAAGAATAGGATTTGCTGATGTCTTAGTAGATGAAGATGGTAAGTTTCGTCGAAGTCTGTTAGCAAGTAGAGATTGGAATAGAGAATTAAAATATTCTTTTGTGACGCAACTAGCAAGAATTTATTTATCTTCTCGGGGTTTTAATTTTCAACATGGGGATAGTGTAAAAAAACCGATAAAATTTGGCTCGGTTGAAATACCTTATTTCGAGTCAGATACTGGAGGTTATGTTAATGCGGATGCTAATGGAAATCAAATTTTAGTAAATTTTTGTTCCAGCCAACAGCCACTAACGTATATACATTTAAGAGATATTATTGCTAGAAACTTTTCTGAACAAATGTTGAAGAATCGCGCCGTAATACTAGGCGTTACAGCTGCTAGCATAAAAGATACTTTAATTACTTCTGCTCTTAAATATACTTTATTTTCCTCAATTGCAGGGCAGCAAGAATCAATGCCAAATCAAATTATATATGGCGTAGAAGCTCACGGTCATGTATTAAGGCAAATTTTATCTACTGTTTTAGATAAACCCAAATTATTGAAAACGTGGTCAAATTTCTGGGAATATATATGGATTATAATTTGGGGTATAATTGGAGTTAGTTTAAGTGTAATTTTAGAATCCCCTTGGAAAAGCTTATTGAGCATTATAATTATATGTTTAATACATACTATTTTATTTTATTTACTATTAATATGTGGCTGGTGGATTCCATCGATACCAACTTGTTTAGTTTTCTCCTTAGCCGGTTTAACCACATCATTTTTTGACCGAGGTTTAAGAGTAGAATTGAAGCAACGTCGCAATACTATCGAGCGTACATACGAAGCAGTTCATAACGGTCCTTTACAAACTTTGGCAGTTATCCTTAGAAGTAGCGAAGAATATTATTATGAACCAATTTTGAAAGAACAATTACAGGATTTGAATAGAGAATTAAGAAACATTTTTGAATATCTGCAACAAGAAGCAACAAATCCAGAGAGAAGTTTATACTTAAAAAATAATTTATTCTTCGATTTACAAAATCCGATTTCCGAACTTCTTTACGAAGTATACGACCAAACTCTTAACCAGCAACTTCCTGGCTTCAACAGTCTGCAAACCTACATTTCTCCAATTTTTCACTGCTTAGATGATAAGAAATTTAGCTTTGAGCAAAAGCGCGGATTATGCCTATTTCTTCAAGAAGCGCTATCTAATATAGGTAAACATGCAAATAGCCCGACTCGTCTTGATGTATATTGTTTATCGAGAAGAGACTTTTATGTCCTTCGGATTGTAGATAATGGTCGGACAACAATAAATAATCAGCAGAATCTTCGTGAAGGACAAGGAACAAGACAAGCTAAAGCCATAGCACAACAGCTTAGAGGAAGATTTAGAAGACGACAAAATACTCCCCAAGGAACTATCTGTGAGTTAATTTGGCCAAAAAACAAAGATTTTTTCCAAAATTGGAAACTAATTTACCGTAGAAGATAATGACTTCAGAATAGGTTTATTGGCATGATACTCAACAGCAGATAAATTACAGGCTGGCAGGGTATAAAGATGGCACAGGCTCATTCAGGCTCGAAGCGTTATCGTGGTTTTGTTCTTACTCACAAGGGATTGCAAAAACTTAATAACTGCATTCAAAAGTTGGAAGCTCAAACCAGAATGCGCTACGGAGCTAGCGCTATAGCCCGAAAAGTTCAGCTGGTAGAATCGGACGGTATTCATCCCATTACTGTTAGGAAAATATTGCAATGTCAGACTGGAGTAGATTATCGCTCGATTGACCATGTTTTTCAAGCTTTGCAATTATCTCTGAGTGAAGGTGATTATGCTCATGCAGATTTGTGTAAATCCACTACATCTAGTCAATCTCAATGGACTAATTCTTCTTCTCCTAACTACATTAATATTCCAGATATCTCAAATTTTTACGGACGTGCTGAAGAAATCGCTCAACTTGAATCCAAAATTATTTATGACCGCACAAAGGTGGTAGCTATATCTGGTATGTTAGGAATCGGTAAAACTGCTACGGCTATTAAATTAACAAATTTACTGAAAAACAGATTTGATTTTGTGATTTGGAAGTCGTTACGTCAAGCTCCTACTCTTAAAGAATTATTAATTAGCGTACTTAAGCAATTTCCGACAAATAGTCTTAATAAGAGTTATTTACATGTAAGTCTGTGTAGCTTAATTGATTTATTTTTAAACAAGCTTCAAAGTCATCGTTGCTTATTAATTTTCGATGGGTTTGAAACTGTTATGAACAATCAAAATTTTGGAAAAACCGCTTATGCCGATTTTTTCAACATATTATTAGAGAGCAATCATCAAAGTAATGTAATCATAACTAGTCGCATAAAACCATATTTGTGCGGAATTTTAGAAGATAAAAACTTATATTCAATGCAACTTAATAGTTTACAGGTAGAGGATATTAAAAAAATATTTTATCAGCGAGGTATTCACAGAGGTTCCCAAGAATATTGGGTACACTTAGTTGATTACTATGGTGGAAATCCACTGGCTTTAAAAACGGTTTCTGACCATATTTTACAATATTTTGAAGGTGATGTTGCCAAATATTTAAAAGAACTCACTTTCAGTAAATTTATTCTTCAAGATTTCCAAAGATTGCTTATAGAGGAATTTAAAAATCTATCTAGGTTAGAAAAAATTGTTATTCAAAAATTGGCAAGCTATACTCTAATGGTTTCATTACTACAGCTTCGTCAAGATTTAAAT
Source organism: Cyanobacteria bacterium J06621_15 (assembly GCA_038525335.1). Lineage (GTDB taxonomy): Bacteria > Cyanobacteriota > Cyanobacteriia > Cyanobacteriales > Nostocaceae > Rivularia. Next base: position 9,403 of record JBCBHT010000031.1, on the reverse strand, counting down.
GAGCCAAAAATTGCCCCATATTTGCTTAATATTTTAGATTATTTGAATTCTCGTGCGCTGATAGAACAACATGGAGCTTACTTTACAGTTCGACCATTTATAGCGGAATGTATTTTTCACCTAAATCAACTGTAGATATTTGATTAAATTGCACGGTTAAATATTGAATATAAATATATAGCATTCTTGAATCATTTATGAGATTTTAGAAACCATACTTTTTTTTAACTGGGTTTCCGACACCTACCTTTCTCACGAATCATCTAAGATGGCTATATCAAATATCGATTTACTGCACCACATTCAAAAATGTTGCAGTAAATCGATATTTTTTTTAACTCAGAAATAACTTCCAAATTTAGAAAAATTACTTTCCTAAATATATATAATCTTGGTAGTAAATAATAATTTAGATGCAAATGTTAAAAAATAATTAAACTAACATAGAGGTTATAAAAAAAATGTAAAATTGAATTATATTATTAAAAGCTTACTCTACTATCCAAGCAATTTATGAGTTAAATTAGTAAGCAATAAAAATAACAAATAATATTACAACTGAATATCTGATTATTAGTTTTTCATTTTTGACTTTAAATTCGTTAATTACAATTTTGAAGTTGTTTAAATTATAAAACTTAGTTACGGAAAGCCGAATTTTATATTTGTAAAATGAGTGAAATTAATGTTTTTACTTTTCTGAGTTTAAAGATTAATTTAAACGATTAATATATAAGGCTTCATTCTCTGTTTCCGATAAAAAATTATCTAAATAGTGAAAGAAATGAATATTCAACATGTTTCTGAATCCGTTAGAAGTTTCAAGACAGATAATAACGTCTCAAAGCAACAACTTAATCATTTGATGTTACAAGGACAAAATGTATTAAATCGTGAAATAATACCTGAGAATGAAGAAGGTAAAATATATGCACTTGCAGAATCAATTATTAGTAAAACTCAAGGTAAATCTTTAAATAACTTGCAAAAGGTGATATTCAAGAGAGCTTGTGAAGACAAAACCTATGAAGAAATTGCTGAAGAAACAAATTGTTCTGAAGGACATATCAAAGATGTTGCTGCAGATTTATGGAAGCAACTTTCCGAGACCCTCGGAGAAAAAGTAGGAAAAAAGAATTTTAAAGCCGTGTTGGAAAGAAAAATAGATATTGGTGCACCCTCATGCAACAATTTTGAAAATCGTCTGCAAAACTCAGAATCTCCAAGGAAATACTTGGCTAACATACCCGATACTAATGCTTTTTGCGGACGAAAAGATGAATTGTTTACTTTGGAAAGATGGATTATTGAAGACCATTGCAGACTCATTACTTTATTAGGTATGGGTGGTATTGGTAAAAGCGCTTTGGCTGCAAAGCTGACGAAGCAGGTTCAAGATAGATTTGATTTTGTGATTTGGCGTAGTTTGACAGGTGTTTTGTCAGAAAACGACATTTTTACCAACCTATTAAAGTTCTTCGATTGTCCGGAGTGTATGGTTGCGTCTATGAGTTTAGAAGATAAACTTTTATCCTTGATAGAGTTTTTCCGTAATCATCGCTGTCTGGTGATTTTAGATAATGCAGAATCGATTTTACAGGTTGCTGAGAACAATGAATTTTATCAACAAGAATATCCGGTGTACCAACAGCTAATAAAATATATCGGAATCACCGAACATCAAAGTTGTTTAATTTTGACTTCACAGCAGAAATTTAAAGTCTTAGATATTCAAGAAGGGGAAAATTTACCGGTTCGTTCTTTACAGATAAAAGGTTTACCCTTGAAATGCATTCAAGCAATATTAAATGAAATAGCACCTTTTTCGGCTACTTTAGATGATTGGAATTTCTTGCTTGAATATTATGCTGGGAATCCCCTGATGTTAAAACTGATAGCGATTCATGCAAAGGAGTTATTTGGATGCGATATCTCTCAGTTTTTAGAGATAGAGTCACATCAAATCTCAGTTTTGAAAGACTTACGTAATCTGTTAGATAGACAGTTTAATCATCTGTCAGATTTAGAAAAGCAGATTATGTATGAATTAGCTTTGAGTAAGCTTCCGGTACCAATAAGTGATTTACAGAAAAGAACTTGCTTATCCTATAGCGCAAATTGCTTTATAGAAGCACTTAGAAGCCTAATGCAGCGTTCTCTCGTGGAAAAATCTGATTCTGGATTTAAGCTAGAGCCAATCATTATAGACTATGTGAATTATCGAATGGATAATCCTGAAAATTGATGTATTAAAACCTCGTCAAGGAGAGAGATGTCCGTTATTCACATTCCCTCTCCTTAATCAGGAGAGGGATGTCCGTAAGGACAGGGTGAGGTTAATCTTATAGCATTCCTAAATCATTTGTGAGATTTGAGAAACCCGGTTTTTCGGAAAAACCGGGTTTCTAGCACCTATCTTTCTCACGACTCATATAGGATTGCTATATATAGGAATCCGGTTTGATTTCTGTTAGCGTAGCGTGTCCGATAGGACATATAAAATTAGGTATTTGTAGGGTGTGTTACGGCTTTAGCCTAACGCACCGAAACCAAGACCCAATGGTGCGTTGCGCGCAGCAAGCAACACAACGGCAGTTTTGCGGGAAGAGAATCTACACCGCAAACTGCCTCCCCTACGTGTTTTATGTCCTTCGGACACGCTCCGCTAACAATAATCAAATAGTAATCCTATATATAGGAATCCGATTTGATTTCTGAATCTTTCTTAAAGAAAAGGGAACAGTTGAGTATACTGAGTTTTGTATGTCCTGGGGACACGCTACGCTAACAAAATTCAATTAGAAATCCTATAGCCAATTAATTATCATCAATGCTGAAACTGAATATTTAAATTAACCTCATCAACACACGGGGAGACGTAGCAGTGCTACGTCTCTACATTAGTTGTGTGTTATGTGTATAAACCAGGGTTTTGAACTGGTTCAATTCAAAATCTAAAATCGGTTGACTTTTACAGATAATGTAGTATAACTGTAATATAAGGATAATTGACAATCCTGGCTCTTTCCGAAACTGAGGAAAGACGTACATTTATTAAATTAGGACAAATATCATGGTTGTTCCCCGAACGCGCATCCGAAATATCGGTATATCTGCTCACATCGACTCTGGAAAGACGACATTGAGCGAGCGCATTCTCTTCTACACGGGTCGAATCCATGCGATTGAGGAAGTACGTGGTGGTGGTAAGGGTGCCACTATGGACTTTGGTGATTTGGAGAGAGAACACGGTATAACTATCTCTTCGGCTGCTACTAGCTGTCAATGGAATGATACGCAGATTAATTTGATTGATACTCCGGGACATATTGATTTCACGATTGAAGTTGAGCGTGCTTTGAGGGTGCTTGATGGTGCTGTAATGGTACTTTGTGCTGTCGCTGGGGTACAGTCTCAGTCGATTACTGTTGATAGACAGATGAAGCGTTATGGCGTACCTCGGATAGCGTTTGTCAATAAGATGGATAGGATTGGTGCAAATCCATTCAAAGTTGTGGAAGCAATGCATGAATCTTTGAATTTGAATGCATTGTTGCTTGAATATCCTATTGGTGCTGAAAGCGATTTTCAAGGGGTTATCGATTTAATTTCAATGGAAGCTCATTTTTATCAAGGTGAGAATGGCGAAATTTGGGTTAAAACACAAATTCCTCACGAATTGAAGCAGGAAGCGGAAAATTCGCGAGAAAAAATGCTCGATACTTTATCTTTGTTTTCTGAAGAGATGACAGAGAAATTGGTAGAAGGTGAAGAAGTTTCTCAAGAGTTGATTTGGAATACTATCCGTCAAGCAACTCTGAATTTGCAGCTTGTACCGGTATTATTGGGTTCTGCTTTTAAAAATAAAGGAGTGCAGAATTTACTAGATGCAATTTCCCTTTATTTACCTTCTCCTGTAGATAAGGATTGCATTACCGCAACAGTTTTTGAAACTGGTGAATCTGTTGATATCAAACTGAATTCCGATGCTCCCTTTGTTGCTTTAGCGTTTAAGTTAACGATGGAGTCTTTCGGACAGTTGACCTATATCCGCGTTTATTCAGGTATTCTTAACCAAGGTGACACCATTTATAATTCCCGGACTGGGAAAAAGGTGCAGGTTGGTAGATTATTAAAAATGCACGCTGATAAACGAGAGGATATCAAACAAGCTGTCGCTGGTGATATTGTGGCGCTTTTAGGTGTTGATTGTGCTTCAGGAGACACATTCTGTTCGTCAGAAATACGAGTATCTTTAGAAGACATTTTTGTACCAGAACCTGTAATTACTTTGGCAATTGAACCGCAGAAAAATCAGGATTTGGATAAAATTTCTAAAGCTTTAAATCGCTTTCAAAAAGAAGACCCCACATTTCGTGTCAAAGTAGATAAGGAATCGAATGAAACATTGATTTCCGGTATGGGTGAACTGCACCTAGAAATTTACATCGAGCGGATGAAGCGGGAATATTTCTTAGATATTGCAGTTGGTAAACCCAAAGTATCCTATCGAGAAGCAATTTCTCAACGAGCAACCTTTGACTATAAATTGAAAAAACAAACCAGCGGTCCGGGACAGTACGCTCATGTAGTTGGGTATATTGAACCTTGTGAAGAACAGTTTGTATTTGAAAATAAAGTCTTTGGTGGTGCGATTCCTAAAGAATATATCGGAGGAGTAGAAAAAGGTTTTCTGGAAGCAATGAATTTGGGAATGTTAGAAGGATATCCGGTCATGGGAGTCAAAATCGTTTTAGAAAACGGTTCCCATCATATGGTTGATTCTTCCGAATTCGCTTTTAGAATGGCTGCTCAACAAGCATTTGCTCAAGCTTTTATGAAAGCAAAACCTCATTTACTCGAACCAATAATGCAAGTTGAAGTGGAAACACCAGAGGAATTTTTGGGAAGAGTTCAAGGAGATTTATCTTCTAGAAGAGGTTTATTGTTGGGTTCATCTTCTCATCAAGGATTTACAATTGTTCGTGCTGAAGTACCCTTAACGCAGATGTTTGGATATTCCGGTAACTTGCGTTCTCTTACTTCCGGTATGGCTACATTCTCGATGCAATTTGGTTGTTATCGGAAAGCGTAATTAATTTACATGTAGACGTTGCAATTGCAGCGTCTTTTTTATTTATAAATTATCTATAAACACTCTGTAGGGTGCGTGACGGTCACGATAAACTATAAAACATAATTAGATGTATGAAACTACCGTCACGCACCAATTATCAAATTTATTCAAAAATAATTTATACAGGTGCATTAATTATCAATAATTTCCTCTGTAATTTAAAATTTTGCTTCATAAATCCTTTTTAACTGCTTTCTCATCGGATAATTGAGGAATATTATCGATTTTTCGTACCGTCGTGCGTGTCAAAACTCCTACAATACTACAAATGGAAGCAGTGGAATGTGGTGCTGCATCCCTTGCGATTATTCTTGCTTACTATAATCGTATCGTTTCTCTAACAGAACTTCGCATTGAATGTGGTGTTTCCCGTGACGGTAGTAAAGCTTCTAATTTAATACTTGCTGCTAGAAATTACGGAATGATTGCGGATGGTTTTAAAGCAGAACATCTCGAACAGCTTCAAGAATTAATTCCACCTTATATAGTTTTTTGGGAATTCAATCATTTCCTGGTAGTAGAAGGATTAACCAAAAATTGGGTTTACGTTAACGACCCAGCAACCGGTCCCCGTAAGATTTCTTGGCAAGAATTTGATGAAGGTTTTACCGGTGTCGTATTAACCATGGAACCGGGAGATGATTTTGAACCGGGAGGAAGCAAAGCAAGTATTATTTTAGCTTTAGTTAAACGCTTACGAGGTTCAATTGGAGCAATATTATATTGTGTTTTAACAGGATTTCTTTTAGTCTTACCTGGTTTGGCTATCCCGGTATTTTCCCAGATATTTATCGATGAAATTTTAGTAGAAAATCGTACCGAATGGCTGCGTCCTTTAATTTTAGGAATGATTGTTACTGCAATTTTTCAAGGATTACTAATATTATTGCGGTTGCGATATTTGCGGAAACTCAGAATAAAATTAGCGGTAGGAATGTCGTCTCGTTTTTTATGGCATTTACTGGAATTACCCATACAGTTTTATGCTCAAAGGTATGCTGGGGAAGTCAGTAACCGTTTGAAATTGAATAATAAGGTAGCTGAGGTACTTTCCGGACAGTTGGCTACTACAGTCATCGATACGGTCATGATACTGTTTTATGCTGCGGTAATGTTTGCTTATGATGGAATATTAACTTTAATTGGTATTTGTTTTTCTGCTATTAACGGATTGGCATTACAACGAGTGGCTAGACACAGAGTAGATGCTAACATGCGTTTAATGCAGGATTGGGGAAAAGCAGCAGGAGTAAGCATTGCAGCACTGCAAAGTATTGAAACCTTGAAAGCATCGGCTTTGGAATCTGACTTCTTTGCTCGATGGTCGGGACACTACACGAAAGCAGTTACAGCACAGCAGGAATTAGAAGTTACAAATCAAATACTAGGGATTTTACCGTTATTGTTAACCTCATTAACTACAGCATTAATTCTTGTAGTTGGAGGTTGGAGAGTTATGGATGGGAATTTAAGTATCGGAATGTTGATAGCGTTTCAAAGTTTGATGTTGAGCTTTCAGCAACCAGTTAATACTTTAGTCGATTTTGGTACGATTCTTCAGGAATTGGAAGGGGATTTAAATCGGTTGGATGATGTGTTGGGAAATTCTCTTGATGAGGAAGTGAGGAGAGAGGAAGATACACAAGGGATAATTCAGAATTTACAGGGTTATATTCAATTAAAGAATATTACATTTGGTTATTCTCCTGTGGAAGCACCTTTAATCAAAGATTTTAGTTTATTATTACAGCCGGGACAAAGAATTGCTTTGGTAGGTGTGAGTGGTTCGGGAAAATCGACAATAGCTAAATTGATTTGTGGACTTTATCAACCTTGGGAAGGAGAAATACTTTTTGATGGTATTCCACGTAATCAAATTCCCCGTCACGTATTAGCTCGATATTTATCCTTGGTAGAACAAGATATATTTATTTTTGGGGGAACGGTACGCGATAATTTAACCTTGTGGAATCCTTCGGTATCCGACGAGCAATTGATAAAAGCTTGTCAGGATGCTGAAATTCACGAGACAATAATGTCAATCCCTGGAGGATATGACGGTGAATTACTTGAAGGAGGAATTAACTTAAGTGGTGGACAACGACAAAGATTAGAAATTGCTCGTGCTTTGGTTAATAATCCGTCAATATTAGTAATGGATGAAGCAACTTCTGCTTTAGATACTCGAACCGAACAAATTATTGTAGAAAATTTAAGAAAACGTGAATGTAGCTGTATTTTAGTAGCTCATCGTCTGAGTACGATAAGAGATTGTGATGAAATTATCGTCATGAAAGCAGGGGAAATTGTTGAACGTGGCACCCATGAAGAACTATGGGAACAAGGTGAAGTTTATCAGAAATTAATTAATTTAGAAACGAATAATTAATTAAATAAAAAAACATATAAAATGTATGTAAAAAAAATTATAGAAATTTGTAGGGTGAGTGATGGTCACAATCAATTATCAAACATAATTTAGATGGATGATAATACCGTCACGCACCAATGATTATATCTACAAAAAACATCGTAAAATCAAACAACTAATAAATGATTAACTTTCATATAAAAATCATTAAAACTCCTAGGATATGTGACAGTAACAATCAATTATTAAACGGAAATAAGATGTATAGATATACCTTTAAGCACTTTAATTTTAACAAATAAATAAAGCATCTCAAAAAATAAACATTACAATCAAATAATAAGTCTAATCTCTACTGTAATGATATTTATATATAGATAATAAAATACCATTTTTTTTATAAACAATTAACTATTACCCATTACCAATTACCAATTACCAATTACCAATTACCAACTACCAAATATGAAAGATAAATCATTACGGGAATTAGCATCAATTATTAATCCCATTGATAATATTCCTCAAGAAGAAACTCCTTTATTGATTGCTGTTGGTGCTGTAGGAAAAGCTTCAGGAATTAATATCTCTTTCCCAACAAAATCCGGTAATTTAACCGATATTCAAACAATTGCTGATGCTTGTGGTTTTCGTATCCGTAGAGTAACCCTTACTGGTAATTGGTGGAATCATAATTGTGATGCTTTACTAGCTTTTACTAAGGAAGAACAACCCGTTGCTATTTTACCAAGTAAATCGAATAAATCTGAAATACTCGACCCTGTAAACTTAACTCGTAAATCTATAAATCGTAATTCAGTAGCAAATTTAATTCCCCTTGCCTATACTTTTTATCGTCCCTTACCAGACAAAGAAATTACTTTCTGGGATATTACTAAACTCTCTCTACACAAGCGTACAGCGGATTTATTTAAAATAATCTGTACGGGTGCGATCGCCATTTTTTTCGGGATGCTCGTACCAGTGATTACGGGTATATTAATAGACTACGCTATTCCCGATGCAAACCGTAGTTTATTAATTCAGATGGGTTTGGGATTATTTGCAGCTAGTTTCGGAATTGCAATATTTCAATCAGCTCAAACTTTTATTATTCTCAGATTACAAACTCAAATTAATCACGATATTCAAGCTGCTGTTTGGGATAGATTGCTCAAATTAAAACCCGATTTTTTTCGTCAATATTCTACAGGAGATTTACACAACCGGGTTTATGCTATCACAGAAATTCGCGAGCGTTTGAATGGAAGCATTTTACGAATTTTATTTACTAGTTTATTTTCATTATTAAATATATTATTATTAGGTTTTTATAGCTTTAATTTATCTTTGATTGCTCTTGCTATAGGTTTAAGTATAATTACAATTACTACTATATCCAGTTTAATTATCCGCAAAAAAATGCGTCCCCTACAGCAACTGTCTGGGGACATATTTGGTTTAACTGTACAGTTAATTGGTGGAGTTTCTAAACTAAGAGTAGCTGCTGCTGAATCCGAAGCTTTTGCTTGCTGGGTCAAAAAATACACTCAGCAAGTAAAGTTAATGTTGAGTACTCAATTTGTTGAAGACATTGTTACAGCTTTTAACGCAATAGTACCGATATTAAGTTCGATTTTCCTATTCAGTTTAACTGTTGCGATAACACAACAGTTTCAGGGACAAGATTTTTCTACCGGAACCTTTGTCGCTTTCAATGCAGCATTTATAATATTTATCGTCAGCGCTACAAGATTAAGCAATACTGTCGTAGAAATCCTAGATATAACTATTTTATGGGAACGGACTCAACCAATTTTACAAACCAAGCCAGAAGTAGATAATAATAAATTCTACCCCGTTAAGCTTTCTGGTAAAATTTCTGGAAAACTGAA
>JBCBHT010000030.1:0-42796 GCA_038525335.1 Cyanobacteria bacterium J06621_15 | reverse complement strand
CTGATTTTTGCTTGACGAAATTCATAATACAGTTAGTTCACATAAATATCAAATCTATCTTAAGAGTGTTTTATTTTTGAGAGACAAGAATAATTAAATTTAGTTATTTCAAAATTTGGTTTGCTAAATCTTCTAAGGAATAAACAATTTCAACGTCTTTTCTTCTGAGATAATTGGGATGAACTCCGATAAATAAAGTTACAACAAATCCGGGTCAATATTCAATTCCCGCAACTTAGCAGCTAAAATATCGGCTCGTTGCTTCTGTTTTTCTGCGACTTCTTCTGGTGTAGGAACTAACTCACCTTCTGAAGTAAAAAGCGCAATTTCTCTTTATATACTCCCAAAAACAAACCAATTTGTTCTGAAAACATCCATCCTTGTTCGTTGGTTTCAATCGGTTGATACTTACCATTGAGCAAAACAAAACCAGCGAATTCTAAGTTATGTGGGTCAAACCAAAAGTATTCGGGAGTGCGAAAAACATCTTAATATATCTGCTTTTTCAAACCTTTATCTGTAGCTGAGGTTGAATTTGAAAGCAGTTCGATAATCAAATTTGGGTATTTACCATCTTCTTCCCAAACTACCCAACTTTTACGAGTTTTGCGTTCGGTTCCTAATACTACAAAAAAATCGGGACCTCGGAAGTCTTCATATTTTCGTTTGCGGGAACTATAATAAATCGTTAGATTACCCGCAGCATAGAAATCATTACGATTTTGCCACAATAATTCTAAACATTGAAGTAGCAAAATGATTTGACGTAGATGCAGTTCGCTTTCCAATGGTGGTTCGTTACTTTCTAAATCCCCTGGGGGAAATATTACATCATTTTCGTCTGGTATAGGCAAGTTGGGAGCAACTGACATAGCTGCGACGTTTTCGTGTTTGTATATTTATTTAGGGTAGCAGAAGTGAGTGGGTTGGGTTAGATAGGAAAATAAAATCAAATATGTGACGAGAATGTAACGAGAATCTATACTAATCGTGTTGTAACCCAAAATTGCGATCGCAATTTTTTCGATTAAAAATCTCAATCTTTGTGAAAGCTGCGATGTTGCTCAAGTATTTCAGAAAATTGTTCGGAATTTACCTCTCCATAAACTTGCTTGAATGTTGGGTTACGGCGCAATAATGTAAATTATTAGTTATATTATTAATTTTCCGTGCGCCTAACCCAACCTACATTTTGATATTTTTTAATTACCAATTACCAATTACCAATTACCAATTACCTTTTCTTCCTTTTTCCTTTCTGAAAACTTTGACTATTTGGCTTACGACTAAATTCTTTTTTAGGAAACAATTTCTCTTCTAATTGTTCATAACTTCCTTCAAAATCGCAATTCCTATATAAAGGACATCGCTTACAATAAACTCCGTCGGTATAGCGTTCCAAGTTCTGACGGTTGAAGAAATAAGGTTTATGACTAAAGGTGCTTGCTACCCATTGCCATGACATATTATTAGAAGCTGGGTCTCCATCTAGTAAATGCTCTAAAAACCATTTTGCTCCGGCTTGCCAGCGAGTTTTCCGCCAATGTACGATATAAGCTGCCATCCACATGCGAATGTGATTGTGTAGATAACCGGTTTCGCGCAATTCTTGACTAAAGTTATCGATACAGACTAATCCGGTTGTACCTTCTCTTATTTCTTGTGATAATTCGGGAGCATATTCGGCTAAGCTATAGCCAGTTTTATATTCTTCTCTATCTTCCCAAATTCCATCACCATATTTTACATATAATCTTTGCCAATAATCGCGCCAACCTAATTCATTAACTAGCTTCGCTGCATCGTCATCGTTATTAACTTTATTTAAAGCAAATTCTTTTACTTCTTTCAAACTAAACACACCGTAGCGGAGATAAGGGGAAAGTTTGGTGACTTCTCCTGTGAGAAAGTTACGTGTTTTTGCGTATCTTTTTGGGTCTACTTTTTGTAATTTTTTTTGTGCTGCTTTACGTCCACCGATTGTTTCGCTGATATGTTCGTCTCGTTTTGCAACTTCGGGAAATTCTTGCTTGAGGTAGGCTATCAATTCTTCGCGGTTGTCAAATTCGCGACGCATTTCATTAGTCATAGAGTTAAGAAATTATGGATTGGGAAAAATATTTACTACTACACCCTCTCTTTAACAAGGCTACGGTGTACACACGAGTACTATCTATCTAAATTTGGATGTCCCTAGCCCCCTAAATCCCCCAATTATGGGGGACTTTGAAAACTCTTTTTCCCCCCAATCTTGGGGGTTAGGGGGCTTTTAGGTGAGGATGTGACTAAATTCGAGATTTGTGTGTACACCGTAGCCGCTAACTTGGAGAGCGGAAGGGGGTGAGGTTTACCGTTGTGCTAAGGTTGATTCGCTAAAAAAATATGCTTATTATTAAATGAATTTAAAATATAAAAATCGAATAAAAATTATATTGCTTTTAATTTTTACCACATCAGCACTATATTTTCTACTGGTTAGGTTGGGATTTATTTTTCCGATTGGGAAGATTCCGGAAGTTTTTTGTTTTCAAGGATGTGATTCTGTACAAAATATTCATTCTCTGATTTCTGAAGATGAGTTATTGAATTACGGTGACAAGGTTGAGCAATTGATTAGAGAATATATAGATAAAAGCAAAACTTCTGTTTTAATTGAAAAATCAAAGCGTAAAATCACGCTTTATTATAATCAAAAGCCAATTAAATCTTATCCGGTAGTTTTTGGTAGCAGTCCTAGAGGGGATAAATTTCGAGAAGGTGATAGACGTACTCCAGAGGGTATTTTCCGGATTAAAGATTTATATCCTCATCCTTCATGGTCAAAGTTTATTTGGTTGGATTATCCCAATTCTGCATCTTGGAGAAAGCATTTTCAAGCTAAAAGAGAAGGTCAAATTTCTTGGTTTGATTCTATTGGGGGTGAGGTCGGTATTCATGGAGTACCACAGGGAAGCGATAACATGATTGATAATCTAAATAATTGGACTTGGGGTTGTCCGTCGTTAAAAAATCAAGATGTTGATGAGTTATATAAAGTAGTACAAGTAGGAACAATAGTAGAAATTATTCCATAACAGGTTAAAGGTCAAAGGTCAAAGGTTAAAGTTGTAACTACCGCTTTTCTCCCTCTCTCTATGTTTAATTCCCCAAAACAATGAATCTTTGTATAAATCCTAATTGTCCCAAACCTGAAGATAATCCTGATAATATAATTTTTTGTCTGGGATGTGGTTCGGAATTACTGCTACAAGGACGTTATAAAGTTGTAAGATATCTCGGAGGTGGGGGTTTCGGTAAAACTTATGAAATAAAAGAGCGTAATAATCAGTTAAAAGTTCTCAAAATTCTCCACAATAATTTTCCTAAAGCTATTGAATTATTCCAACGAGAAGCTGAAGTTTTATCTCAACTAAATTACCCCGGAATTCCGCAAGTTGAAGATGACGGATATTTTGTTTTTCATCCTCGAAACAGTCAGGAACCTTTGCACTGTTTGATAATGGAAAAAATCGAGGGAATGGACTTATACGAATATATTAAACAGCGTGAATATCGTCCAATTGATGAAAGAATGGCTATACAGTGGTTGCAGGAACTAACTATTATTTTGCAACAGGTTCATCAGCAAAACTTTTTTCATCGCGATATTAAACCACCTAATATTATGTTAAAAGCTGATGGTGGTCTAGCACTGATTGACTTTGGTACAGCACGAGTAGTTACAGATACTTACTGGCAAGCTCAAGCGGAAGGAAAGGTGACGGGGGTGATTTCGGCTGGATATACTCCACCGGAACAAATAAACGGTCAAGCGATGCAGCAATCGGATTTTTTCGCTTTGGGAAGGACGTTTGTTTATTTACTCACAGCAAAAGACCCAAATCAATTTTACAATCCTCAAAACGATGAATTATTATGGCACGATGCTGTTGTAAATATTTCATCTGATTTAAAAGGTTTTCTCGACTGGATGATGATGAGATTACCTTCTCAACGTCCTCAAAATACTAAAGAAATTCTACAAAGGTTATCAGAAATCAAGCCGACTTCAACTTTACCAATACAAACTGTTGCACCTTCTAATATTTATGAACCTGTAAATTCAACTGCTGTAAGTTTACCAACGCAAAATCAAGCTGATAATCTATCAATTGAGAAATCAAAAGCGAACGCTGGATTTTTCTATCAATGGACATTATCTAACTTTGTCGGTATTGGTTTCGGCTTATTTATCCGTACTATTTTTAGGGGAGCGGTAATTTCTATTTTTGGTTCTAATATCGGTTCTCGCTACGCTATGTTAGCAGCGGTTGTGACCTGGGTTCCTGTAGAAATAATGCATTATTTAGTGTTAAGACAGCGAATCAAGTTTGATTTTTGGTCTTTGATTGAAACTTTATTTGGATTTCTCGCTGGTTTGTTTTTAGGAACTTTTATCGGTCGATTATTATTAGGTTTTAACGGACAGTTAATTGGTTCTCTGATAGGAGTAATTATAGCTACTTCCATCGCTAAATGGTTAACAATCAGGAGACAGATAGATAAAACTTTTGCATGGTTTTTAGTTTCTTTAATAGGTTTAATTCTCAGCGTATTTATAGGTTTAGCTATCGGTTTGATTGTTTATTTTTTATTCCGATATAGCTGGAATTTCAATGCTGCTTTTACTATCGGATTTGGAAGTGGAATTTTGATAACTACTGTTTTATCTAGTTTAATTACCGGGATAGCATTATTCAGATTGTTTCGACGTGCAAGTTAGATATTCGGAAACAATATCACTGCCAAAATATTCTGCAAGAGTTTCAATTAAAGATAAAGGTATAGGAATTCCATTTTGTAAGCGTTGTTCGCGAGTAGTTATTTCTAATTCACCGGGATAATAAATTGGTTGTTCTGCTTCTAATCGGGGAGTTGCTTGCAGAGAATTAATTGCTTTTTGTACTTCTTCATAACATTTTTCTCTATCAGTCCAAGCTGCTATATCTATAACTATAAATAAATGTCCGGTTCCATTTTCTGCATCGTGAATTGCTTTATTTTTAAACATTGCTGTTGCAGTTCCAAGCAGTGGACCACATAATAAATCTGAGATAAATGCTAAACCGGAACCTTTATAAGAAGCAGGTATATTAACAGCTACTTCTTGAGGATTATTTGTTGGCTTACCTTCTGCTGTCAGCCCCCATCCTAAGGGTATTTCTAAACCTTGATAAGCAAAATGCTTGACCTTTCCACCGCTGACAGCACCAGCAGCCATATCGATAATTACTGGTTTACTCGTACCTGTAGGAATTCCCCAAGAAATTGCATTATTACCCAATTTGGCAACTCTTCCACCGAAAGGAGCTAAATCGACAACATTGGTGTCTGTGGTCGCAAAACCAACCATTCCTGCTTCGGTAGCCATTCTGGTATAGTATCCTGCAACACCGAAGTGATTGCTGTTGGTAACACCGACAACCGCTATTCCTGTTTTACCAGCTTTAATAATTGCCATTTGCATTGCAATTTTTGCAGCATATTGTCCGGGTGCTGCATTTGCGTCTATACGAATCAAACTAGGACGTTCGGAAATGACTTTTATCTCTGGTTTGGGGTTTATTCGTCCACTTTTGAGACTTTTATCATAGCCAATAATTTGCTGGACTCCATGAGAATCTATACCCCATAAATTCGCTTCGATTAAATGATTAATTAATGCTGTTTGTGCTTCTGGTAATAAAGAATGAGGTTTAAGTACTTGTGAAATAAAATTATGTAAAGTGGGAGATTGGATTAAACGGGTTTTCATGGGATAATTATTTTACATTCAGAGAAATATAGCTATAATTTTATACCTATGGCGAAGAAAACGAAAATAAACAATTCGGAAATTTTAGTTGACCAAAATGCCACGTATAATATTGAATTTAAAGGTAAACATATTGCGATTGAAAATTTACCAATTCGCATGAACGAAGAAACTCAAGAGTATTATATTTCATCAGCAGGGATGAAATATATAATAGATATCCTTCTAGAACAATTTGCAGAAGTTGAATTTGATGATTAAATCGATATAGTCCACATAGTCCACGAAGTAGACTTTTGTTGCTTGATTTAATTCTATATCTCTAATTAAATGTTGAAAATTGTGTGAGGTAAATCTTAACCTGTAACTGCTGGAACAAAAGGTTTATAAATATCAATATTCTGATAATTACTTTCCCATTCCGAATCAATATCAAATTTATCTTTTTCTAAAATAAACCTCTTTGTTTGAACTTTCCAGCCAGACATTCCAGCATCTGGTAAGGTTAACTCTTGTAAAACGTTTGATTCAACCTTGATATCAAATGGTTTTTCTTCAATTCCCCAAACACTGGCTGTAACTTCGGCTTTTTCTGGAAAAACCTGTAATTTTAATAGTAAAGGTATATTGCTAATATTTCTGACAATCAAATCTTTATAACCATAGGCTACAGTCGCATCTTGACCTAGTGTAAAAAAACGTTTGTCTCCATGAGCATCAATGCTGTGGTTAGAACGTTCCATAACTTCAAAATTAGCCCAAAGCAAGACATTAAATAAAGTCGTGGAAATCTGACATAAACCACCACCGACATCATTAATTAATTTATTCCTAACTAACATTGGTCCCGAACGAAAACCATTTCTTTCAATCGGACGAGGAACGCGATTCCAAAAACCAAAAATTTTTTGCGGTTGAATAATTAATCCATCTATATTAGCAGCCGCTAACTGCATGTTATGAATGCGATTTTCGTTGATATTTGCCAATCCGGAGCGTTTTTTTATCGGAGTTGTAAAACTGCTCCATTGATATTTATAAGTAGAAATATCTAAGTGATTTTTTTTGCTTGCGTAATCAAAAGGATAGCCTTTCAAAAGGTTTATACTCGATTTTTGTAAATGTTTTGAATAAGCTTTAAAGCTGCGTAAAGAGTCTTTCATAACAGTACAAAGTCCTAAATTAGAATTTTGACAAATTACTCATAAACATCATTTTACAAATTATCTACTCTTAAGCCAGGATAAAATTGACAATTTATATTAGTAAAAATACTTATGTGTTTAAATCTATTGAAATATATAAATTTTTAATTTGATTGCATTATTAAAACTTAAAACTAAAATATTGTTAATCCTGTACTCTTAAAGTTGAGTAGATATGCTGGGAGCTATAACCGATGAGAGAATTAGTTTGCGAGAAACTTCCGCAGTTTAAAAATTGGCGGGATGAATTAATTGAAAGTCTGAAATTATCTAGCTCTGCTGAAAATTGGTTGTCTCTCGATGATTCCGATAAACAGCGTGTTAATCAAGCAAAACAACGTTTTCCTGTAATGGTTCCTGTAGGTTACGCTAACTTAGTAAATTGGCAAAATCCATCAGACCCGTTACGTCAATTGTTAATTCCATCCGATGACGAAGCCAGCGATATCGGTTCGTTAGATACTAGCGGAGAGGAATTTTCTACTGTAATTCCTGGTTTACAACATAAATACGAGCAAACAGCAGTATTAATAGTCACTCAAGCTTGTGCAGGTCACTGTCGCTACTGTTTTCGGCGACGGTTGATGAGTAAGGATGTGATGGTCAAGGAAACTATCGAGGATTTACAGGAAGCAATATCTTACATTAAACAGCATCCTGAAATCGATAATGTTCTGCTTTCCGGTGGTGACCCAATGGTTTGCAGTACTCGTCGTTTGGCTAACTTATTCGCCGAACTATCTCAAATTCCTCATATTTGGCAAATTCGTATCAGTAGCAAACTACCTGCTTTCCTTCCCTCTCGCTTCACTACAGATTCAGAATTATTATCAGTTTTAAATCAGTATAATTCCAGATTTCAAATAGTCTTTCAATGTCATTTTGACCACCCTCGTGAAATCACACCTTTAGCAGAAAAAGCCTTATTTAATTTACGACAAGCAGGTTGTTTGTTAACCTCACAAATTGCTTTGATGAGAGGAGTTAATGCAGAAGTCGATACAATGACTGAACTGTACAAACGCTTGCATCGCTTGGGTGTAATTCCTCAATATTTATTCCATCCCCGACCTGTAAAACACGCGACTCATTTCCAATTACCGATAATCGAAGCAATGAAGTTAGTAGAAGCAATACGTCAGCGCTGTAACGGTTCGGTAAAACGGTTTCGCTATATCTTGACTCACTCTGATGGGAAGTTAGAGTTAGTAGGTTTAATCAAAGGTTCACCGATGCAGTTAGTTGCTAGATGGCATCAGGTAAGAAAAAGTTTAGATAAATCTGGTTTGATGGTGATTGATGTTGATGAGGATATGGTTTGGTTGGGAGAAGATGAAAAAGATGAAAAATAAGCACGTAAGCTTGAAATCGTTTATCTAATTCTGGAACTTAGACAGAAATTTTAAGTAATTCCCCATTGCCTCCTTTGAATTTTCTATTAGTAACAAATGTCCAGCCTTTGGTAATCGGATAATTTGGCTTTGGGGAATACAGCGTTTTAGCCGAGATACTCCACGAATATCATATATTTTGTCTTCTGTACCCCAAATAGCAAGGGTTGGAAGCTGAGTTAATCGCCTTTGACACAGTACGTCATCGTACAAGTTTACGATGTCCCAAGTCTTTTGATAGTGACGGTTACGAGTAATGTAGTCGTTTACCTTCTCTCTTTTAACTGAATCAGGGATAGTAGGAGGAGTGACAAACAACAGACTAATTTCTAGGTCAAACTGTTCTTCAGTGATTGGAATAAAGGGGTTTATACCATTAAAAATAGAATTTCTGACGCTTGAAGCCCAATCAGTCACACCTAAAGGTGAACCGATAAAGGCAACGCTACGCAACTGTTCCGGGTAACGCTGGCTGTAAAGACTGGCGATTGCTCCTCCCATAGAACTCCCGGCTATATCAAAGGAGTCAATTCCTAATCTATTTGTTAACTCGTGCAGCAATATAACCTGATTGTCTAAGGTATAGTCTCTAGTTGTGAATCCAGTGCTGTTACCGTAACCTGGTAAGTCGGGAGCAATCGTCTGATAACCTGCCTTACTCAACTGACACATGATGTTATTCCACTGCTCTTTTTCGGCAAATAGTCCGTGTAGTAATAAGATTGGTTGTCCAGTACCAAGCTGGTTGTAGGTAATGGTTCCATTGCTGATAGGGATTGAATGGGTCGCAATGGTGCAATTTGAAGCGGACGCTGCGCGATTCACACTAGCGTGACTGAATAATCCATATAGTATTAGAATCACCAACAATGGCAGGAGAATAAGTTTTTTCATGGTTATTCTTCAGGGTTGTATTGCAAAAGGTTTTGGTTACATAGGAATTTGATTTATAAATAATTTTTAGATAGGGAATATAGTCTTTTTCTATTGTTCTTGTTCGCTTTCTTCTAATTACTATATAGGTGAAGGCTTTACTGACTTATGCAGTTATTAAGAAAGCCATAAACCATAAATAATATTATTTCCGGTAACTGGTGATGAGTTATAGATAAAATAATTCTTTTTGCTCCAAGTTGTATTAGGAAGCGATTAATTGGGGTTCATGCAACCCACTAAAAATTTATAATTATCTGCTTATAAAAACACTTTATTAAATCAATTTACGAAGCCTTAATATTGGAAAAACCAAAAAACGATGCAAACGTCCCAACCGATTATACAAAATTTTTTACTGAACCAAAAAAGTTAACTTTTTTATACATTTGAAAACTCGTTGCCTTAATGAGAATTAATTCAATAATAATGAGATTTTATATCAATAACAGGGGTAAAAATAAATTTTTATCACAATTTAACTTGATAACAATGTATTTAGATGTAGAAGTATTGATTTAAGTTAAGACAATCAAGAATTTGATACTGAATTTTTTATCTTAAATCAGTATTTAAACTTAGAGAAAGTTGATATCGTCAAAAAACTATTTTTTCGTTGCTATTTTTGATTCGTTTAATAAAATCGATTTGATGAATCGTAAATATTTTTTGATTATTATCCGTTTATAGGGATAAATTAACGTTAATTCTTTTGCAAAAACAATGTTAAAAATCGGAATTTTATTCGAGAATGAATCGGACATCATGTCAAACCCTAGTGCTAGGGAAGAAACTCACTACCATTGGAGAGAAACTGAAGAAGTTGAAGCAGTAGCAACTCATTTAAAAGAACTCGGTCACGATGTCGATTTAATTGGTACGTTAGATAATTTATTAGAAAGATGGAAACACAATCAACTTCCGGAATTCGTCTGGAATCTTTCGGTGAGAACAACATCTCGAAACCGTACTGCTTTAGCACCAGCGATTTTGGAACAATTGGGAATACCTTACACCGGTGGAGATGCAACGGTGAAAAGTCTGACTTTGAATAAAGATTTTCTCAAACCGGTTTTGCAGTGGAGAGGAATTTCAACACCACCTTGGTATAGATATGGAATTGGTGAGGAAATAACACAGCCACCTTGGGAGAAATGTATTCTCAAACCTGCTTGTGAAGGATATTCTTTGGGTTTGCAGTTTTGGGAAGCATCATCGGGTTTGGGAGAATTACAGAATCAGGTGGAATTATTGCAGCAAAAGTTTCAAGCTGCTGTATTGTGTGAAAAGTTTATTCAAGGACGAGAAATTACTGTAGGAGTCGTGGGGAATGATGAACCGGTATTTATCGGAGGGGTGGAAACTGTAACTAAAGAAGGTAAATCTTTAGAAAAACAAGTTTTAGATTTACAAGCAAAAAGATATGGTGGTTTCCAGAAAATAAATATTGATTTGTATATTCCACAGTTGCGGAAGTTGCGGGAAATGAGTTTAGATTTAATGCAATTACTCAAACCATTGGATTATGCTACTTTTGATTTCCGAATTTCTTCTAATAATCAAGCTTATCTATTAGATATTAACGCTGATGCGACACTACATCCCCAGCGTTCCTTTGCTCAAATTGCTCTTAATAGCGGTTTATCTTATCAGCAATTGATTGAAGTTATTTTACAAACAGCTTTAAAAAGTTAGGAGTTAGGAGTTAGGAGTGATGAGTTAGGAATTTAATAATTTTAAATTTTGAATTTTGAATTTTAAATTTTAGATTTTGGTAATCAGTAATTCATAGTTTTTTCCAATCCCCTATGCCCAATCCCCAATGCCCAAATCACTAAAAAACATAGCCGGAATAGTCGCTGCTGCAACTCTTGTTAGTAAAATATTTGGTTTATTACGTTCGACCTGTATTGCTGCGGCTTTTGGTGTGGGTGCTGTAGCGAATGCTTTTAATTTTGCCTATATTATTCCTGGATTTTTACTGATTGTGGTTGGTGGTTTGAATGGTCCGTTACATACTGCTTTGGTCAGTGTTTTAGCGAGAAGAGATGAGGAAGATAGTGCGGATTTAATTGCTACGATTGCGACTTTATTAACTTTGATTTTGATTCCGGTTACTGTATTAATCATTATTTTTGCTCCTTTTTTAATTGATTTAGTCGCACCGGGATTGAATTTTCAGGTCAGAGAAATTGCCATTTTACAGCTTCAAATGATGGCTCCTCTGGCTTTATTTGCGGGATTAATTGGGGTCGGAATTGGAAGTTTGAATTCAGCGGATTTATACTGGCTACCTTCAGTAAGTCCGATGCTATCAAGTATTGCTGTGATATCCAGTTTGGGTATTTTAGCTTGGTATTTGGGAGATAATATCAATGCACCGCAAAATCTGGTTTTGGGTGGAATGGTTTTGGCTGGGGGAACTCTAGCTGGTGCTGTATTGCAATGGATTGTGCAGTTAATTGTTCAAGCTCGAAAGGGTTTATTGATAATTCGTCCCCGGTTTAATTTTCGTTCTCAAGGGGTTAAAGAAGTTATGCGGTTAATGGCTCCAGCAACACTTTCGGCTGGTATGTCAAATATCAACCTTTACGTTGATTTGCGATTTGCTTCTTTTATCCCTCAAGCTGCTGCAACTCTTAGCTATGCTGAGTTACTTTCTCAAACTCCCAGAGGATTGTTATCAAGTATTTTGTTGGTTCCGCTATTACCGAGATTTTCTAGATTAGCTGCGAATCAAGAATGGAATCAGTTAAAAGAACAGGTTCGTCAAAGCATTGTAGTTACAGCTTTGATTATTTTACCTTTGAGTGCTTTGATGATGGCTTTATCGACTCCCATTGTTAAGATAGTGTACCAGCGTCAAGCTTTTGATAATCAAGCAGTACAGATGGTTTCGTCGGTTTTGGTCGCTTATAGTTTGGGAATGTTCCCTAGTGTGGGAAGACAAATATTAACGCGAGTATGTTATGCGTTGAATGATGCTAAAACTCCGTTTCGTATCAGCATTTTTAATATTTTGCTCAATGTGGTGTTGGATTATGTTTTGGTAAATAGTTTTGGAATGACGGGTTTGGTATTCGCTTCGATGGGGGTGAATTTAATTGCTGGGGGAATGTTGCTGATATATTTAAATCGTCAGCTTGAAGGTTTACCGTGGAAAGATTGGATTTTACCGATTTCAGGTTTGACTGTAGGAAGTGTAATAGCGGGTTTATTTTCTTGGGTTACGAGTTTAGGAATTGAAAGAATTTGGCAGTTTGAAGGATTAATATTTGATTTAGTTCAATTGAGTGTTTCGGGGATAGTTGGTTTGATTGCTTTTGGTTTGATTGTGGTGTTATTGCGGATTAGAGAAGTTGATTTATTGTTTTCACGGTTGCAAAGATGAGTAAAGCTATAATCTTATAATTTTTTAAGCAAGTATTTAAATATTTAAGTATTTAAGAAGCTGGGAAATTCAATTAAAACAAATGGAAATTATCCTATATTTCGTACCATTACACTAACTAAAAAAATATCTCGAATTCAGGTTAAATAGTTATTGAATTTAATTATTTTGGTTCTTCAATTATTACTATACTAAATAATCAGTAAAAAATCCTAAAATATTTACTGTGTAAGGATTTTATATTAAATGTGTTTACTTTTTAGTAATTTTACTTTATTTCATGCCGACTGCCTAAAGACGACCCCGCAAGTTAGCATACCAACTACTGAAGAACCACTATTTTTTTATATTAATTTTAAGGATTAAAAGTTCTATATAAATATACTGATTTTTTTACTTCTAATTACATCATCATCACTAAATTCTCGATTTAAAAAGATTAATCTGAAGTTACATCTACTTTTGTTGCGATTTGTAACAAGGCTATGATATGCTTGCGTTACGTAATTCACATTTCCGTAATTATTTGATAGCAATCGGGTATGGGTGATGTCGCAGATAAATATTTCTTCGATAGCTGTGAATAGCTTGAATTGTCCACCTTAAGCTATAAATTAAGTCTTGAAATCCAAATAAATATTTTTAACTACTCTCTGAGATTAGCAGCGAACAAGTATTTTGGCTGCGATATAGATTTGCGTGTCTTTGAAGTTCTCTAGGGGATTATCGGTTTTTTGACCGGGGATTATTAATTACTGAATTGGATTTACAGCCAAGTTATTTTGAGTAGTAATTCCATAACCATTAACTATATAGATAAAGATATTAGGAGATAGTTTGAACTTAACAACTTGGAAGCGAGAGTGGTTTTTTAATACTCGCCAAGATATTTTATCAGGTGCTGTTGTCGGATTGGCGTTGATTCCAGAAGCAATAGCTTTCTCGATTATTGCTGGAGTTGACCCCGAAGTTGGACTTTACGCTTCGTTTTTTATTGCCATAACCACAGCGTTTTTGGGTGGAAGACCAGCTTCAATATCTGCTGCTACTGGAGCAATGGCTTTACAGATGACCGATTTAGTCCAAGAACATGGTTTGGAATATTTATTTGCAGCCACTTTCTTAACGGGAGTCTTTCAAGTCATATTTGGATTTCTCAAACTGGGTAGATACATGAGATTTATTCCCAGAGCAGTAATGATTGGCTATATTAACGCTTTAGCGGTATTAATTTTTCTAGCTCAACTACCCCAATTAACCAACGTTCCCCTAACGGTATACGCGATTACGGCTATTTCCCTAGCGATTATTTATATACTGCCAATATTTACCAAAGCGGTTCCTTCCCCCTTGGTAGCTTTAGCGGTGATGAATATAGCATCAATCGTTTTTAAACTAGAAGTTCCCGTCGTGGGACAAGAAGGAAAACTACCTACAGCATTTCCTGCTTTTGGGATTCCCCAAGTACCGTTTAATTGGGAAACATTAAACATTATTCTGCCTTACTCCATCACCTTAGCAATAGTTGGTTTATTAGCTTCCTTTTTAACAGCTTCCCTGGTGGATGAACTCACCGATACACCCAGCGATAAAAACCAAGAAGCAAAAGGTCAAGGAATTGCAAATATGGTCACAGCATTCTTTGGGGGAATGGCTGGATGTGGAATGATTGGACAGTCAGTAATCAACGTTCAGTCAGGGGGAAGGGGAAGACTATCAACCCTAGCAGCAGGGATATTTTTGTTTATAGCTATTTTAGGATTGCAAGATTACGTCAGACTAATGCCAATGGGTGCTTTAGTAGCCGTAATGATAATGGTTTCAATCGGGACATTTCGCTGGTATTCCTTCAAAAATATTCGTAGCATTCCCCGTACAGATACAGCGGTAATGCTAACCACAATGCTCGTGACAATCTACACGAAAAATTTTGCGTTAGGGGTCGCAATAGGTATTATCATGAGTACGGTATTTTTCTCTCGTAAAATTGCCCAACTGGTATTTGTGGATAAAATATTGAGTCAAGATGGTTCTCACTGTACCTATAAAGTAGCCGGTCAAATATTCTTCTTATCCAGAGATGAATTTTTAGAATCCTTTGATTTTACAGACGTAATTGATAACGTCACAATTGACTTGAGTAAAGCTCATCTGTGGGACCAAGGAGCAGTAGAAGTACTTGATAAAGCCATACTCAAATTCCGTCGTAACGGAGCAGAAGTAGAACTTATTGGACTCAATGAAGCTAGCGCTACGTTGATGGATAAATTGACAGATTATCAGAAATCTGATGCTGCTACATGAAGGGAGTGAGGGAGTGAGACCACTCGCTTGCGGAGGTTCCCTCCGTTGAGCGAAGTGGCGTTAGCGGAGCGTCTCCCGTCAGGGAGATACCCGAAGAGGGAGAGAGTGAGAGAGGGAGGGACAAATTTACCGAATGAAAAATAAAATTATGTTGGGAGAATCAGCTTTTTGTTGTTTTTGAAATTGAATAAATTTCTTTACTCAACTTCCCACTTCCTACTCTCTATTCCCTACTCCCCATAAAAACTCCTAACTACTTAAACAAAATTAATTGTACGTTTGTCATTGCGAGCGAAGCGAAGCAATCTCAAAGTGTTGCGATTGCTTCGCTTCGCTCGCAATGACATAAATGTTTTTGTCCACCTACTTATTTTCAATATCCAAAATTACCGTGAAAAACATTTTACTTTGTACCGACGGCTCATCATTTGCAGAAAATGTTTATAAATATGGAGCTTGGTTTGCAAATCAATTCAATGCTCAAATAAAAGTTTTATCAGTTACCGATATTCGCTCTCAAAAAGTTGCGGATACCGGTAATTTAAGCGGTAGCATTGGGTTTGGTGCTTCCGAATCTCTACTGAATGAATTAGTAAATTTAGAACATGAAAGAGCGAAAATTAATAATCGAAAAGCAAGATTAATTTTAGATAATGCAGCTCAAACTTTAAAAGCAGAAGGAATAGAAGAATTCAAATTAATTCATAAAACAGATTTCTTAGTAGATTGTTTGCATAAATTTGAAGATAATTGTGACTTAATTGTCTTAGGTAAACGGGGAGAAGCAGCAGATTTTGCAGCGGGACATTTAGGAGCTAATGTTGATAGGATTGTTCGCAGCAGCAACAGAGCTTGCTTGGTTACTCCTGCTGAATTTAAGCCGATTGAGCGAATTTTATTAGCTTATGACGGTAGTTCGACGAGTAAAAAGATACTCGATTTTTTAACAAATTCTCCCAGTTTTCAAAATTTAGAAATACATCTACTAACAGTAGCTAAAAACAATTCCGATACAACAGCAACAGACAGACTTAATCAAGCTAAGCAATTATTAGAAAAAGCAGGATATCAGCCAATTTGCCAATCATTAGAAGGTGATTCTGAAAAGGTAATTGCTAACTATATCAGCCAGCAAAATATAAATATTTTATTAATGGGAGCTTACGGACACAGCCGCATTCGTCATTTAGTAATCGGTAGTACCACCGCTCAATTACTCAGAAGTAGCAATATTCCTTTATTACTATTTCGTTAATTTGAGAGTGGGGAGTAATAAGTAATAAGTAATGAGTAATGAGTAAGGAGTAATAAGTAAGGAGTATTTAATTTTCAACCTTTAACCTTAACCCTTTCACCTTTTATCTTTAACCTCTAACCTTTAACCTTTCTTTTTATGCAAATAACTAATCAAATTCATTTCCGTAATCTTCGAGGAGATATCCTGGGAGGATTAACAGCAGCGGTAGTTGCTTTACCAATGGCTTTAGCATTCGGTATTGCTTCGGGTGCTGGTGCTTCAGCGGGTTTGTGGGGAGCAATATTAGTCGGATTTTTCGCTGCTTTATTCGGTGGAACTCCAAGTCTAATTTCCGAACCCACAGGACCGATGACGGTGATTGTGACAGCGGTGATTGCAGAACTTACTGCTGCTAATGGAACCGAACAAGGATTAGCAATGGCATTTACCGTAATTATGATTGCGGGAGTATTTCAAATGCTGTTCGGAATATTGCGATTGGGAAGATATATTACGATGCTTCCCTATAACGTTGTTTCGGGATTTATGACGGGAATCGGCGTTATTTTGATTTTCTTGCAAATAGCGCCTTTTTTAGGTCAAGAAACTCCCAAAGGTGGGGTAATTGCTGTTATCGGAGATTTGCCACGGTTAATTGCAAATACTAATCCTTGGGAAGCACTTTTAGGATTCATTACTATAGCAATTATATTCTTTTACCCTAATAAATTAAAGAGAATTATTCCTCCTCAACTAGTTGCTTTGGTTATCGGTACATTAATTTATTTGATATTTTTTCGCAACATTGAAATTCGGACTATTGCTACTATTGGAGAAATTAGACCTGGTTTGCCTGATTTTGTGATTCCTACTTTCACACCTGGTAATTTAAGACTAATGTTTGTGGAAGGAATAATATTAGCTGTAGTTGGTTCCATCGACTGCATGTTAACTTGTCTGGTTGCTGATAGTTTGACCCGTACCGAACATAAATCGAATAAAGAATTAGTTGCTCAAGGAGTCGCGAATCTAGTTACTGGTTTATGTGGAGGAGTTGCTGGTTCGGGAGCGACAACCGCAACTGTAGTCAACGTTCAAGCTGGTGGAAGAACTGCGGTATCGGGTATTAGTAGAGCATTATTTCTGTTAATTGTTGTATTGGGTGCTGCTCCTTTAACTTCTGTTATTCCTTTATCTGTATTAGCAGGAATTGTTTTAAAAGTAGGTATTGATATTATTGATTGGGGTTTCCTCAAACGAGTTCACAAAATATCTTTGAAAGCAGCAGGAATACTTTATGGTGTTGTACTATTGACGGTATTTGTTGATTTGATGGTAGCTGTTGCTGTAGGGGTGTTTGTTGCCAATATCTTAACAATTGCTCGTTTGGATGAAGTTCAATCTAAGTCGGTGAAAGCGATTACCGATGACGATGACCAGATTGCTTTGAATCCAGAAGAAAAAGAAATATTAGATTCAGCTAACGGTAGAGTTTTATTATTTCATCTCAGCGGACCGATGATTTTTGGTGTTGCGAAAGCTATTTCTAGAGAACACGGTGCAATTAAAAATTATGACGTTTTAATAGTTGATTTAAAAGAAGTTCCGGTGTTAGGTGTAACCTCTTCTTTAGCGATTGAAAATGCAATTCAAGAGGCTTTAGACGAAAATAGAGAAGTGATAGTAGTAGGAGCAACCGGTAAAGTAAAAAGACGTTTAGAGAAGTTAGGAATCAAAGGTTTAATTCCCGAAAATCACTGGATGGATGAAAGATTGAATGCGCTTAAGGAAGGATTGATTATGGTTCGGGGTAAGCAAAGTGGTGGTGAGGTTTTTGGTTAATAATCTGGTAGTTAAATAATACAATTAATCTGGCGGTTGAAACCGCTACTAAACAAGCAAAACCCACCTCCGTGGGTTTTTTTAGCATATTTATAGCAATCCTATATGAGTTGTGAAAAAAAGAAGTTCCAGAAACTCGGTTTTTTTGGAAAAACCGAATTTTTAAAATCTTACGAATGATTTGGAAATGCTATAAAAGATAGATATTCCAGCAGGAAAGCTTCTTAATAATTACAGACTAGTTTTAGCAATACTTGTCTTGTTTGGGAATGGATTATTGTTCCTAATGTTTTTGGCAGTGTTTCAATATACTAGTTTCCCTAATATTTTAACTGGCATTGTTATCATATTTATTTTATTTCCTCTTTTATTTATTCCTGGATTTATAAGCTTATACTTTTTTGTGCTGTATCCTTTATCGCGCATCAAATTTGCTATTTTAAAAAAGAATAATTATCATATATTTATTTATCAAAAATGCTTATTCTTTCTACAATACCAAAGTTTCAAACAAGAGGTATATCATAAGCAGTTTCAAAAAAACTTAAAGTCAATCAAATCTAATTTAACCAAGAAAGAATACAGATGGTTAAAAGCAGAAATTGATAATTTTGTTAAATAAAGATATTATTTGTTCATAGTCGCGCTTTAGTACCTACATATTTGGCGCTAAAGCGCAACTACGAACGAACGAATTAATCGTAATCCCCTGCGTGTTCTTTCAAGTCAGCGAGAGAAACGTGTTCTAATGTAGATGCATGGGTAGCTGCTAAATCAACTTTCGGAGCAACCCCATCATCCATTGCTTCTTTCCAACGTGAAGCACACAAACACCATTTATCCCCAGGTTTTAATCCAGGAAAATCATACATTGGTCTTGGTGTACTCAAATCGTTTCCCATTGACTTGGTATAGGTGAGAAATTCTTCAGTCATTTCTGCACAAACGGTGTGTACTCCGAAATCACCAGCTCCGGTATCGCAAACACCGTTACGATAATACCCAGTCATCGGAGAAGTACAGCAAACTTCAAGCTTTTCTCCCAGCACATTTTTTGCGTCAGACATATGAGTTGTTAGTTGTTAGTTGCTAGTTGTTAGTTGTTAGTAAGTAATTTAAAATATTTTTCACTATCAACATAATGTTAACGCGGTAAGTAGAGTTAGGAGTGAGGAATTACTTTCTCCCCCCTCTTCCCTTTCTACCCCCTCTCCCCCCTCTCAATCATTTATTCCCAACTAACCTGCTTCCTTTCTTTAACCACTTGCTGATAAACTCTTTCTGTCTGGTTGGCAATTTTTGACCAGTTAAACCTTTTTTCTAAGTCTTGATAAGCGTTGTCTTTTAACCACTGACAATAACCGGGATTTTTCAATACTTCTAAAATTCCCCATGCTAGGGAATCGGGATTGTTAACGTGAGTAATAACACCTGTTTTTGTATGCTGAACTACTTCTGGTAAACCACCAGTATCGGAAACTACTACCGGAACCTTAGCTGCAAAACTTTCTAATGCAACTATACCAAAGGGTTCGTAAAGACTAGGGAAAACTGCACAGTCGGCGATTGTTTGAAATGTATCCAAGTATTCGTCAGCCATGAAGCCGGTAAAATAACATTTATGCCAAATCCCCAAATCCCAAGCTTGTTTTTTTAACTGATTGGTATTTCCACCACCGATAATTACAAATTTAACGTTACCTCCCATCTCGGAAAGTACTTTAGGTGCTGCGTTTAATAATACTGATATACCTTTTTCATAGGTCATCCGACCGACATAATAAACTATTTTTTCGTTATCTTCTGCAAATTGACGGCGGAAATCTTGTATATAAAACTGATTTTGATGCTGTTTCTTTTCTGGACGAATTCCGTTATAAATTACGTCAATTTTGTCCCAAGGACTTTTCAGAGAATATTCTATTTCTCGACGCATATAATTAGTACAGACAATAACTCTCCAAGCTTCAAAAGCAAGTTCGCTTTCTTTACGGTGGATATAGCTTTGAGTATTGTTGTGAATACCGTTGTTTCGTCCCGATTCTGTAGCGTGAATGGTGGCAACTAAAGGAACTTTGAAGGTGTGTTTTAGAGCAATTGCTGCATCTCCTACCAGCCAATCATGAGCGTGGATTAAATCAAACGGTCCTTCTTCCAACATTAATTTACCACCCTGTTGACCCATGCTTTCATTCATGTTGCCTATCCAGTGGAAAAAGTCATCGCTCTGAGCTACGGGTATACGATGTATTTTGATTCCTTCTACTTCTTCATAAAGTGGAGCTTCACCGAACTCTGGTGTGATTAAATAAATCGAATGCCCAGATTTTACCAATTCTGGATATAGTTCTCCTACATGACGCGCAATTCCACCAACTATACGAGGTGGAAATTCCCAACTCAATACCAATATTTTCATCGTTTGTCCCCAATCCTTCACAAATCGTTTAATTATTCAGCCAATTAAAATAATTAAAGGTGCGATCGCAAATTTTGACGGGAGTATAAATACTCAATTTTGACTTGTTGTAACAATTTGGTGACAAAAAGATTTGGGAATTGGGGATTGGTATTTGGGAATTGGTAATTGGTTATTGTTTCTCTTTGTCCCCTTGTCTCCCCCTCTTTCCTCGCTATTTTTTTTGGAGTCACTTCAAATATCTTTTGAGAGCGATAAAAACAAGTATCAAATTCCATGAAAAAGTTAACTTGTCCTAAAAGCAGAGGAATTTGAGTAGCTTGTGTCCAAGCAAACACTAATCTAACTTCAGGAAATTGTCCAATACTAGCAGATAATATCAGTACTCTTGCTTCAAATTGAGCCAAGTTACCCGATAACTCAAGCATAGCTGTTTGTTCTTCCCAGACTGCTCCTAACTCGACTCCAATTTGATAAGGAAGAACATTAACCATCGCTCCTGTATCTAAAAGTCCGATAACTTCTTGCGATTTTTGGTTGTAATTTAATGTTAATGGCAAAAATGACTTAAAACTGGCTTCTCCCAAACTGTTATCGGTTGAGACAAAAGAATATTTTGCAGGATTACTCATTTTCTTGAGAATTTTCTTTATTCAAAGCATCTAGCATGATATTTGCAGCTTCTACTGCATCATAAGGCGACCAAACTGGATATGATGCACCAGATTTTATCAAATTATTTTCCTCGTTTGCTAATTCAGCCGCTAAAATTTGAATGACCTCAAGTTTATCTACACGATTTAATCTGCGTAATTGTTTTACTAATTCAGTTGATACCATTTTAGATTTCAGATTTTAGATTAGAATTTGCTGAATTCTTAACTCCTAACTCCTAACAGACGTAGCAGTGCTATGTCTCTACAACTTGCTCCCGAAACTTCACCCAATCTTCAACAGCTTTATCATTAGAAACTACTGCTTTTTTCAACAAAATCACGCCATCTTGAAAATCAATAATCCCATATTCTTGATTTTCCGTAATTTTATTAATTAAATCCGTGTATTCTGCCAATAGTTCACGGTCATATCTAAAGGCTGGTGCATACTGCTGTAATTGCCATAAATCAGCTATTACATAATCCATTTTTACTATTTCCCGGTTGTCGTTTCGTAATTCCAGCATTGGTAAACGCAGAAGTTCGCGACGACTGGAAAGATGAGGTACGAGGTAGGTGGTTGTAGAAACGCTCGCATCTGATGGAATTTGCGCTAGTAAAGGACGAATTCCTTTGTTTACATG
The DNA here is from genome assembly GCA_038525335.1 of Cyanobacteria bacterium J06621_15. Classification (GTDB taxonomy): domain Bacteria; phylum Cyanobacteriota; class Cyanobacteriia; order Cyanobacteriales; family Nostocaceae; genus Rivularia. The sequence goes on along the minus strand of JBCBHT010000030.1, from coordinate 20,980 downwards.
ATTCCACTGTTGGGGTAAAGATACATGTACCCAAGGCTGAATTGAATCAGGTATGGCAAAGTAAAAGGTACGATTGGGATTTGATGTGAAGCTAAAGATTAAAGATAAACTAATACAAAATATCCAGAAGCGACGAAATGACGGTTTAAATGTTTTGGGATGCTTCGACCACCAAAGTACTGCACCATAACATAATCCTGGAACAACACTTAATGCATATCTAATGGTAATTGCTAATACCGAATCACCTTTACCTAAAAGTAGTTTCAATAAAGGAAATCCCGCGATACTCCAAGAAGCTGGAGCGATTGCAGGTATAAAAGCGAAGGGTAAAAGCTGACCGAGTAAATACCGAATTGTTCTATCTACCGGGGTAACTAGTTCTACTACCAATCGAAACGGATTGCTGACTATTCCCCAAATAACATCTAAGGTAGTAGCTTCCTCCCCATCTACATATTGTCCGAATCTTTCCAACATAAACCGTTTAGAAATATCATCGGAAAACAAAGGCATAATTAAATTAGTTAGCAGCAGCATGTACCCAAAGCTAAAAGTACAAACTGCTAAGCCAGTACGGGGAAAGCGTTTGCTCAAAACCATGTAAACACCAACCCCGAATAAGCTAACCCCTGCATCTTCTCGGACTAGAACTATTAATCCAGCCATCAACCAAAACAGCCACCACCAGCGTTTCTCCATTGCCAAAAGCAAAGTAAAAATAAACAGCGGGATTTGACTGACATCATGAAAATTACATAGAGTTGGTCCAATTACAGCATTTGCAGCGTAATAACTACCAGTAATCATCACTGCTAATCGAGGTTCTAAATATTGACGTGCTAATACATAAAGCATCAAACCACCAGCAGTTATCAGCGCAACCAACAGCACCGCTAGAGTCGCCGCGTTGGGGAATAATGCATATATTGGTGCCCAAAGCAACAAAGCCGGAGTAAAGTGCTGACCTAGCCGGTGATAATAAACCGTAGGAATTTCATTTGCATGAACAACATTGGTTGAAAGACTTGAAGATAAGGAACTTTGAAAAAAACGACCGTGGATATTATTCCAAAAAACTTGATTGAAAATACCTTGGTCAAAAGATGCGTAAAAGCTAAAATATCGATTTAAAACCAGTACAAGACATATAACAAAAAATACACCTGTAATAGGTAGAATTGGTTTAATAAAAGTAAAAAAATCTGGTGAACTAGATTGTGAATTACGAACTTCAGATATAGTTTTCTGCAATTGTCACTACCTCACTTACCTATCCCTGATGAAGAGATAAAAATTAATTTATATTTTCCAAGATGGAAATATTATAAGTGGTTTTTACAGTTAACAGTTATCAGTTGGAATTGGGCATTGGGCATTGGGCATGGGATAATTAAAAGTTGCGGGTTGGGATTTTGGAGTTAAAAGTTAATGATTATTTCTTTGACTCTCTCACTCCCTCACTCAATTTTTCTTCCCCCTCTTCCCCCTCCTCCCCTCCTCCCCTCCTCTTCCATCTCATGCTAAAAGGTATAAGTAAACTCCAACTCAACATTCGCTGAAAATGCCTAATTTAACTACTGATACTCAAAATTTACTTGCTGATTTGATATCGCGTTACTCTAGTAAAGTTGATTATCTAATGATTCGGATTGAGGAAGCTGAGGGAACTGATATCTTGTTACGTGGTGATAAGGTGGAAACTCTGAGCGAATACATTTCGGTGGGAGGTCAGGTAAGAGCTTGTTATAAGGGTGGATGGGGATTAAGCAGTTTTAATCATCTTTCTACTATCGAAGACCGAATTCAAGAAGCTATCGCTGCTGCGAGAATTGTTGGAGATGAGGAAACTATTTTAGCTCCGATTGCTCCGGTACAAGCTGTATGTGAATTACCTTTGACTGGTACCGACCCTAGAAATATATCTTTAAGTCAGAAAAAAGAATTGTGCGATAATTATACGGATTTACTCAAAAGCGTAGATAATCGCATTACTACAACTTCAGTACGTTACGGTGATAGCGCTCAAAAGGTTATTATTGCCACCAATGAAGGTACGTTTATCGAACAGTCTTGGGTAGATATGGAAATGCGTTTCGCTGCTACTGCTAGAAATGGTGAAACGGTTCAAACTGGAAGGGAAACTACTGGTTCCCGTAAAGCTTTTGAAGATTTAACTAGTTTAGACGAACAAGTTACTAGCGCAGCACGTAGAGCAATATCTGCTTTATCGCTACCGTCTGTTAAAGGTAATACTTACACGGTGGTGATTGACCCAGTTCTGACGGGATTGTTTGTTCATGAAGCTTTTGGACATCTTTCGGAAGCTGATATGGCTTATGAAAATCCTGATGTGTTGGAAGTGATGACTTTGGGAAGGAGATTTGGTAATCAAGAATTACAGATTTTTGATGGTGCTGCACCGGAGGGTCATCGCGGTAGTTATTATTATGATGATGAAGGTACCCCAGCTACTACTACTCAATTAATCAAAGATGGTGTTTTGGTAGGAAGATTGCATTCTCGGGAAACAGCAGGAAAATTAAACGAAACTCCTACCGGAAATTCTCGCTGTCTTAGCTACCAATATGCTCCCATAGTCCGAATGACAAACACCTGGATTGAAAGAGGTAAAACTCCGGTCAAAGATTTATTTTCGGGGATTCAGGAAGGGGTTTATGCGAAAAACTGGTTGGGTGGTATGACTAATGGTGAGATGTTTACGTTTAGTGCTGGTGAAGCATGGATGATTAGAAACGGTGAAATTGCAGAACCGGTTAAAGATGTGACTCTTTCGGGTAATGTATTCCAAACTTTAAAAGATATCGAAGGTATCGGTGATGATTTCTACTGGGATGAATCCGGTGGTTGCGGAAAAGGAGGACAAAACGGTTTACCAGTCGGTTGTGGTGGTCCTAGTTTGAGAATTAAAGATGTAGTTGTCGGTGGGGAAGTTGGGTAAGGAATTAGGAGTTACGAATTGGTTCGTAGTTGCGCTTAAGCGCCAAAAATGTTGAACAATAATTAGTAATTGCTAATTGGTAATTGAAAATGACTACTTTTGCGAATAAAAACGTAAATAAAATTCCGCTTTTAGAAAATGGGGATAGATTAACTCGTCATGAATTTGAACGACGTTATACCGCGATGCCGGATAATAGAAAAGCGGAATTAATTGAAGGAATTGTTTATATTTATTCACCTACACGTATAAGAAGTCATGGAGAACCTCATGGAAATTTAATTCTGTGGCTAGGAACTTATAAAATTACAATTCCAGGTTTAATTTTAGGCGATAATTCTACAGTTCGTTTAGATTTAGACAACGAACCACAACCCGATGTTGTGTTGTTATTTGATGACAAAAATGGCGGACAAGCCTGTATTAGTGAAGATGATTATATAGAAGGTGCGCCGGAATTAGTTGCTGAAGTTGCTGCTAGTAGTGCATCTAATGATTTACATGATAAGAAAAACGCTTACCGTCGAAATGGTGTTTTAGAATATATTGTTTGGCAGGTTTTTGAAAATAAAATTGACTGGTTTTATTTACAAAATGGTGAATACGTATCTTTAGAACCAGATGCAAAAGGAATTATTAAAAGTAATATTTTCCCAGGTTTATGGTTAGCCACATCAGCATTCCTGGCTGGTGAAATGAATCAAGTTATTAAAGTATTACAACAAGGTTTAAATTCACCAGAACATACAGAATTTATAAAACAGAGAACACTAAAAACTAACAACTAACAACTAACAACTCACTATTTCTGAAATATCGCAATATCTACTTGCTGTAACAATTCCTCTACACTAGAACTATTATCTAAAACAATATTAGCTTTCTGAATTTTTTCATTTAAACTCATTTGACTGCTGATTCTTGCTTGTGCTTGTTCGAGGGTTAATTGATTTCGTTCCATCAATCTTTCTAATTGCTGCTGCTCGGAACAAGTTACTACCCAAATTTCCGTTACTAAGTCTGTCATTCCCGCTTCAAACAATAAAGGCACAACCGCCGCCAGTGTTTCTGCTGATGTTTTCTTAATTCCCGCAAAAATGCGATCGCCAACGTAGGGATGAATCAAATTATCTATCCACAAGCGTTCTTGCTGGTCGTGAAAAATTATCTCTCCTAGCTGTTGTCTATTCAAACTGCCATCTACTAGTAATATTTTTTCTCCGTAGCGCTTGAATATTTGCTTAAGCAGAGGTGAATCAACAGCAACAGCATCTCTTGCGTAAATATCTGCATCTAAAATTGGTAAATTATAAGCATCTGCTAAATAATCCGCGACAGTTGTTTTACCTGTCGCGATACCTCCAGTTAAGCCGATTACACGTTTCATAAACTATAGATAATTAGAAATAGCGGTTAATAGGTAACTATCTATTATCTACTACAGATTCGCAATCGTCTTGGTAAGTACCTGGGCAAAATTAATTTAACATTTCGTTTGGATAAGGAATAGGGAACAGGGAACAGGGAATAGGGAACAGGGGGAGAGTGAGAGAGTGAGAGAATAACTTATTACTCATCCCCAATTACCAATTACCTATTACCTATTACCCATTACCCATTACCGAATCAACTATCGCTTGAGTCAATCCTTCCAATGTATATTCGGAAGCTTCAACGTCAACTCTTCCTAAATACTTCTGACAAGCTTTAGAAGTTTGAGGACCAATAGAAGCAATACAAATTTCTTCGATGTAATCTGATACTACAGTTGGTTGACTATTTTCAGAATTATTTACAAATATCCTTTGTGCTAATTGATGAAAAAATTTCACCGTTTTTGAACTAGCGAAAGTAATTATATCAACGGTTCCGCTTTGTAAAGCTAGTTCAGCAGAAGCAGGAATACTACTAGGACAACAAGATTGATAAGCAGCGACCTCTACAACTTCTGCTCCTTGATTTCTAAATTCTTTGACTAATTCTTCTCTTCCACCAGTTTCGACTCTAGGAAATAAAACTTTTTTGCCAGCAAGTGGTTCGGGAAAATGTTCTACTAAAGAATCAGCGATAAAATTAGGTGGAATAAAATCGGGCTGTAAACTATGATTTTTAAGGGTTTGAGCGGTTTTCTCTCCAACGACGGCTATTTTAAGATTAGCTAATGTACGCACGTCTTTTTCTAATGCAATTAACCTTTCAAAAAAGTAGTTAATACCGTTGCTAGAAGTGAGAATCAACCAGTCAAATTCTGATATATTCGCAATTGCATTATCCAAATCCTCCCAGCTTGAAGGGGGACCTATTTCTAATGCAGGCATTTCAATTGCATTAGCACCAGAGGAAGCAATCATTTTAGTAAATTGACTTGATTGTCCCACAGAACGAGTAATTAAAACAGTTTTCCCAGCCAAAGGTAAAGTTGAAAATACTGTTGTGGTTCGGGTAGAAGAATTTGATGACATAAGTGATAAATGCTTTGCATCTAATTACATCTTCTCAGAAAACCTGCTCAACCCCACTTGCTTAACCCCACTACTTCACCAATTACAATTACAGCAGGAGACAATTGCACTGTTTTTACATGTTCCACAATTGTGGAAAGTTCAGCAATCCATACACGCTGTTCTGAAGTACCTGCTTTACGAATTATTGCAACTGGGGTATTTTTTTCTCTTCCATGCTTAATTAATTGATTGACAATCTGCTCTAAATTTTTTCCCCCCATTAAAAGTATCAGCGTATCCAACCTCGAAAGTGCTTCCCAATCTAAAATATCCGGTTGATGAGCGCTCGATACAGCGAAACATTTACTTAACTCTGCATCCGTAAGCGGAATTCCTGCTAGCAAAGGTGCTGCTGTTACCGAAGAGATTCCTGGAATTACTTCAAAATCACATCCAGCAGTTGTTAAAGCTTGAATTTCTAAAATACAGCGACCGAAAATAAACGGGTCACCAGATTTGAGTCTTATTACCAGTCTTCCCTGCTGACAATATTTAACTAATAAATCATTAATTTCTGATTGAGGAGTACTTGGTAAACCACCACGTTTTCCCACATGGATTTTTAAACAATTATCCGGTACCAGCTTCAGTAATTGCTCATCCACTAAAGCATCATAAATTAGTACCTCAGCTTCAGCTAATAACCGATAAGCTTTTACTGTTAAATAATCTACATCTCCAGGTCCCGCTCCTACAAGGTAAACCTTACCGTTAGATTTCATTGCATTTTAGATTTTAGGTTTTAATAACGGCTTTTGAATTTGAACAATGGATGTATTTTTATTAGAATTGATAAGTGATTATCAATTACCCATTATTTATTTTTTTCAACAACTCACCAACTTCTTTTGCTTTTTCCGGCTGACGTTTTTGCAATACTTCTTTAGCTTGTTTTAAATATTCTATCGCTTCCGACTGATTTTCTTGCTGCATATAAATTCGACTCAAACGTAAATAAGCATCAGCTTTTTTAGGAGCGCGCTCGATGACTTCTTTATACTTTTCAATAGCCGCTTCTACTTTTCCCTGTTTTAATAAAGAATCTCCTAAAAGCAAACGAACCACGTCATTACTTACATTAATAGAAGTTACCTGACGAAAAACAGCTTCTGCACTTTTATAATCTTTCTGCTGATAAAGGTCGAGTCCTTTCTGAAAAAGATTAGAAGTTCTCAAAGTCTTGACAGCAAAATAAATTAATAGAAAAATACTTGAGATAACAATAGCAGCAGGGATGACTGTATTTAATTGCGGATTTTCAAACATAGTTAAAAGTAGTTAAGAGTTATGAGTTATTAGTTAGGAATTAATAATTCTTTCCCCTCTCCTTAATAAGGAGAGGGGTGTCCGGAGGACGGGGTGAGGTTTAATGTGTAATCTACTTACCGAAACTCACTATATTTTTCCTCAACCCAACAAACAAGAAATCGGAAAAACCAAATACTCAAGATAAAACAACTTCCAGATAAATCTATAAGCACTAGTAATCGAATTTTTATCCTGTAAATCAGTTTTCTGAGTTCTCCACCACATCAAAGCTAATATAACCGAATGAACTGCTATTAAAAATATAGAATTTACTTGAGTAAAATCTAATATTCCTACCAAAATCATCCCAGCATAACAACTAGTCAGCAGCCACCGAGAAAGATTAAAAACCGTTTCTTTCCCTAATTTAATTGTAAATGTGGTGATATTGTACTTACGGTCTCCTTCCATATCAGGGATGTCTTTAAAGATGGCAATCGCAATAGTAAATACCAGAATAAACCAGGTTAAAGCCCATACCGCAGGTAGAATTGATGGTTGAGCTTGCAGCACCCAAGAAAAATGCAAAAATAATCCTAAATTAACAACCGCTCCCCGAACTGAAAAAATACAAATTGCAGCCCAAAAAGGAAATCGTTTTAAACGAATTGGTGGTAAAGAATAAGCCGTACCAATAGCCAAGCTAATACCCACCATCGCAAACAAAAAAGGTCCGAGCAACCAAGACAAACTCAGAGCCAAAATACCCGTAGTGATAACAATAATTTCTCCCGTTCTTTGGGAAAACTCTCCCGAAGCTACGGGTAAATGTGGCTTATTTATTTTATCGATTTCCACATCTTGTAATTGATTTAGTCCGACAATATAAACATTTCCCGATAAACAAGCAATCCAAGCACCTATAACAGACAGTAAAGAATAAGAATTTGGAAACGGAAATTCGCTATTAGTTAAAGCAACTGAAACTAAATATAATCCCAACACGCTTAAACTCGTACCATAAATTGTATGAGGACGAGAAAACTTCCAAAAAGCGTAAAGCCAATTACTTTGCAACCCCGTTTGTGAAACTTGACTCATAATGATTTTGGATTTTAGATTTTAGATTTTAGATTGGTAATAGGTAATAGGTAATAGGTAATTGGAATTTAGACTACACTTGTAAGCTTTCCCCTCTACCCCCTCTACCCCCTCTTCCCCCTCATTCCTTATTCCCACATAACAATCCAAACTTAATCAAACCACGTTCGTAACCGCGACGCATCAAACCCAGAGACATAGCTCCTTGAATTGTTTTCCAACCAGCACGGAGTAAACCAAAAAATGCTTTGGGGGTAAAAGCTGAATCAATCACTACGTTCCAAAAAGGAGCGACAGCTGTTGACCAATCTGCTGTACGAATATTTTGTAGAGGTAGTTGACGAGCAATTTCTTCATATTCGGGTAAAGAAATCACGTAAGGTAAACAATAAACCTCATAAATCTGCTCTAAATGCTTTTTCTCATCCGCAGTTAAGGTCGATTCATTTGTAGAACGATGACACCAAGTGACTAAAATCAACTTTCCACCAGGTTTCAGTACTCGGTAGCATTCTTGTAAAAATTTTTGCTTGTCTGGCATATGTTCGCCGCTTTCCAAAGACCAGACCAAATCAAAGCTGTTATCTGCAAAAGGCATATTTAAAGCATCTGCGACCTGAAAATTGGCTCTATCTTGTAAACCAAACTCAATAGCCCGTTCGCTTGCTCTCCGTGCTTGTACCGGACTTAAGGTAATACCAGTTGCATTAGCGTTATACTTCTGTGCTAAATACAAAGAACTTCCACCGATACCGCAACCAACATCTAATATATTTTCAGCTTGCTGCACCTCCGACCATCGCAGCAACTCCTCAATTAAATCAATTTGCGCTGTACGACGTTCTTTTTGTTCCTTACCATCAGCACCGTAATAACCGTGGTGCATATGCTCCCCCCATATGTCCTCCCAAAGACCCGAGGAAGCATCGTAAAATTGCTGAATTTGCTGGCTAAGTGTTGCTGTCATGAGTAAAGCAATGTTAGGACTGTCGCAGAATTAAAAAACATATATTGGTAGGCTACCACGTGTGTTTTTGAATTAGAACGGGGTGTTTTATTTCTATAAGAAAAAACGCTCCATCCGCAATAAGATGGAATAATTCGTGATTAGAGCTTCCTATATGACTTTCTTAGTTCTGGATTTTAGGTTGAAAAACAAGTCCCAAAATGGACTTTTCAAGGTAGTGACAAGCTTTAGAACCAATAAAGTAGCACTATCAGGTTTCCAACGACAATGCTAACCCTTGATTTTAAGTAGGAGACAACAAGAAATCTTATAACTCAAAACCTTAAGCTTAAATTTAAAATTATTAAGTATCTTGCTTGCAATCCAGAATCCACAATCTAAAATCCAAAATCCAAATGACCGCTTCTCAAAAAATTTGCTTTGGTTTTCTGGCAGTAATTACTTTAGGAACTATCCTATTAATGATGCCTTTTTCTACGGCTACAGGTGCGTGGAATAGTCCAATCGTTGCTTTATTTACAGCAACTTCAGCAGTTTGCGTAACAGGTTTAGCTGTAGTTGATACTGGTACTGATTTTTCTTTCTGGGGTCAGTTGGTTATCCTGGTACTTGCACAGGTTGGTGGATTGGGGTATATGACATTTACCACCTTTTTAATTATGTTGACTGGTCGTAGATTTGACTTAAGACATAAAATTGCCATTCAACAAGCTCTAGATAGAAGAGAAATGGAAGGTAGCGGTAATATTATTCGTTCTATTATCGCGGTAACATTATTTTTTGAAATTACGGGAATATTTTTATTGCTATTAGTATTTGTTCCTGAATTTGGTTGGGACAAAGGAATGTGGCTGGCTATATTTCATAGCATTAGTGCTTGGAACAATGCCGGTTTTAGCTTGTTCTCAAACAGCTTGGTTGACTACAATTCTTCTGCCTTATTAGTATTTACTATTTCCGGTTTGGTTATTTTTGGTGGAATCGGATATCAAGTAATTTTAGAAATGTTTGTCTGGCTACGGGGTAAGTTGCGTCGAAGACCTCGCAATATAGTGCTATCTCTAGATTATAAAGTTGCTGTTAGTACAACAATATTTTTACTATTGTTAGGACTATTAGGCTTTTTTCTTGTAGAAGTCAGAAATACAGAAACTCTGAGAAATCTTAGTTTCCGCAGTCAGTTTCTAGCAGCTTGGTTTCAATCTATGACTACCAGAACCGCTGGTTTCAATAGTATAGATATTGGCGGTATGACAACAGCCGGACTTTTTATTACCATTGCTTTTATGTTTGTTGGGGCTAGCCCCGGAGGTACTGGAGGAGGTATGAAAACTACTACAATTCGAGTACTAACAAGTTGCACAAAATCAATTCTTCAAGGTAAAGAAGAAGTTCTACTTTACGAACGTCGCATTGCAGTATCTCTAATATTAAAAGCCGTTGGTGTGATAGTTGGTTCTGTAACTGTTGTCATCATATGTACTATTTTAATCTCGCTTACAGACCCTATATTTGACTTTATTCAAATATTATTTGAAGTAGTTTCAGCTTATGCAACAGTAGGACTTTCTACAGGAATAACTAGCGATTTTTCTTTGTGGGGTAAATTAATAATAATTCTGACTATGTATATGGGAAGAGTTGGTGTTTTATTGTTAATGTCCGCCGTACTTGGCGACCCAAAACCCAGCAGTATTCATTATCCAGAAGAAGATTTACTTGTAGGATAATTTTTCCCTGATAATCATTTTACTCAGCAAGCCGTTTATTTTTTTAGACTATTTGATTTATTGTTTAATTATGTGAAAACAAACTCAATTAAACTGAAATGATAAAATAAGTATAATCGGGCAGAAAATGGTAATTTATATTTATAATTTATTCGTTATGACCGATTTTTTTGAGCTATACAAAAGCTGTAATAACTAAGGATAACAATAGTGAATTTGTCCTCATTAGGGTTTTTTCGTACTTTAAATAAAACCAGTCAGCAGTACGCTGTAATTGGTTTAGGACGCTTCGGTCGTTCTGTTTGCTCAACTTTACATCGATTAGGTTATGAAGTTCTGGCAACAGACATTGATGAAAAGCGCGTATCTCAAGCTTTGACAGAAGAAATAACAGGTCATGCTTTACAGTTGGATTCAACAGAATCAGCCGCACTCAAAGAAGCTGGTATTTTTGAGTTTGATACGGTAATTATTGCAATTGGGAACTATATTCAAGAAAGTATTATAACTACTTTAAACGTCAAAGAAGGCGGTGTAAAAAACGTCGTAGCTAAAGCTTCTAGTGAAGTTCATTGTAAATTATTAAGGAAAGTTGGTGCGGATAGAGTTGTTTTTCCCGAACATGAAGCTGGTTGTGCTTTAGCGCAAACACTGACAAAACCGTCAATTCTAGATACATTTGACCTCGACCCCGATAACAGCATTGTTGAAATAGCCATACCCGACGAATTTGATGGTAAAACAGTTGCTGAACTTCAACTTCGTAATCGTTACGGTTTAAATGTATTAGCCATCAGCGATAAAACCAATGATGGTAATGATGAAAAATTTATTATTAATCCAGACCCTCATAAAAGATTTGAAAAAGGTGCAACGATGGTAGTAATTGGTCACAACAAAGATATAGACCGCTTACCAATTTAAATAAGAGAATAGCGGAAAGTGCGGTCTTGGGGGTTTCCCCCAAGAGCAACTTTTCAAGAGAGGGAACAGCGAACAAGGAGAGTGAGGGAATGAGAGAGTGAGAGAGTGAGGGAACAACTTATTACTTCTTACTTCTTACTTCCTACTTCCTACTTATTACCAATTACCCATAAGCTTCCCAAGCCAAATCGAGTAATCCATCTAAAATAGCTGCTGCAACTGTCGCACCACCTTTACTGCTTTTGATTGTGATATTGGGTACAGCAAATTCTTGTAAGCTTTGTTTTATTGAATCGATATCATTAAACTTTGGTGGTGTTGCAATTATTAAAACAGGTCTGATTTTTTCTTCTTTAATTAAATTAAACAACGTTGTTAGAGATGTTACGGTTTGACCAACTACAAATATCCCTTCTGGATAACGTTTGGCTAAAGTTTCCATTCCCCAAGCAGCACGAGTTTTATCCTTCTGGGGACGAGTTTGAGCTTCAATCGCACAATACACCGGATTAGCGAAAGTCTTTTGTACTTCCTCTGCAATACCAGCTTGAACTTTAGCATCATCTACAATCACAGTACTACGAGATGCTAATGCAGCAGCAGAAGCTTGTAAAGCACGTTCGGAAAATTCAATTAAGGATTTATATTCAAAGTCACCTGTAGCGTAAATGACTCTTCTAATAATTTCGTATTCAGAAGGCGAAAAATGGCTGTGTTCGTTACCAAAAGTATTATCATTCGGTCGCTGTAAAGTTAAAAAACCACCAATTTCTCTATCTATACTTGCTAAATTTTGAGCGTCTGTTATGTGCCATTCCATTATCTGCTTACCTGAAACTGTCAATTACCAATTATCAGGTATCAATTATCAATTATCAATTTTCACCCAAAGGGTGTGGATCATCAATTATTCACCACACAACTCGTAATTACTATCAATGCTTGATAAAAATAAGAGTTAAAAGTTAAATTTACAATTCCTAACTCTTAACTCCTAACTTCTAACTCCTAACTCCAAATTACTTTAAGTTTCCGAAGGAGTAGAACGATTAAGAATGGGAGTCAAGTAAGCAACCAAAACTCCAATCAAGAAACCGGAAATATTGCGTACCAAAGGTAGCCAATCAGAAGTACGAGTCACAACCGGACCAATTCCGAAAGCAAGGAACAAAATCCCCCACAAAGGAGAGAATATCAAAGCCCACTGCCAAGCAACAACTTGTCCTTCCTCTCTAGGTTGAGCTGCAAAACCGCAAATAACTCCACCAATAACTGAAGTAATTAAGGTCAAAATCCATTGCTCTCGTGGTAATCCTGGAACAACATTACAACCACCTTGACGCAAACAATTTTCTACAGTGTGTAAAGCTTCAATAACTGCTTGGTCTTCACCTTTCTCTCGGACAAAATACAAGTTACCGAAACGAGTTTGTAATTCTATCCAAAAAGTACGTGGTAGCAATTCATAAACATCATCACCAACCGCAAAGCTGAGAATATTACCCCCACGAGAATCCGCAACAAGTAAAATACTTCTGTCGTTCAAACCCCAAAACTTGATTACCGCTCTACCTGGGGTTCTGTCATACTGAGTGAGTACTCGCAACTGCCAACCAGTTTCCTCTTCAAATTGATTAAGCTCTGCAACTAATTTTTCTTCTTGAACTACATTTAGAGTTTTTCCTAAATCTACTACTGGTGTAACTTCGTCAGGTAGCAATTCTGGATTGTCAAAAGCATAAGCAGGACTTGAATGCGTTGTCCAAATCGAACCAACCAAAAATAATACCGTTAAAAAAGAGAAAAATTTTCGCCAAAATCTATTATGCATGGGCTTTTTATATAATTTTCAACGCTGGGATTAAGCAGATTGTTTCAAAACGCAAGAAAAAAAATAATACTTCTTTACACTTTGTAACCTTATTCTAATTTATTTTACATACATCTCAGCATCACATTTACTGATGCCGATAAATTATTCCCCGGTTTAAACTTGATTGAGCGCTTCCGGTCAGCGTATTTGCAAGGGAACATATGTATCGAATTGATTAAATAGCGCTGTCCCCTATTCCTTAACAAGGAGAGGGTTGTCCGAGAGACGGAGTCAGGTTCCGGAGGTACTGGAAAAAGCTAATAGATATATTAAAGTGAAAATTATGTCTAAATATTTAGCTGGCAAAAGACCATCTGCTAAAGATTTAAATACGTGGATTAATTTTTTCCATGCTAATGGTTTTTTAGTAATCCCCAATGTTTTAAAACCAGAACAGTGTCAGCGGCTAAGAAGTGATTTAGAATCAGCAATTAAAAAAACTCAAGGTGAAGATTATCATCCTTTGAAAAAGAAGATGATGATGAAAAGAATGTTTGAACATTCTAAAAATAATTTAGATTTATTTGCTTTAGAGCCACTCGTGACATTTGCAGAGAATTTAATTGGTGGAGCAAATGGTGATGGTTACTCAATAAATGATGGAGTTCCCAATGCTAACACCGTTCATGTTATCCACAATAATTCGTTTACAATTCCTCCTCAAACCGATGGCTTGGCTCAAAATAAATGGCATCAGGATGACACACCACACGTTCTTTCTTTAGATGGGAAACCGTTAACCAATGTCCGTTTAAATGTTTTGACATTTACAGTGAACTATTATTTAACAGATGTTTTGTCTGTAGAAAATGGACCAACTCAAGTAATCCCAGGTTCGCATTTGTTTGGTAAATTATGCGATGGTGATATTTCTGATTATGAGGATAAAATTTATAGCTGTTTGGGAGCAATGGGTAGTGCAGTATGTTTTAACAATCAAGTTTGGCATAGAGGTTCTAGGAATTCATCTTTTACAACCCGCTATATTACACAAATTACCTATGCGAAAAGATTAGTTGGACATAAATATGCACCGTTCATGAACTATGAAATGCCCAGTCATTGTTATGAAGGAGCAGACGAAAGATTGAAGCGACTTTTAGGTTTTCTACCTAATGGTGCTTATGGTTAAATATGATAAGAGGGAGTAGGAACATGTCAAAGTTATTTGAATAAAGAATATAAAATACTGATTCCCAGTTTGCTCAGCTATAGTAGCAGCAATTTTGAAATTAGCAAATGAAAATATAGAGATTTATAGAAATAGCCGATTAAGGTAAGCTACTGTTTTTCATGATATAAAAATTATTTTATTCACTATCTTTTACTTTCAGTACGGGGGTTTGATGTTCTTTCAAACCAATCATTTGAGAACAACCTAATTCAAAAGCAAATTCAACATCTTCCCCTGCTGCTAAAGCGTCGTAAAAAGCTACAGCAAAATTAATTGCTGGTTTATCCCCAATCGCTTTATTCATCCCAATTACATAATTAATGTGTTCGTGAATAGCTTCTGCTTGAATTTCCGAATAACAAGCGTTTAGCACTACACATTCCACACCTTTTTTAGCAAATAGCTTAAACTGACTCGCTAAAGTATCTGCTTCTACAAAAGCTGTCATTCCCGTATCATCTTCAAGGACAATACCATCTTCTCCAGCACCATGTCCGCAGAAATGAACGATTTGGGGTTGAGTATCCAAAATTGCTCTGTAAAAATCTCTTTGACGTACCGCTAATTTCATTTCTAATTTGAATTGCTCCCGTTTGTTAGAACGTCGCAATCCTTCATCAATTTCTCGAATTTCTTTTTGTAATTCCACTCTGGATATATTTTTGGGATTTGCTGCGAGAATCAATATTGTTTTTATATCAGCTTTTATATCGGTTTGATTATTTTCGTTATGTGTAGGTTGTTGTTGATTTAATTGTGCAATTTCTTGAGCTACTTTATCCCGTTCTTTTTCAGCTTTTGTAATGTCACTACCGATTTTAAAAATGATTGCAGCATCGGTTTCAGTAACTTTTGCGGTTCGTAGATGGAGTATTTTTTCTTCTATTAAATCTTGGAGTTTTAGTAATTCTTTGATTTGTTGGTGTGAGGGCATTTTTTACTTCCTTGATAAGTCATTCCACTTTAGATTTTAATTTAAGTTAATAGCAAAACTTGTCTAAAGACGAGTATCGTAATCCGATTTGCTTATCAGAAGCTAAAAAAATTAAGCCCAAACTAACTTTACAGCGATAAATAGGTTTCAATAGTAGTTAAGCTATTTGAGAAACGAAAGGTATTTGATAATTTCCCAATTATCAAAAGGAGAATTAATCAATGGGTAGAAAATATATTATTTTCCGTGCAGATTGGAGAGAAGAACAAGGAGCAGAAAGCCGATTACTAGTTCATACCAAAGCAACTACAGATATTCTTGGAGAATACTTTGATTCTTCTAATAGTTCTCTACCAGAAGTGGGATATAGAGTAAGGGAATATCACAAAATTGATGGTTTTGCGGATGGAGATTTTCCCGATGTTAGTACTCACAGTCGTGTTGGTGATTGGGAAGTTGTCAAGGTAGAAGAATATAAGTCTAATAACCAGGATGATGCGGATTTTGAATCAATTGTCATCTGCTATTGCAAGTACTCTCCTATAAGCACTTCATTAGAGCCATTACCACCAGTAAATGCTTCTCATCAATTACAGGAAGTCAAATAACTGCTGTAAATTAATTCTAAATACTATCTGGGTCAATATTTAATTCTCTCAATTTAGCAGCTAATTTTTCCTTTTGCTGACGTTCGTACTCTACTTGTTTTTGAACCTGTTGTGCTTGTTCTTCTGGTGTAGGAACTAACTTTCCTTCTGCTGTAAAATACCGCAATAGTCCTTCATTAATACCCAGATATAAACTTAACTGTTTGCTCCATAAATGTCCTTGTTCGTTAGGTTCTAAAGCTTCATATTCACCATCCACTAAATGAAATCCTGCGAATTCTAAAGTATAGGGGTCGAACCAAAAATAATCAGGAGTGCGGAAGGTATTTTGATAAAGTTTTTTCTTCGCTTCTTTATCTGTATCTGCTGTTGATTCTGAAATAATTTCTACTATTAGATTGGGATATTTACCATCTTCTTCCCAAACTACCCAGCTTTTACGCAGCTTGCGTTCGGTGTCTAGCACCACAAAAAAATCTGGTCCCCGGAAGTCTTCGTTTTTACGTTTATTTTGGCTGTAATAAATAGTTAAATTTCCCGCAGCGTAAAAATCGTTTCTATCTCGCCATAACCATTCTAGGCATTTGAATAGTAGAATAATTTGTCTTAGATGTAGTTCGGTTTCCAAGGGAGGTTCATCGCTGTATAGTTCGCCTTTAGGTAAAATATCATCTTCTGGTTGAAATTGGGTTGCATCTACTTCTTTTGCTAGAGACATGGTTAAGACTGGGAGGATATTGGATTTGATTTATTGTAGCGTCGTCAATATATTAGCTAATTGCAAATCCTTAAATACTATCTGGGTCAATATTTAATTCTCGCAATTTTGCAGCTAATTTTTCTGCTTGTTCTTCTGGTGTAGGAACTAACTTTCCTTCTGCTGTAAAATATCGCAATAGTCCTTCATGGATACCCAGATATAAACCTAACTGTTTACTCCATAAATATCCGTGTTCGTTAGGTTCTAAAGGTTCGTACTCACCATCTAATAAATGAAATCCTGCGAATTCTAAAGTATAGGGGTCGAACCAAAAATAATCGGGAGTGCGGAAGGTATTTTGATACAGTTTTTTCTTCGCTTCTTTATCTGTATCCGCTGTTGATTCTGAAAGGATTTCTACTATTACATTGGGATATTTACCATCTTCTTCCCAAACCACCCAGCTTTTACGCAGCTTGCGTTCGGTGTCTAGCACTACAAAAAAATCTGGTCCCCGGAAGTCTTCGTTTTTACGTTTATTTTGGCTGTAATAAATTGTTAAATTACCCGCAGCGTAAAAATCGTTTCTATCTTGCCATAGCCATTTTAGGCATTTAAGTAAGAGGATAATTTGCTCTAGATGCAGTTCGGTTTCCAAGGGAGGTTCATCACTATATAAGTCACCTTTAAGAAAAATATCATCTTCTGGGCTTGGTTGGGATATATCTACTTCTTTGGCAACAGACATGGCTAAGGTTGGGAGGTTGTTACGGATTTATTGTAGCGCTGTTGTAATTTAATGCTGAAGTGGAGGGAAACAGCTTGCTACTTAATTTTCACCCAAAGCTTTTGACTACATAATAGGCTTGCTATAATAATTTCAATAAAAAACCATACTATCTTAAAAACTAAACGTAAAAATAACAATTTTTGCTCTAATATTTTTAAATTTAAAAGTCAATTTATGAATAATATCGTGAAGAATTAATCTTAGATGTCGAGTTAAGTATAAAGTATAAAAGATTATAAGAAAATATTCTATGCAACACTGCACGCTACTCGAAAACCGTAATCACTGATACTGTTAAAAGATTTTAGACTGTTTCGGCACGCAGAACGACACACGTTGGGAACGTCATACCAAGAGCCACCACGAAGCATACGAAAGATAGAATCATTATCACTATCAGTCCAAGAACTGCCATCTAAGGGGGCTTCATCATAGTTGTCATGCCAGGTGTCTAAACACCATTCCCATACATTACCATGCATTTGATATAAACCGAAAGAATTAGGAAAGAAATTTCCTACATCTGTGGTTTGCCCGCGATATTCACCTTTTGGCGCATAAGCGTATGTATAATCGCCATTATAGTTAACCAAATCAGTGGTAATAGTCTTGCCAAAGTGGAAAGGTGTAGTAGTCCCAGCACGACAAGCATATTCCCATTGAGCTTCACTGGGTAAACGGTAAGTGCGTCCTGTTTTTTGACTCAACCGCCTACAAAATTCCACTGCATCATTCCAAGATACTCTTTCTACAGGTCTTTTTTTTCCTTTGAAGTAAGAAGGATTTTCATCCATAATTTGTTGATATTGTTCTTGATTTACTGCATACTTCCCCATAAAGAACTCGGAAACCTTAACTTGATGCTGTGGTTGTTCCTTATCAATAGTCGTCCCTTCTGCTCTTGATGAACCCATTGCGAAAGTTCCTCCTGGTATCTTTATCATCTCCAAGGTGACACTATTACCTAAATCTTCCATAAAATATTTTGCTTCACAGCTATGACGATTAGTGATGTTTCCCTGTGCATCAACAGTGACAGTTTCAAACGAAAAAGTTTTTAAACTTATCTGTTTGGGAACAGATAAAATAACTCCCTCAACCTCTATGTATTTTTTCCCTTCGAGAGCTTCCCCAAACTCAGCTTTTGCAGCTAACAAATCACTACGAGCGAATTTACCTATACCACGAGCGTAAGTTAGTAGCGGTTGGAATTCCCTCAATGGTTCGGCAAATGTTTCACTTAGTGATGCCATTCGCACTAGTTCAGGTTTATCCTCTTCATTTAACTTCGAGAATGCCAATGCTAGTTCGCGAGCGGCTTGACTCGGTTGCGTATATGCTAAAGCTATCCATTGCTGAGTTTTGGCAAAATCTTGAATATCTGGATCGTCACTCCGAAGCTTTTTCTGGACATATTTCAGCAAGAAATTTGACAATTGATTAATTCGCTGTTTCTCGAAGCGTTTATCTGACTGCAATTCTTTTAGCAGTTGATTTCGCACTGCTAAATCCATTTCATAAAGTTCATGACCAACTTCATCACATAACGCAGAAAGTAATAAATCTGCTACGGCTATCCAAGGAATACCTAAAACTTTACCGTGAATATCCTGTTGGAAATTAACCCATAAACTATATAATAAATCCGGTGTGAGTGCCAATGGGAAAGCAGCGTGATAAGCCAAATACAGATGGGCTTCCCCAAAGCGTTTGGAAAAAGATTTGATGCGTTGCTGGGCTACTTCAGGTTTCATTCTACTCATTTTCTGCGTCCCTCAAAATTGGTAGGTCGTCCCTGTAGTATACTGATAGCATCCTGCAAACCCGGTCGGCTGACTTCAAACATCGGAACAAGGCTAGATATTTTACCTGCTGTTGTACCAAACCAACGCTTTTTTGGCATGGGATTGAGCCAAGCAATGTACCGTACCTTTTGTTGTAGCTGAATTAGAAATTCTTGAGTTAATTGGTAACGTTCATCGCTGTAGCCACCACGAGCAGCGCCAGCATCGCTAAAAATTAATACAGCTGTGCGTTGGGAGCAAACATCAGTAATAATATCGCTGACTAATTCCCCTTGCCGATGATAAGGGTCGCGGTAAAGATATTCAACAGGGCAATTGTGAAAATAGTAAATCCCTGTTTTACCCAAACGACCCCCTCGTAATGCACTTTCTGCCAATCTATGTGATAGATCATGAAAAGGCACCATTGAGCCGTCTTGGTCAACTAGTAACAGCAATTCCGCCCGATTTACTTTAGGTGGAATCAGAACGGGGTTGAGTAAAATACCTTGGTTCGCAATATGACTAATCGTTGCCTTCAAATCCAACTCTGTAGCTTTTCCCTCGCGTACTGGACGGCGTAAATAGCGCCAAATTTGTTTCATTTGCCGTTGGGTAACAGGAAAAAATTCCTTGGTTAAAATAAAACTACTATCATGTATTTCCTTATGTCTCCAGGTATTTTGTAGCACTGATTTAACTACTTGCACTTTATCTTCTATTGTTTGTATTAATTCTGAAGTTGTATTAGAAGTAGAAAGATTTGGAGTTGCATCTTCATTAAGAGTATCATTGATAACTTTTTCTGGAGTCGTCATTCTTTCTGAAGCTGGAGCAGGATAGCTCGAAATTGAATTTTTCGGAACAGAGATTTTGCCATTATTGCGCTGTTGAGCGTTGCGCTTAGTTATCCATAGAAAAATTAAATACCCAGCACCCAAGCTTGTGACTAATAGGAAACTCCAAGCAATCCAATTTGATTGAGTTTGTTCTTGATTTGTTGGTGATGGTGATGGTGTTGGTGTTGGTGTTGATGCTGGTATTGGTATTGATACTGGTATGGGTGTTAGTATCGGTATTGGTGTGGCTGTTGGTGTTGGTGTTGGTGTTGGTGTTTGTTTCGATATTGGAATTCGGCTTTGTTGACTAAATCCAATACCTAAAACCATCCCAATTCCTAAAATACTCGGAATTATGTAGCCAGTAATTGCAAAATTTTTATGCTTAGAAAATTGCTTGTTTAATTTTTCTTCGGTTGGGACAATAGTATTGCTATTTATTTGTAGAGTCGGGACAACATGATTACTTTTTGTATCCTTATCCTGCATTGAAACAACAACTTCACTACCAATCACCTGCTCAAAGTGATAATCCAATATAGATTTCTCTTCAGCAGATTTAACCCACAAAGTTTGACACAAACGTTTTAAAGCTGCTTTGTCACTAATCCCAAAACCAGCTTGCAAAGACCGCAAAACTAACTGATATTCATCAATACCGAGCGGTAAACCTGCTTCCCTTAATTTGGTGAAAAGTTCTTGTAGGGGTAGTTCATTTTTCTTCATAACTCTTCCACCTCCTCCAACTTCCACAACCACTCATATGATGTCTGGCAAATTACCCACAACATATATATGTCATTGCGAGCGAAGCGAAGCAATCGCAGCAATAATTGCTGCGA
>JBCBHT010000029.1:0-43502 GCA_038525335.1 Cyanobacteria bacterium J06621_15 | reverse complement strand
AGTCAATTGCTTCAAAAGTATTCAAATCAGAAATTTCAAACTTGTTTTTAGATGACTATGTGATTCTAGCTAGAAAATCTTAATCCTCAATAGATATTCATCAAAACGCATTCAATCAATTTTTTGTTAAATCTTATGAAGTGATTGAATTAATCTTCCAATTTTGTGAATTTAATTGATTTTGTAATAAACAAATACGTACCCAAGTAGATTATACAAAAATTTTTTCAATCTAAAAAAGCGATTTAAAATACATAGGGTCAAACAACGTAATTGCGTTAATTAAATAGGAAATATTTCTGTTATTAATGACATTCTCCTCAATAAGCATTTTTTTAGTAAATTTTCATTGCAAAACACTGAAATTTTCACTCGAAGTCAAAATATATTTTACTCAGTATTCAGTGTAGAGAGTATTGTGAATCACTCAAAATAAAATGCAACAGTATATTTATAGAAAAACAAGAAGGATTATAGGAATTTAAAAATTGGTGGTTTGATGAAATAAATTTAAAATCGAATAAAACAACCTTTTACAGAAACAGAATTAGAAATAGTAGAAGAAGAAATAGTCAAAGTAAGCTTTTCCGATAGAACTAAATTATTTACCGTTCGCAATCTAATACAGTAAAATTAGGCAACGGATGCATTTTTTAAAGATGGATACCTCTTGTTTGACAACGGATAGATTTCTCAACGAAGCAGTTGGTTTACAACGAATTGGACTTCCCGAAAGCAAAAATACCTCCTAGAAAAGAATCATTTATCTATCATTCCCATGAATTTGTAGAATTTACCCATTTACAAAAAAAAGATATTTAGCAGCGGTCAAAAAATAGAAATTGTTGAACGAGATAATCTAAAACCCTTAATTTAAAACCTTTTTCGATTCCTTTTCATTGAAATAAAAACAATAACCGAAAATCTACTGAACAGTTCAACCAGTTCATTAAGCTATATTTTAAATTAATAAATAAATTTCAATACCTAAATCGAAGTTTTTAAAAACCTCGATTCATTTTGTTATATCTAATTGAATTTATCAATAAATGAAAAAACAAAAAAATAACTTCAGCCACCTGACAGCAATGGAAAGGACTAACTTATCCTATCCAGCAAAAACTTTATTAAGACAAGAATTACTAAAAGGAAAAATATTAGATTTTGGCTGCGGTTTTGGTAACGATGTTAAAGTCTTACAAAACAAAGGATTTAATATCACTGGTTACGACCCTCATTATTTTCCCGAATATCCTCAAAATAAATTCGATACAATCATCTGCTTCTACGTTTTAAACGTCTTATTTCCAGAAGAACAAACAAATGTCCTGATGGAAGTATCCCATTTATTAAAACCTGGAGGTAAAGCTTACTTCGCTGTCAGAAGAGATATAAAAAGAGAAGGATTTAGAGAACATTACGTCCATAAAAAACCCACATATCAATGTAACGTCAAACTTCCTTTTAATTCCATATTTTTAAATGAATACTGCGAAATTTACGAATATATTCACTACAATCATCACAAGCATTCATCAGAAAACTGCATATTTTGCAATCCTCGTAAAAATTTGAAATTACTAACCGAATCAGCAACAGCATACGCAATTCTCGACGGATATCCATTAAGTAAAGGACATACATTAATTATTCCCAAACGTCATGTCAGCAACTATTTTGAATTACCCTTCAAAGAACAATCCGCTTGCTGGTTAATGGCTAACAAAGTACAACAAATCATCGGAAAAGAATTTTCACCAGACGGATTTAACGTGGGAATGAATATTAATAGAGATGCTGGACAAAATGTCATGCACGCAGGAATTCATGTTATTCCTAGATATAAAGGAGATGTTGAAGGAAGTAGAGGAGGAATTCGAGGAGTGATTCCGAAACGCAGAAGAATACAAATTTAAAAGCGGAGAATCAAGCAATTTGCAGCGTGCTAGGTTTAGGGATAGATTCACCATTCGCTTCCCAAGCTTCTAAATACATTTCAATTACTTCCTCACCGTTACGAATTGCATCTTCACGAGTTTTACCATGAGTACAAGGCATTAAAACGCGATCGCTAAATTCTGGAATAGTGACCAAAAACAGCTGGTCTTCATCCGACCATTGGATAATCATGCTGTATCGATTCATTTTCATTCTAGTAACCAAGCAAATAAATCTCCTACTCTAAGCTGTAAATCACTAGCGAAACCGGGTACCGGAAGTACATCATTTAGTTCGTCAAATACCTCAGTTTCTTGCTTGGGACGAAACACAAATACAGTTTGCTCTGACGGGTCTATCAACCAACCCATTTGAGTTCCATGTTTGAGACAGTGAAGAATATTTTTGATGACCGATACTTTTTTGCTAACTTTCGTTAACAAATACAATCTCTGAGAGATGGCGTATCAACCAATGCACGAAGAAAAATTCCTCGCGCACCATTTAAATCTCTAGGCATAGAACGTCCATCTATTTTAGAAGTTACAACTTTAGAACCACCAAGTTTTTGTATAATCTCGCCTGTCCAACTTACAGTTTTTGATGTATATGCTTCATTAACATCAAAAACTTTTTTACCATATTCAAATGCTTTATGTTTTAAAAATTGTTTGAATTTGTAATGACTCAAAGTTAGCATTTGGCGGACAGATTTAGAACGAATTCTGCGCTTAGCTTTTTTAGACATTTGTGATGTTTCAAATGTCGGAAGTAAGATGAAATCGAAATTATCTACCAAAAATTTAGCAGTCTTTTTATGTAGTTCATCAACAATGGACTTTATTTTGCAGCGAATTCTATTCGCTGCTTTTTTTAATCTTCTTTTTTGTTTACATTTAGCTTGACTAATTTTTGATACTAGCCCATCTAATTTAAAACATAATTTTTGTACTTTTAAATTAGCACTATTACCAATTTCACCAAAACTAGTTTCAGAAAAGAAAGTTTGAAAAGTTCTAATACCTGGATCTAAAGCAACTACTCTTCCTTGATTATCGGATTTAGACTGCTTATCACTGATAGGGATAGTCACATAATAATCCCCATAAGCGCATACTAATCTACTATCTGAAATGTTTTCTGGCAAAGATTCACCATATTGTAAATGCCCTAATTTCGTGTAATAGATTCCTTTTTCATTTATCGCACTTTTAGGGATATAACAACTTTGAACAATCGCTTTTCTTGACCTAAACCTACAATTATTCAATTTTCCAGTCTTTTTATAATCCTTTTTAGCTTTACTAACAGCTTGACAAGCATCTTTAATTGCTATTGACTTAATTTGATAAGGAACAGATGAACACCAGTCTGGCAAACTATTTAAAATTCCTGTTTTAATCGCCTTCCAATTTGCTTTATTCTCGGGTTCTTTCAAATATTCAATCGTTTGATTATAAACAAAGCGACTTACTCCGAACCACTTTTTAACTATTGCTTTCTGCTGTGGATTTAGGAATATCTTTATCTTCTTTGATTTTTTGACTGTATTTTCTAAGTCCGTGCATTCTACAAGAGAAGACGTGGATAATTGAGAGAATATCGGCTGTGAGTTCGGTTTGTGGACAGTGAACATTTTTGTCGAGAACCAAGATTTGTCCACCGTTTTGTTCGACCAAATACTGTATAAGCTCAAATCCAAATCGGCATAATCTATCCCTACAGGCAACAATAATCTCGAGCTTATCTCGAAGCAATAATCTGTCCAATATGGAACGCAATCCTTTTCTTTTAAAGTTGAGTCCGGAGCCGATATCAAAGATGATTTCTGCACTCGGGTATTGGGATTGCATGTATTCGATTTGTCTTTGAAGGTCGTCTTTTTGCTTTTTGGAACTGACTCGACAGTAGCAAATGGTAGTAGCTCTTGCTGCACCGTTGATGTAGGAATCGACATTGTACAACCTTTGCCCTGCTTTATTTTTGATACTTTCGATTTCTCCATTATCCGCATATCTTCTTAAAGTGTTTGGATGCAATCCCAACCGTTCGACCGCTTTTCTTAGTGGGATATATTTACTCATACATAAATCCTACCATATGTAAGCTTTAGTGAGCATTAGTTAATATATTAATAACTATTACAAAACCTTCGTCTGACTTTGGTCTGGTGATAAAATTTCAATCGTCCAATCCGGAGCAATTAAGAATGCATTGGCTATTTCCCCATTCTCATCACGGGGAATTCTATCCCAAACGAAAACAGCAATATCCGGTACGGTTGAACGTCCACCAAAAGTACATCGTAATTCTGGAAAAGCACGAGCAATACGTTTCGGTTTAACTACAGTATTTATAGTTGGTACGAGTTCACCTTGAATCGTGCTGTGCTTACCCTGTGGTATTGGTTTGGGAATGATTTTACCATCAATATATTCATTCGCTGGTTTCGTTTCTGGTAATTGTAAAAATTCGTCCAGCGTTATGGTTTTTGTAAGAGATTTTATCATTGTGGGATTATCAAAAAATTTCAAGTTTACTTGGAAAGCTTATATATATACCATTATTCATAATTTGGTTTACTCAATTCAGATTCATACTGTTTTCTATCAAATGTAAAAAGACCTAAATCAAGTTCCCAATCACGATGAAATTGAGTAAATTCTGACCATATAACAGTTGATTCATTGAGTGTGATACGAACCTGCATAAACCAACATCCCGGATTACCACAACTGCATTCTAAAATAGTTGTTTTACCAATTGCAGGGTTATCTGGTTCTAATGTAAAACCACAATCTTCTGGTTCGTCGAGAAAATTACGTGAAGGTAATAATATCTCTGAAGGTGATAGATAGTTATAGTCTCCTGGGGGAAAAGTGATTTCATCAATATCATCACCTTCAGCACGACGTTCTTTTATTTCAGCTTGGATAAATGGTATTTCAGCTTGACGTACCAATTCTATTAACGATTCATGATTTATATAAATTTCAGCAATACACAATCCTTTTACCTGCATTGAATTGACTTTGAAGAATGGATTGATTTCAATTTTAAAAATATCTAAATCTGTCATTTATAAAAAATATCAAAGAGTTTCCAGGGTTCCGAGAAGTTTTATTGTTGAAGAGTTCATGGTTTTGGATTTTTCAAATTAGGGATTATAAACGAATTCGCTTTTAATATAAATTCCAGTGCGATCGCCATTTTTTGTTTCACCGATGATGTAGATATTTTCTGAAGTCCAAAAGCTGAATCTGTACATCATTATCTCAGAAAAGCTTTGATTTAAAAATTCATTGATTTGATTATATTTTTCATACATTAAATCGCTTTCTTCTGATTTATAAAAACGTTCGTATTTATCAAAAAAATCCATCTGTGAATAGAAGCTCTGAAATTTGCTGAGTTCTAAAATTCCTGTACTTTGTAAAATCTTTTCAACAACAGATTCTTTTGTTTTACCAGCAGCATAAACTACACGATGTGGGTAATCGTAGGTATAACCTTCACCAAAATCACCAGATATATTAATCGTTCCTAATTCAGAGGTAATTGCTTCAATTTCTGAAATTAAACTTTTTGCATTTTTCCCAGTTTCATCTAAATTTAATTCTTGATTTTGTATAATTCGAGAAATTTGTTCTTGTGGAATATATGTTTCGATATAAGCAGTAGGACAAACGCTAATCCAATCACCATCTATTGTTCTACCAATAATTTAATTTATGAAACCTTCAGCATAGCAATAGGTCTTAGTTTCAAAGGTTTAATTTGATGTTTTTCAATTAGTTTCATCATCTTCAAGGCGGGCATTTAATAAAGCACTCTGAGCAGTTCTCTTTATTTTGCGTAAAGTATATAGAATTAATATTCTCTCACAAAACTAATAATACGGCGGAAAATCTTGCATTCCGATTTCCACCTTCTTGTTGAGCGGGCATTAACTACTTCAATATCATCCACCGTTGCTTGTGCGCGTAAAACTACATCTGACTATATTTATGTATATTTGACTATATTATCAACATTTAAACTACATACATCGTTATTATTTCCCGGAAATGCACTTTTGAGCATATCAACGGTTTGATTCGGCTGATTTCCAGATACACAACTACTCATCACTATTTGAGCAAGTACCCGTGGAGGAACGTTGGGATTATTCACAACGCTATGACGAGTAGTAAAATCTGGATTGGTAGATAATACTTCTAATGTTTCGGGAAAAGTATTATGATTGCTCGCAACTGCTCGAATTGTCGCGATATAAGAATCCCTTGCTAATTGTCGTAATACTGTAGCTGTTGTATTAGGATGACAAGCAACACGATAGCGAACTGATGAATTTGTATTGGTTGCTAATTGAGCTAAAGTTGACGATGGCATTTGCGAACCTTGAACCGGATGCTTGAGAAAATCCGCTAAAGCTTTACTTTTCATATTTCTTACAGCTTGAGCAAGAGCAATTCTCGGTGTATTGGGATTGCGTTGATTAACTAAATTTTCTTCCAATCCCAAACGAGTTAAAACCTCAACTGGTGTATTCAAATTCGCTGTAAGTTTGGATTTAACATCTCGACTAGAATCATTTGCTAATCTCACCAAAATATCAACAGGTGTGTCGGGATGTTCTGCAACTTTTGCTCTTACCTGTTCCGATTCATCCTCAGCCAATATTTCTAATAATTCCCGAGGTGTTGCTGGTGTATTTCCGTAACTTGATTTATAAGCAATATTCAATTTAACTCTAGCGCTAGAGTTTCGAGCTAATTCTAATAAACTATTGAAAGGTAAACTGGGATTCGTCGCTACCGTTTGACATATTGTCTCGTCACTATCCCTAGCTAACTGTTCCAAAATCGAAACCGGAGTTTCTGAAGATTCCGCTACTTTCAACCTCCCTTCAATTTCCCCTTTCTCCGACAACCTTTCCAGCAACTTCAACCGATACCGTAAAGGCATATATTCATTTTTCAATCCTTGAATCAAACATCTAAAAGGAACCCATTCACTCAAAAACTCGGGAGCTACGGGAGCAAATCTCATCAACTCCACAGCTAACCTGTCATTTTCCCCCAAATCCTTATCTAGCAACACTTCCGAAACAGCTTCTCGAAAATCTCCTCTTTCTTCATCCACCCAATTAACATGTAATCTCGCAACTTCCACAACTGTGGAACAATCGCTATTCGTCAAAACCTCTAAAAGACTGCGAGGAGTTTCCGAAAAAGTCGCTACTGCTATTTGAATCTCCTCCGATTCCCTCAATAATTCTTCCGGTGTCTCCAAAAATCTTTCTAAATCCGATTTACTAATCCTGTGAAGTGATTCCATAATTCGTTTAATGGGGATTGATAAATATTGTTTTCTATGATTCATCTTTAAACGCAGAGGAGCGCAAAGGTAAACGCAAAGGTACGCGGAGTTTGAGTTAGAGTTTATTAGCTACTCGTTTAATTCCTTCTTTGAGGTGGAGGACGTTAAAGTTGAAGAGAAGACCGAGTTTACAATCTGTTAGTTTGAGATAAGTTAAAAGTTGTACTGAGTGAATTGGTTTGAGAGATTCCACAGATTTGACTTCAATAATTACTTTATTTTCAACTATTAAATCCAATCGATAAACACAATCTAATTCTACTTCTTCATAAACCAAAGGTATAGGAATTTGCTTCCCCACATTAAATCCTCTCTTCCTCAACTCATACTCCAAACACCTCTCATAAGCCGACTCCAACAAACCTGCTCCCAAAGCCGTATGCACTCGCATAGCACAACCAATTATAACTCCACTCAAATCATTCTCATGCATACTCTGCGTTTCTTTGCGCTAACCTCAGCGTCACTCTGCGTTTAAAAACAGAAACTCAATCTTAACCTCAGTTTTTCTCCCAAACCATAGAATAACGCCAAAATAAATGTTTTTTAACTTTTGCTTTTCTCAAAGAGCTTTGATAAATTCTTCTTGCTTGCGATAGTGTAAGATACTTATCGGTACGAAGATGCTCTCTCATTGCTTGTACTGCTTCTGGTGAAATTTTAATATCCCTATTCTTTGTAGTTTGAAAAAAGTAATTCAAAGGAACAGCAATAAAATCGCTTAACTTATCTCCTAAATTCTCATGCTCTAACAAATCTAAAATTATCAATTTACCACCGAGTTTCAAAGCAGTTTTCAGATTGGAAAGTAATTCTTCTACTGCTAAATGATGAACCGTAGCGATAGAAATAATTGCATCGAATTCCTCACTCGGAAAATCCCATTGCAAAACATCAGCGACTTGAAAATCAATATTAGGATATTGTTTTGACTTTTCCTTAGCAATTTCAATCATATTTGGAGATAAGTCAATAGCAATAACTTTGTCAGCACGTTTAGCGAGAAGACGTGAAAATTCACCCGTTCCACAACCAATATCAAGAATAATTTTGCATTTTAATGGCAACTGTTTGAGTAAAAAACGGTGATAATGACTATTATGATTCCATCCCTGTTGTTCGTTTAAAGCAATGCAATCAAAATCATTGCGGATTTTTTGATTTAATTCCTCATTCATCTTGCTTTACTGTTTTATAGCTTCTCTTTATATGGATGAGCCTTAATTTCTATATATATACTTAACTTGATTAAGCATTTTGAAATTAATTTCCGGATTTAATTAAAATATAAATACTCAAACAGCAACTAAACCAGAATAATTATAAAATAAGATATTATGCTAATCATTCCAAACACCCATCAAGTTACCTGGGAAAAACTACCTGATGATTTTGTATTAGATGATGAGCCTGTGGATAATATAAATCAACCTTTACTTGCTGCGGCTTTAACAGAAAGTTTAGAGCAAAACGGAAAATTATCATCTAATGCTTTAACTACAACAAATTACGGTATTTGTGCGACGTTGAATAATAGATTCGTTGTTAAAGCACCGGATTGGGGATATATACCATCAATTAAAGTTTCCCGAGAAGAAGTAAAACGCAGCTATACACCCCGACTTGAAGGAGATATTCCAGCCGTTGTGATGGAATTTCTATCGGATATGGAAGGAAATGAATATTCTAGTAAACCAACTTACCCCCCAGGAAAGTGGTTTTTCTACGAACAAATTTTACAGGTTCCTAATTACGCAATTTTTGAACCAGATACCGGAGTTTTAGAAGTCTATAAATTAGATGATTCCGGACGCTATGAATTGCAAACAGCAGATGAAAATAATCGTTACCCGATTGCTCAAATGCAGCTTTTTCTTGGGGTCTGGTCGGGTATTCGAGAAAATAGAACTGGTTATTGGTTGCGCTTCTGGAATGAAAATGGCGAATTATTATTATGGGGTTCGGAATTAGTCGCTAAAGAACGTCAACGTGCCGAAAAACTAGCACAGCAGTTAAGGGATGCGGGAATTGAACCGGAATCATAATTAGTTAATCAGGTTAACTAAATAATTATTAACAGGTGAATAGGATGAATAATTTAACAGATTTTGAAGGATTATCGAATTCAGTACAGCAAAAACTTGAAAAATCGCGAGCAAATGTAATTAAAATTCTAGAAACGAGATTTAAAGACGTTCCAGAGCAAGTTATACAAGATATTAATTCAATAAGCGATTTATCGGTATTAGAAAAACTTTTTCACAATTCGATTATCGTTGCTGCTAAAGAAGATTTTCAAAAAAATTTAGAAAAAGCAATCTCAAAGAAGTAATTCAGAGTATTAATTAATTTCACTCATTCTTAGGAGCAAACTCTCTTCTATTTGCTTGCTAATTCAATGAGTGATATCAAACAATTATTTTCTATCGACTAAGACGACTTCTTCAATCTTTGACAATTCCATGGAACCACAGCTATCGTTTCTTAATTCAAAGTTTTAATTTTTAGCATATTTTTATATTTTTACTTTTTTCAGATTGTAAATATTGAATGCTTTTCTAAAATATATCAAAATATAGATTTTCAATATCTTACTTCTATGCGTGTTTCTCATAATATCTCCAAAATCTTTACCAAAGTAAGATTCAGCCAATAATTAAAAAAAACCTGGGTAATATCGCTCTCCGAGACGATACTAACGTAACCTAAAGATGAATCGCAATTAATACTTGCAGTTCTGATTTGTAGTAACTAGTTTCTGCTTGATAATCCCAGCTGTTGTAATTTAATATCAAAACTTATCAAAACACAAATTTTGTTAATTATGTTACTATTCTCTGAGTTTTATCCTACAAATAAACTTGCTGTAAATCAATTAATATGGTGATTTTTATCACTGCGCTATGTTCCATATTACTTATACTAATTTCAAATAAATCAAGGTAGCTATTTTTTACTAGCTGAAGTGCTTTGGTGTAGGGTAAGTAGCCAAATTTAATTCTAATTTAAACTATCACAGGTATCTATAAACAAGAG
Organism: Cyanobacteria bacterium J06621_15; assembly: GCA_038525335.1. GTDB lineage: Bacteria > Cyanobacteriota > Cyanobacteriia > Cyanobacteriales > Nostocaceae > Rivularia. The sequence continues at coordinate 33,146 of JBCBHT010000029.1, read as the reverse complement.
CATACTTATGATTAACTAAAACTTAACTTTTTTAATCAAAATAAAACTATTAATTAACCTTTGAACTCAATTATGAATTCTCTAAATTCTACATCTGACAAAATTCTGGTTGTTGATGATTCCCCTGATAATGTCTTTTTAATCAAAACTATTTTAGAGGAAGAAGGTTATGAAGTTAGTACGGCAGAAAATGGTCATAAAGCATTGAAAAGAATTGAGGAATCAACATTTGATTTAATCTTACTGGACTTAATGATGCCGGGGATGGATGGTTACGAGGTAACTAAGCATATCCGAGGAAATGCGGAATTGTCTTTCACTCCAATTTTGTTGATTACCGCTCATGATTCCCCGAATGTGGCTCATGGATTGGATTTAGGTGCTGATGATTTTATCCGCAAACCTGTAACGGTAGATGAATTACTTGCTCGGGTACGTTCGCTTTTAAGACTTAAGCACAGTATTGACGAACGAGATGAAATTGCTCGTCAACGGGAAGATTTCGTTTCTCGTCTTACCCACGATTTACGTACTCCTCTGGTTGCAGAGGAGCGGATGATGATACTGTTTCTCGAAGGTGCTTTAGGGGAACTATCACCATCAATGAATGAAGCACTGACTATTATGGCTCGTTCTAACAGCAATCTGTTAGCGATGGTTAATACTTTATTGGAAGTATATCGTTTTGAAGCCGGACGCAAAAGCTTAGCCTTTCTACCAGTTGATATTAATCAATTAATTGAGGAAGTAACTAGTGAATTGACTCCTTTAGCAGAACAAAAAGAACTTGTAATCAAAGCGGATGTCCAACAAGCTGAAAATCCAACTAAAGTAATTGGCGATCGCCTTGAGTTGCATCGCTTATTTACCAATTTAGTGGGAAATGCCATCAAATTTACCGATAATGGCTCAATTAATATCTGTTTGGGAACTTATTCTAGCGATTGTGCTGCAATAACTATCAAAATCACCGATACCGGACAGGGTATTTCACCAGAGCAACAAGCTACTTTATTTGAAAGGTTTCGTCCCGGAAGTCACAAACGTTCTGGTAGTGGTTTAGGGTTGTACCTTTCTCGTCGTATTGTAGAAGCTCATCAAGGTACTATTGAAGTTAGTTCCGAGCTTGACAAAGGTAGTGTTTTTACAATTACCCTACCTATGAAACAATAAACCATTGGATTTTGGATTTTAGATTTTGGATTTTGGATTTTAACAACGGATGCTTTTGTTTTAAATTTTATTTAATTGTGCATCCTTATTTACGAGTTATCTACTATTCCCAATCCCCAATTCCCAATCCCCAATTCCCCATTCCCCAAAACATAATATGTTCGCTGAAAAAATTCAGAACCAAAGAGCTTTTTTTCAAACTGGTGAGACCAAGAATATTTATTTTCGCATTCAGCAGTTAAAAACTCTTAAACAAGCAATTTTAGATAATCAAATAGAAATTTTAAAAGCACTAAAAACTGACTTAAATAAACCATTCGCAGAAAGTTTTACCGCTGAAATTGCACTTGTTGTAAAAGAAATAGAATACGCTATTAAATATATTAAAAGTTGGAGTAAGCCTAAAAAATCATCAATAATTTGGCAAATGTTGCCAGCTTCAGCGAAAGTTTACCCCGAACCTTTGGGTGTTGTTTTAGTTCTTGGTGCTTGGAACTATCCATTTCAATTAGTTATAGCCCCATTAATCGGTGCTATAGCTGCTGGTAATTGTGTAATTCTTAAACCTTCAGAAATTGCTGTAAATACTTCTAATCTTATCGCTGAAATTTTTAAGAAATACTTTGATAAATCCTATTTAGCTGTGATAGAAGGAGGAGTAGAAACTTCCCAACAACTATTAGCGGAAAAATTCGACCATATATTTTTTACTGGAAGTATTGCTGTAGGCAAAATTGTCATGAAAGCCGCAGCAGAACAGCTAACACCTATAACATTAGAACTTGGTGGAAAATCACCTTGTATTGTAGATACAGAAATTGATATAAAAGTTGCTGCTAAACGTATAACCTGGGGAAAATTCTTTAATGCAGGACAAACATGTCTTGCACCAGACTATCTCTTAGTTGATAAAAAAATAAAAGATAATCTATTAAGTGAAATCAAAAAATGTCTTCAAGAATTTTACGGTGAAAACCCAGAAAAAAGTTCCGACTATGCCAGAATTATCAATCAAAAGCAATTTGATAGATTGGTAAATTATTTAAAAGATTTGGATAATGAAAAAATAATAGTTGGTGGAGAAACAACTTCCGAAGAACTTTATATTGCTCCTACTTTAATCGATAACATTTCCTGGAACGATAAAGTAATGCAGTCAGAAATTTTCGGTCCTATACTACCAATTATTGAATTTACAGACATTGCAGAAGCTATCAATATAGTTAACTCCCACCCAAAACCTTTAGCCTTATATTTATTTTCACAAAATAAAAACCTGCAAAAACAAGTCTTACAGAAAACTTCCTTTGGTGGTGGCTGTATTAACCATACATTAATTCATTACACTACCCCATCTTTACCATTCGGTGGTATAGGAAATAGCGGAATCGGTAGCTATCATGGTAAAGCTGGTTTTGACACCTTTTCTCATTACAAAAGCATAGTCAAAAAACCCTTTTTCCCAGACATTAAATTACTGTATCCACCCTATGAAGGTAAACTTTCGTTGATTAAAAGAATTTTCAGCTAGGGATGGGGAGCAAAGGAGATAGGGAGATAGGGAGCAAGATGCTCCCACTACTTCTTGGGTAACTGATAATTGTTAATTCTTAATTGTTAATTGATGATCCACACCCAACCGGTGAACAACTGATAATTGATAATTGTTAATTGTTAATTGATAACTCCTAACTCCTAACTCCTAACTCTTAAATCCTAATCCAAAATCCAAAATCTAAAATCTAAAATCTAAAACCCACTATACCGTTGTTCCGCAAAAGGTTCTCCGCGACGGTGATAACCATTACGCTCCCAAAAACCTAATTCTTCATGGTCTAGAAATTCTAAACTATTTATCCATTTAGCACTTTTCCAAGCATAAAGGTGAGGGACTACCGTTCGCAAAGGACCACCATGTTCCGCACTTAAAGGTTCGTCGAATAGCTTGAAAGCAAAAAAATTTTCTTCTCTTACAAAATCTTCTATAGCAATATTTGTAGTGTAACCACCGTAGCAATGCTCCATGATATGAGTCGCAGATGGGTCTACTTCCACAACTTTCATAAAGTCCGTAACCTTAATTCCAGTCCATTTGACATCGAGTTTAGACCACCGGGTTACGCAATGAAAGTCAGCCGTGAACTCACTGTGGGGTAGTTCCATGAAATCCGACCAACTCCATTTTTTAGGCTTTATCAAACCACATACGCTAAATTCCCATTCTTCCGTACTAACTTGAGGAGTAGCACCATAGGTAAGTACTGGAAACCCCTTTGCTAAATGCTGTCCGGGAGGAACCCTGTCTTTATGTTCGGAAGTCGGTTTTTGAAAAAACTTTCCCAGCATGGCTTGGTAGAATAATTTTTTTATAGATAATAATACATTTTTGCGGAAATTACCTGCAATTCATGTCTATGCTGTCAACTCGAAACAAGCTTTTTTCGATTACCGATTCCATTTATTTATTCTCCCTGTCTCCTCTCAAGCACTTCAAACTAGAATGAGAAGATAATAATCGATTAACCCAACAGGATTTTAGATAACGGTTTCAAGCAAGACGGCTTCTGTCTTATGGAACTTTTAAATAATCTTCGACCGAAAAAATTTTAGCTTGCAAATTTTGGATTATGAATGGTTTCGAGTCATAGTCTCAGCTAACTCACAAACCCAAAATTAATTGACCGAAAATCCTGTTGGAACATAACAAACAACTAGACTTATGAATCAGCGCTCGAATTACTCTTCGTCTTCTTCTTCCTCTTCACCTGTTGGATAAACAAATGTTGAGCGTCCGGTCAAAATTGACTTACCGAGCGAAAGAGCTTTTTGGGCTTCAACATTCGCTTTATGTCTCCAGGTTGCTCGACGCTTATCGCGCTTAGATTTCGATGTTTTCTTCTTTGGAACAGCCATAAAATCAGAACCGTAATTTTTGACAACCTTTTTATTCTAAGACATGAATTGCTTAATAGCCCTCTTTTTTGCAGGGGGCTATCCATAAAAAGTCATAGTAGCTTTCAGTTGAGCCAAATACGCTCTTAACCTCTCCTCTTCCACCTCTCTACCTATACTTGTAAAAAGAGAGGGGAAGAGGTGAGGTTCCAAAGTACTTCTCAAACTTAAAAATCCCTATGTTTGTGCTTCCTGCTCCACTTCAACTTCAATCTCTGGTTCAGAATTTTCTGGTGGAGTTAAATTTTCTTCTGACGGTTGCGGAGTAGCTTCTTGAGTTGGAGTTGAATTTTCTTCAGGTGCTTGCGGAGTAACTTCCTGAGCCGCATTACTAGAGTTTTTGGTATTTTGACCAAAAAATAGCAGCGTTCGCGCCATTTTGAAATATTTAGCCCAACGCTGGGTATCTGGACGATTGCGCCATTGAATACGACTGACATTTAATTCCAAAACAGGTGCGATCGCACCATAATTCTGTGCTGAAACAACTACTGATACATCTGTAACTAAAATGTCTTTATCAAAACTCCGTTGAGCGGCTGCTCTTGCTACTGCTTCTGCTCTCCGTAGCAAACTTTGATAATTATCTCCTGGAAAACGAGTAATTTCTAAGTCAACTCTATTAGTATAAGCTTGGACAATTTGAGGGGTAAGCGCTTCCGAAACTAACCATGTCGGTACTGCTGTACTCAGCAAAAGTACGGCGTTAGTTATCCGGATTTTCTTTGCCATTAATGGCATAAGTGGAATGAATGCTTTTATTTTTAACATGTTATTGCCGACCATTATTTAAGATAGCTCCTAAAATAGCTCCTACAAAACGCGATAAATGAAGGCACTATCTTGGAAAGTTTTGGGGGAAGAACATCTACACCCCAAACTTTCCGCTAATGAAAGTGCTTCCGTTAGTTTAAGTAATAATAATGACTTCTCATTACTATAGTCTGATGATAATCACTTAGACCAATAGACATAGGTTAGCTTTGTTTTTTTAGCAAAGCAAATTACATTAATTACGCTTGCAGTACTTAGAAGCTGAATAAAAAAGTAATCTAGGATTAACGTGAGTATATATATCTAGTTTTTAATTATTAAAAGGTCGCATGGCAAAACTATGGGCAATTGCTATTGGCATCAATCAGTACCAGTATTTCCAACCTTTGGGTTATGGAAGTGCTGATGCTGAGGTTTTAAGAGACTTTTTAGTTGAGCAAGCGGGTTTTCCAAAGGAACAGTGTTTGTTAATGACCGATTCTTCCGTACCTATGGGAGATAAATCAACTTTACCCACGAAGAATAATATTCTCCAGCTAGTTGAAAATTTAGCTGCAAATTCCTGGGAAGCACAAGACAAACTATGGTTTTTCTTTAGCGGTTATGGCATCAATTACGAAGGACAAGATTACTTAATTCCCATTGAAGGGGATTCGCAACGAGTTCAGGAAACTGGGATTGAAATACGTCAGTTGATGCAAACCCTACAAGTTTCTCAGCTCGAAGTATTATTATTAATAGATTTTAACCGAGCTTTTGGTACAAAGGCTGATTCTTATATCGGACAAGAAACTATCGAACTAGCTCAAGAGTTACAGATTTCCAGTATACTTTCTTGCCAACCAGAACAGTTTTCTCATGAAAGTAGCGAGTTAGGACATGGTTTTTTTACAGCCGCGTTATTGGAAGCTTTGCGTTATGGTAACACCAATAATTTGGCAGGTTTAGAAAGTTATTTGAGCGTTCGTACCCCCGAATTATGCCAGCATCATTGGCGACCAACCCAAAATCCAATTGCATTTATTGCATCACCCCAACAGTTTCTATTTGAGCAAGAATTTGAACAGGAATTTAAACAAGAGTTTGAGCAGGAAGAAGTTAAAAGTAATACAGACGAAGCCCTAAGTGTTATTGGTTCTAGAGAAACTTTTACAGCTCGCTCAGCACCAAAGCTAGAGGAGACACCGGTCAATAATCCATTAATTAACAATGATACAAATAAAAATGACAATTCTTCACAAGTTACACCAGTAGTCGCTAAAAGTTCTCCTACTTCTCCACAAATAGCAGAACAAACTGAAAAAATTTCTTCTGTTCCTAATAATTCTCTAATTCCTAAAAACGAAGCTGAAAATACCAAACAGAAAGCAGAAAATAAAAAGATTAACAATGCGTCTAATAAATGGTTGCTGCTTGGATGTGTTGGAAGTTTAATATTTGGTGGATTATTTTTAGTTGCTTTCCTTTACCAGCAATCTCGTTCTCAAATCAAACTAACAGTTGTTAAGCCTTTACCTAGCAACTATGAGAACTTAGAAAAACAGCAGCCAAGCAAACTTCGAGTGAATAATTCCAATTCACAAGAAACGATTCAAGCAATGTTGGAATTGGAAAAGATGTCTCTCGATGCAAATCAAGCTAGCGATTTGAGTAAAGCTATTGCTACTGCTCAAAATATTCAATTAGGTGAAGCGAATTACAAACGGGCTAGAGAGAATATTAAAGTTTGGAGCGGAATGATTTTGGATTTAGCAAAAAATCGTGCTGAAAATATGGAGTATTCTAATGCTATTCAAGCTGCTAAGTTTATCACTAAAGAAGAGCCAAATTATCAAGAAGCACAAAAAGCTATTAATCAATGGCAAATTGAATCAAAAAAATATTTGAGCAATAAAACTCTTTTAGAAGCAGCCCAAGCTCTAATTAAACCTTCACAAGCATCTACTTACAATCGTGCTATTGAAGTTGCTAAAAGAGTACGTTCATCTGAACCTGGTTACAATATGGCTCAAGAATCTATTAATCGATGGAGTCAACAAATCTTACAGCTTGCTAAAAATCGCGCCAATAACAAGCAATATTCTTCGGCAATTGCAACCGCTACTTTGGCTCCAGAAGATACAGCTGCTTATGCCGAAGCTCAAAAATTAATCAAACAATGGCAACAACAAGTACAAGGTAACTAATAGGTCAACCATTATCTTGACTATATCGCTTTAACAATACTGTGAAATGTCCTCGCCACACTCATCAGCTAGATAGCACAATCCTCTAAAACGCAATGCAACCACTTCGTCATACAACGGGTTGAGCTTGCACATTGGAGGAATGTGAAACAAAGTCTTACCAAACAATTTCACATCTCGCTCAAACGGGCATTGAGCAGGAACTAAATTACAGACGCGATGAGCAAACTTTCTATCGCGTACTTGGATATTATCAATCCAAACCCGCAGGGGCTTTAAAATATCAAACTTCGGTTTGATATCTGGATTCTGATGCTGGGCTGGATTAACCTCACTTTCGTGTTCTTGGTTAATTGAGACCCAACTTGCCAGAAATATGTTTTTAGTGGTATTATTGAATACCTTCATTTGTTTTTCCTCTAATCCTTTGAGGGCTTTTATTTTTGATTAACGAATATCAGTCACAGGTAAATTAACTTTTGCGAGAAGTTTCTTACCCTGACGAATATTAATTTGTGGAATGTTCCGTGGCTTCTTTAACTAGAAGCTAGCCTTTGCTACGTCAAGTTAAGCGCAATTTTGCTTAAACCGGAAGTGTAATACTTCTATCTTGTTTATAACTTGACACACTTAAAATTTTAGTAAAGTCATCTACCTTTTGACATATTGTAGTTTAACATTTACAAAAATTAACGCAAAGCCATCTTATCAGTGAAACTGATAATATGCTTGGTGCGAAAGGCTATCCAAGGTTAGCGCAGACTGCTTAGAAGTGGCTAGTATTTACATCACATCGGAGAGGTGATGTGAGGAAGTATTTTAGTGGTAAAAAACAATAATGACTAATAAAGGTTAATTTTCAGCTTTTTCCGGCAAATTTAGCAAAATATTACTCAATTAACTAGTTGAGAAATAGCAATCAGTTTGTGACTAACATAACCTTGGAGTAAATTTTGCTAAGCATCTCAAAGTCATTCTTAAAGCACCTCGTATTTTGTACTAGTAGCTAAGATACTTTTATTATTTACCGAATATACTTATTACAAGACATTTGAACCCAGTTTGCGATTGATCCTGGATTATTTTGTTTAGATATAATTTTTATAAATTTGTTTGGTCTTATCTACCAGTTGAGAAAATTATTTTTGTGAATATTCTCTCTGAGGAATTTAATTATTTAGCAATTACTTCTGGGCTAAGGGAAATAAATTTTTTCCGATATTTTAAAATTGGTCAAAAATTTTTGATGAGTTAATTCATAACTTATGTGGTCAACCACTAATAGTCTGTCCTATTTGTTGTGACAGGTTTGTAGTTGCGCTTACTCTGCGAGAAAGCTCCGCTCATAGCGCCAAATATGCCGCATAATGAGGTGAAGATGTTACAACTACAAACTTTTTTTACCCACCAGAACTAACGGGACAGACCAATACCCTTCACCTTTATCTTTTCAGCAAGCTGTAAATAAGCGCTATAAGTTACTGCCAAAAACAACTTAGCCCATAATAAAAATTCCCCTCCTAAGTATAGAAAGGGGAAATTTAACCTAAATCAATAATTTACTTTTAGCAAAATTCTTTCATAAACAGCACATTTCATTTTTCGTGAGGTACATTTGGGTGGACAGGGACATCCACCCCACAATATTTTTACAATTTATATTTGTACCTTATTTACCTACAAGATGCTGTAGTTAAAATTCATGAAGCAACCTGTTGAGCAGCAGTACGAGTACGTCTTCTTCTACCATCTGTAACTTTGGCAGGTGGTTCATCCGGAATCTGCATCAATAATGTAACAGTAGGTTGACATCTTAACTCTCGACGCAAATTACGCGCTAAATCTCGTTCTATCGCTTCTTGCAAACCACCCCAATCAATATCTGGTTTTTTGCCGTTCAAAGGCTGACCAAATTCTTCCCAACGTAATGCGAGTATTTCCTCAAATCGCTGCTGTACCCATTTTTGCACCATCGATTTTTCCATACTCGTAACAACACCCCGTAAGTGAATCTCAGGTTTAGCAAGCATTTTACCAGCCCAATCAACTGCTGCTGCAACAGTAACGATACCTTCTTCTGCCATTCGCTGACGTTCTAGCAACACCTTATCGCTAACCATCCCAGAACCGGAAGTATCTACCAATTCCAAACCTGATGGTACTTTTCCAGCAAGGCTTATAGAATTTTCAGTTAGTTCAACAATATTCCCATTCTCAATAATCACCATATTTTCAGCCGGAATACCCATGCTCTGAGCCGTCTGGGAATGTTTAACTAACATTCTATGTTCGCCATGAACTGGTAAGAAAAATTTGGGCTTTGTCAAAGCAAGCATCAACTTATGGTCTTCCTGACAGCCGTGACCGGAAACGTGAATTCCGTGAGAGCGACCGTAAATAACCTTGGCACCTTGCTGCATTAACTTATCAATAACCCCAACCACTGCAATGGTATTTCCAGGTATAGGGTTAGCAGAAAACGCTACCGTATCTCCTTCACGTATCTTAATGTGAGGATGCTCTCCTCTAGCAATACGGGTCATCGCCGCCATTGTTTCGCCTTGAGAACCAGTAGTTAAAATTAACACCTTATCATCTGGCAAACTACGAGCTACGTGCAAAGGTTGAAACAGTTTATCTTCACATTTAATGTAGCCAAGATTGCGAGCGTGGGCAATCAAATTCAACATCGAGCGTCCAACCACAGATACCGACCTACCATGTTTTTGCGCTAGCTGCAAAATCATGTTGATACGATGTACGGATGAAGCAAAGGTAGTAATGAAAAGTCTACCTTCAGCTTGCATGACAATTTTTTCTAAATTTGGATAAACCGAACGTTCTGAAGGTGTAAATCCAGGCACTTCTGCATTGGTCGAATCGCTCATCAAGCACAATACACCTTTTTCACCATGCTCGGCTAACCTTTGTAAATCAAAGTGTTCCCCATCTACAGGCGTATGGTCAACTTTAAAATCTCCAGAATGAATTACTACTCCTAATGGTGTATGTATTGCAACAGTGAAACTATCGCAGATACTGTGAGTATTACGGATATATTCTACTAAGAAGTTTTTGCCAATTCTCACCATATCGCGAGGTTTAACGCTTTTTAGTTCGGTGCGCTCGCGAACTCCGGCTTCTTCTAATTTGCGCTCTAGCATTGCCATTGCCAGCCGAGGTCCATGAATCACGGGAATATCAAACTGTTTTAAATGAAAGGCAATACCGCCAATATGGTCTTCATGACCGTGGGTAACAATCATACCCTTGATTTTATGACGATTTTCCCTGACGTAGGTCATATCAGGTAAAACTATATTTACCCCATGCATTTGCTCGGTAGGAAAAGCTAAACCAGCATCTAAGAGAATAATTTCATCATCATATTCAAAAATGCAAGTATTTTTTCCAATTTCGTGCAGTCCGCCCAATGGAATAATTTTAAGGGCAGAAGTTACTTCCTTTTTAGCCATGTTTTTCCTTAATCAATAAGTTAGTTGAATTTTTCTTTTCAGATAAAAGCTTGATTAAATTTTTCTATAAGACAAACTTTTATTGCTGTCCTTCCTTGCGTAGTCTTTTTATAAATAAGATGGTCATGAATGCTGAACTATCGAAAAAAACGGATTTCAAATACCGCGATAAATAAAGTTTATCGACAAATAGCAACACTATAATCTTTAAAAACCAAGCCTGTTGAAAGTTATTATATGTATTATATTTTACAACATCTTTTAGTATTAAATCATTTAAACTTTTGTCAAATCCAATTCTTTGAAAACTTTTTCTAGCTGTTGAGTCAAATCAGATTCAGGCTCGTATAAAGGTAAACGAGTCGAACCAACATCCCATCCCTGAAGTTTTAAAGCGGTTTTAACCGGAATAGGATTTGCAGTGGCAAATAAAACTTTGAATAATGGAAAAAGTTTCAAATGTATATCTTTAGCGGTTTGAATTTTTCCATCTTTGAAGGCTTGAATCATTTGCTGTAATTGTAAACCGACTAAATGAGAAGCCACACTTACTATACCTTTTGCCCCAATAGACAACAAAGGTAAAGTCATGTAATCATCACCAGAATAAATATGAAATTCTTGCGATGTAAAGCGTCGCATTTCGCTCGCTTGGTCGATATTTCCGGTTGATTCTTTTATACCAATAATATTTTCTGTTTCAGCTAAACGAGCTACTGTTTGGGGCTGTAAGTTTTGACCGGTACGACCCGGAACGTTGTATAACAGCAAAGGCAATTCGGGTACAGCTTCAGCTACAGCCTGAAAATGGCGATAAAGTCCGCTTTGCGGCGGTTTGTTGTAATAAGGTACAACTTGCAGTGAACCATGTACTCCAATTTTAGCTGCTTCTTGTGTAGCTGCAACTGCTTCTTTTGTGGAATTAGAACCACATCCTGCAATTACTTTTGCTTTACCGGATACAGCTTGCAATATACATTTGAAAAGTTGGTATTCTTCATCCCAAGTCATACTGGGAGATTCACCAGTAGTTCCGCACACCACAAATGTATCCGTACCATTTTCGGCTAGATGTGCGGCTAACTTTTGAGCAACATCGTAATTGACGCTACCATCTTCCTTAAACGGCGTAACCATTGCGGTTATAACGTTTCCAAAATCTACGACCACTAATTTTACTCCTAATTACATAAAGGCAGTTTCACGCATCGGTTAGTGGCTGTCTATAATTTGATAACCCAAAGCCAATTGTTCTTCAAGGGCAAATGATACCTCATTCATGATTTTTTATCCTTTAAATTAATAGTGACTAACGAATAACAATTATTTTTCGTATTTTTTTATAATTAATTATTTTAATATCTTATTACATAGAATCATTATTTGCTTTTGTTCCCAGCATATTCTTCTCGACTAATAGCTCGGCAATTTGAACTGCATTCAGAGCAGCACCTTTACGGATTTGGTCGCCACATAACCATAGTTCTAAACCGCAATCACTAGACATATCCTGACGAATTCTGCCTACTAAAACCTCATCTTTTCCTGTTGCTTCTAACGGCATAGGGAAGTAATTTGCCTCCCAATCTTCTATCAATTTTACACCAGTAGATTTACCCAAAATGTCTCTTGCTTCTTCTACATTAAAAGGTGTTTCAAACTCTAAATTTATTGCTTCTGAATGAGCGCGCAATATCGGAACTCTAACGCAAGTTGCAGTAATCCTAATATCTTGATTATTAAAAATTTTGCGAGTTTCGTTGACCATTTTCATTTCTTCCTCACAATAACCTGCCGAGTTTAAAGGTGTATTGTGCGGAAACAAGTTAAATGCTATTGGGTAAGGAAATACTCTCGCTAGTGGCTCTTTTCCCTCTAAAATATCGAGACTTTGATTTTTAAGCTCTTCCATTGCTTGGGCACCAGCGCCACTAGCAGACTGATAAGTAGCTACAACAATGCGCTTAATAGGCTTTACTTTGTGCAATGGAAATATTCCTATTGCCATTAAGATAGTCGTGCAATTAGGATTAGCAATAATACCTTTATGCTTGGCAACAGCTTCAGGGTTTACTTCCGGAACCACTAAAGGAACTTCAGGATTCATCCGGAAAGCACTGGAATTATCAACTACTACTGCACCCTTCTCTACCGCTTTCGGTGCCCAAATTTTAGAAATAGAACCTCCAGCAGAAGCCAATACCAAATCTACACCTTCTAGAGCAGTTTCGCTTACTGGTTCTACTGATAATTTTTCTCCTTTAAAAGGTAGCTTTTTCCCAGCACTACGCTCTGAAGCCAATAATTTAAGTTCAGAAACAGGGAAGTTCCTTTCTTTAAGCAATTCCAATAATTCTGTGCCTACAGCACCAGTCGCCCCCAAAATAGCTACACGATAGGCAGTTTGCAAATTAATTTCCTCCTCTCAAAAGCATTATTTGCAATTATTTTTATATATCCCGAAAAGAAAAGCTATAAGACCTTAATTGCATTTAAACGAATTTCGTTGGATTTGTAAATTATTTTTAATATCAGAAAAAACTATACTTATAACTTTGCTTAACTTATTCCTAAATATTCTCTTACTTAATACTTACTTTATGATTAACTACGTTACAACATTTATCAATTTGTTACTAACCAAGGTTTTATCAGCAATAACAATAAGTAAAAGAGTATTTTATACATAAATATCACATAAAATATATATTATACACTACTCTAGCCCTCGAAAGTCAAATAATAGCGCAAATTATTTATACTTTCGGTTGAGGGGCAGCCTCGGGAAAGGAGACAAACAAAAAGCGCATTAACTAGAAGTGTTAATGTACTATGATTCAGATGGATTTCATTTTCAAGCAGGCAGGCGAACAAAAATATTAATGATATAATTCACCGGATTGTAACTGAAGTTATCGCTTTGACTCAACTAACCACATAAAATTCTTATTTGTTCTAAAAACCAATTCTCTAAGCAAAGTAAGCAAAAGAGTGTTGTTGAAAAAAAGGATATCACGCTTACTCGCTCCTTGTTGAGTGCGAATCTCACAAATATAATCTGGGTTTCGCAGTTAATACTTTTGCGACATTTACGACCTTTTGCGAACAAAACTTACCAACCTCAACTACGCTTAAAGAATTTTATTTCAAATTCGCACGCCTCTAAATGCTTAATTTAGATTCCAAGATTTTTCTGAGAAAGAACTCTTAAGAATAATAGTGTTCATTTCTTTCGACAAAAGCGACTCATAAGACGTTCGCCAACTTCTCATTCAAAAAGTAGCACAAACACAATTCAAGTCTATGAAAGTAATCCAGGAAAAATTGCCAGCCAGTCAAATCGGTCTAGAAATCGAGATTGCGCCGGAAAAAACCAAGCAGACCTACGAAAAGGTAATTCAAAACTATGCAAAGCAAGCCAATATTTCAGGGTTTCGCAAAGGCAAGGTACCTCGGCAGATATTGTTACAGCGCTTGGGTAAAACTCGCATCAAAGCTGCAGCTCTTGAAGAATTAATTCAAGATGGTATTGGTGAAGCCGTAAAGCAAGAAAGTATTGAAGCTATTGGTCAACCAGAGTTACGCTCTTCTTTTGAAGAGTTGATTGAGAATTATGAGCCAGGGAAACCTTTAACTTTTTCGGCTGCAGTAGATGTACCACCGTCGGTTGATTTAAGCGAATATTCGGGTTTGCAGTTTAAAGCCGAAGAAGTTAAATATGACACCGAGCAAGTAGATAAAGTTTTAGACTCGGAGCGTCAACAGATGGCGACTTTGATTCCGGTAGAAGGTCGTTCTGCAAAATTAGGGGATACAGCAATTCTCGATTTCAAAGGCTTTTTAGCTCCCGAAGAGGGTGCAGATCCAGAAGCAGAACTTGAAGCAATCCCTGGTGCTGAAGCTACCGATTTTCAGGTTGATTTAGAGGAAGATAAGTTTATTCCCGGTTTTATCTCGGGGATAGTAGAAATGAATCCTGGAGAAACCAAAGAAATTGAAGCTCAGTTTCCAGACCCTTATGCCAATGAAGAATTAGCAGGTGCTGCAGCTAAATTTACGGTGACCCTTAAAGAACTTAAGGAAAAAGAGCTTCCCGAACTAAATGATGATTTTGCTCAAGAAGTAAGCGAATTTGAGAACTTAACCGAATTACGTAATTCTTTGGAAGAGCGGTTCAAAAAGGAAAGTGAGGATAATGCCAAAGCCAAAAAACAAGAAGCTTTATTAGAGGAGTTAATCAAGCATGCAACATTTGACCTACCTGAAACAATGATTCAGCAGGAAGTTGATGCAATGTTGACCCAAACAGCAATGCGCCTTTCGCAACAAGGTTTGGATATCAAGAAACTGTTTAACCAAGATACTATTCCTCAATTGCGCGAACGTTCCCGTCCAGAAGCAGTTGATAGGTTACAAAGAACTTTGGCTTTACGCGAAGTTGGCGAACGCGAATCTATTAAAGTTACACCTGAAGAAATAGAATCTAGGAAAAAAGAAGTAATGGAAGAGTATTCTGGGGAAGATGTTGACCCAGACAGAGTCCAAGAAGCAGTAGAAAACGAACTATTGACTGAAAAAATCATCGACTGGCTTTTAGAACGTTCTTCAATTGAACTCGTTCCAGAAGGTTCTTTAAATCCACCAGAGTCTGAGGATACAGGAGAAGAATCTGTAGAGTCTATAGAAAGCCAAGAAAATGAACATGGTTCTTCTGAATTGGAAGAACAAACTGTCTCATCTACAACACAAGAGTAATGACGGTTAATAGCGCTCAGCAATCAGTTTACAATAACAAATGCATGCGTCATGCTATGAATCGACCGTGCTGTAAATGCCGATTGCTGAGTGTTACCCTATTCGGATTAAAATTGAAAAAAGATAAATCTATTAACTTTAATATATTTAATAAAACTTAAAATTAGGGCTGGTAATGTCTTAGCAATATCGAAGAAATCGACCATCGTCCACACTTTCTTTATTTATATGAGGCATAATGGTTAAAACATACTCTCTTATTGAAATTCGGTTATCGTTATAAACGAGCAGTAATTGCTGTTACCAAAGCTACTGTTGTCTTAATTGTCATTTATAACTTTTATGCTTGTATCGCAGTCGGGAAATTACCCAGTTAGTAGTTTGAATCAATTATCTATTTATTCGCAAAGCGATAGCCCGGAATCTACTTCTATGCTGCCAACGGTAGTAGAGCAGTCAGGCATGGGAGAAAGAGCTTTTGACATCTATTCGCGCCTCCTAAGAGAGCGGATTATTTTCTTGGGAACTCCCATAGATGATGCAGTTGCTAACTCACTTGTCGCTCAATTATTATTTCTGGACGCTGATGATTCAGAAAAAGATATTCAAATCTACATAAATTCCCCTGGTGGCTCAGTCACGGCAGGCATGGCAATTTATGATACAATTCAACAAATTCGTCCAGACGTAGTAACTATATGTTTTGGATTAGCTGCTAGTATGGGTGCTTTATTGCTAACAGCAGGAACTGCAGGAAAGCGCATGTCTCTTCCTGACTCACGGATTATGATTCACCAGCCTTTAGGCGGTGCCCAGGGACAAGCAGTGGATATAGAAATCCAAGCTAAAGAAATTCTTTATCATAAGTCTAAGTTGAATGAGATTTTAGCATCTCATACTGGTCAACCATTAGAAAAAATACAGACCGATACCGAACGTGATTTTTTCATGTCGGCATCCGAAGCTACAAATTATGGATTAATCGACCAGGTTATCTCCAGACAAAATCTTCCCCCAGCAGGGGAAAACGTCACTAGTGTGAAATAAGAGGCTGGTATGACAGGTAAGTACGACTCCCATTTGAAATGTTCATTTTGTGGAAAATCTCAAGAGCAGGTACGCAAACTAATCGCCGGACCGGGAGTCTACATTTGCGATGAGTGCGTTGACTTATGTAACGAGATATTAGACGAGGAACTACTTGATACCAATAGCGCAGCAACTGCTTCGCAGCCAGCACCGCGTTCGGAGCCACCTCAGAAACGCCGTACCCGCTCTGCCAGTCTCTCGTTTAATCAAATCCCTAAACCGCGAGAGATTAAGAAATACCTAGACGAACACGTTATTGGTCAAGACGAAGCTAAGAAAGTACTTTCAGTAGCGGTGTACAACCACTACAAAAGATTGTCACTGGTAAATAGTTCTAAAGAGAGCGGCAAAGACGAAGGTGAGGATTCAGATTCAGTAGAACTTCAGAAATCAAATATTTTGTTGATTGGTCCCACAGGGTGCGGTAAAACTCTGTTGGCACAGACTTTAGCAAAAATTCTTGATGTACCCTTTGCAGTTGCTGATGCTACTACCTTAACCGAAGCTGGTTATGTAGGAGAAGACGTAGAAAATATTTTACTGCGGCTCCTACAGGTTGCTGACTTGGATGTCGAAGAAGCCCAACGCGGAATTATCTACATCGATGAAATTGATAAGATTGCTCGCAAAAGCGAAAATCCTTCGATAACGCGTGATGTTTCTGGTGAAGGGGTACAGCAAGCCTTGCTGAAAATGCTTGAAGGAACCGTTGCTAACGTCCCCCCTCAAGGGGGACGCAAGCACCCCTATCAAGACTGCATCCAGATTGATACAAGTAATATTCTATTCGTCTGCGGTGGTGCTTTCGTAGGTTTGGAAAAGGTCGTAGAGCAGAGAACTGGTAAAAAGTCCATTGGATTTGTCCAGCCAGGAGAAGGTCAATCTAAGGAAAAGCGGGTAGCGGACACCGTCCGTCATTTGGAGCCAGGAGATTTGGTTAAGTTTGGGATGATACCCGAATTTATTGGCAGGGTTCCAATGGTAGCGGTAGTAGATCCACTTGATGAAGAAGCGCTGATGTCGATATTAACCAAACCGCGCAGTGCTTTGGTTAAGCAGTATCAAAAGCTGTTAAATATGGATAGCGTTCAGTTGGAGTTTAATACAGAAGCTCTTAAAGCAATAGCTCAAGAAGCTTACCGTCGCAAGACTGGTGCTAGAGCATTGCGGGGTATTGTAGAAGAACTGATGCTGGATGTAATGTACGAGCTACCTTCTCGTAAGGATGTAAATGTTTGTACAGTCACTCGTGAAATGGTAGAGAAGCGTTCCACAGCAGAATTGTTGGTACATCCCTCTTCCCTACCGAAGCCTGAATCAGCTTAAATATAGTAAGGAATTAAAAGTTAGAAGTTGAGAATTAATTAAAGTTAATTCTTAGCTTCTAATTTTTTGTTTTTGAATGTTTTTGAAATTAAATTTTTGATGCATGGCTTATATTAAAGTTCGGGGCGTAGAACATTATTACCAGTGGGTAAAACAAACATATAGTGATTCGCCGAAACCAGTAATGGTGTTTATCCACGGTTGGGCTGGTAGCGCTAGATATTGGGAAAGTACTGCTCAAGTTTTGTCAGAACAGTTTGATTGTTTGCTATATGATATGCGCGGTTTTGGGCGTTCTCGTGGTAAACCTATTGTTCAAGTAGATTCTCTTCAAAAAAAACAAGGCGAAGAAGCAGTAATAGAATTAACCTACAAGTTAGAAGAATACGCTGAGGATTTAGCTGTATTGCTTGATGAATTAGAGTTGGAACGGGTATTTATTAATGCTCATTCAATGGGAGCATCGATTGCGACTTTGTTTCTTAATCAGTATCAAGAACGTGTAGAAAAAGCAATTTTGACCTGTAGTGGTATTTTTGAGTATGACAAAAAGTCTTTTGAAGCCTTTCATAAATTTGGTGGCTATGTTGTTAAATTCCGTCCGCAATGGTTAGGAAAAATTCCACTAGTTGACAGAATGTTTATGGCACGATTTCTGTATCGTTCTATAAAAGCAACCGAACGTCAGGCATTTTTAGAAGATTTTTTGATAGCCGATTACGAAGCAGCCTTGAACACTATTTATACTTCTGTGAGTAAGGCTCAAGCCGAATTAATGCCACAAGAATTTGCTAAGTTAAAAGTACCAACTCTATTAGTATCTGGGGAATACGATAAGATAATTCCTGCTGAAATGGGTCGAAAAGCGGCTATATTGAGCGACCAAGTAGAGTATGTGATGATTCCTAACACGGCTCATTTTCCAATGTTGGAAGACTCAAAAACTTATTTGGAAACGGTTAAAGAATTTTTGCACTTACCCACACTGCTGTCTGCATGAGAAACGGGAAATAGGGGATGGGGAGACAAGGAGAGTGGGAGAAAAATCCAATTACCAATTACCAATTCTCCATGTTCAATGCTCAATCCCCAATTCTCTTATCCCAACCCTAATTCTCTCTTTAGTAAGTTAATTGATTTGCTACCGATATAATTTTCACAGCTAACTAGTTTTGGTGGACGAATAATATCTTCTATAGCCAATTGCATAGCACTTTGTACTGCCGAATAACTAGTTTTATCAGTACAAAAAATTAGTTGCGCCCGCTTAACTATTGCTCCTAATTTATAGCTATCTTTTGGCTGAGAAGTCATCACCAATATTTCATCTCCTCGTAAACCGTGGAGAATTACCTCTGTTGCTCGGAGGATTCCGGAACTAAGGCTGACAATACCAATACAACTGTCTTTTGATAAATTTTTAACAGTACTCAATTCTTTTGCGTAGTCGTGGATATCAAGAGGGATTACACGCACTGCTCTTGGTGCTGCAATTGCTTCTACTTCTCCAATAAAATATCTACTTGTAACCACCGTTGCTGAAGTCGTTTTATCTAAGACAGCCGACAGTTCTTCGGTAGCAACTAGCTGAACTGGAATTTGTAGCGTTTGTTCTAATTCCTGTACTATCAATTCACCAGCACCGATATCCTGAGTTGGCACAGCTACAAGCACTCGTGCGCTACAACGCAATCGCCAATCAATTTCAGCCAGAAATATCTCGCGGGCTTGATTGAGCGAACAACCTTGAGCAAGTAGTTCATCAAGGGCTTTCTGAACCACTTTATAAGCTAGGGGGTGTTGTTTGAGAATCGGCGATTGCAATTTGCTACCGCCCTCATGTCCTTGAGCGCGGACGTAAATTCCCGAACCAGCTAGACTTTCTACCAGTCCATCTTCCTCTAATTGGCGGTAAACTTTACTAATTGTATTGCGATGCAGACCGGTTTGCATCGCCAATGCTCGCGTTGATGGCAACTTATAGGCTGGTGGATATTGCCGCGATGCGATCGCAAATCTAATTTGGTTGAAAAGCTGAGTGGATGCGGGAATTTCACTATCTGGCTGAATGCGGAATTGAATCATCACCTTCGTATTGGGGGTGCTAATAGCTTAAAAAAGGAACCTGTAAAAATTAATGTCAGTTGCTTGTAGGATAGATATTTTATTTATACATCGAATTCAATAAGAGAAAATTTTTGACACAAAAGGTTATTACTAATTGATAATTTTATGAGAGTTAAGTCCTCGTTACTGGCATAACTATATCCAATAATCACACCTAAAAGCGTAAAAACTATTATGACAGAGCGTGCAATAGACACCAAAAATATAGAAATAGCTTCAGATTCTCTACAGATAGATGCTTACTTAGCAAAACCTCAAGAAACCGGCAACTATACCGGAATCGTTGTATTGCAAGAGATATTTGGGGTTAATGACCATATTCGGGAAGTTACCAAACGCATTGCCAAGCAAGGATATATTGCAATAGCACCTGCGTTATTTCAACGTCAAGCGCCAGGCTTTGCAACTGGTTATACCCCCGAAGATATAAAAGTGGGCAAAGATTACGCTTGGGGACAGACCAAAGCTCCAGAATTGTTAAAAGATATTCAATCAGCTATCGATTATCTAAAAACCTTACCCGAAATAAAAAAAAATGCATTTGGCTGCATTGGCTTCTGCTTCGGCGGTCATGTAGCATATCTTGCTGCCAGTTTGAATGATATAAAAGCTACTGCTTCATTTTATGGTGCGCGTATAACTACTGGTACTCCCGGTGATGGCGAACCTACTATAAATGTTACTTCACAAATCCAAGGTATGCTTTATGCCTTTTTTGGTATGGAAGATTCCAGTATCCCTACAGAACAAGTAGATCAAATTGAAGCTGAATTAAATAAATATAAAGTACACAATCGTGTATTTCGTTACGAGGGTGCCAATCACGGTTTTTTCTGCGACCGTCGCGCCAGCTATAACGCTGAAGCTGCTACGGATGCTTGGAAGCAGATTAAAGAATTATTTGGACAACTTCAATAGTATTGGCGGACATCGATAGAAATTTTTTTATAAGGAAAAATTTTCTATCGGAACCCTTGACCGAATTTGTAGGATATGGTGTAAGAGTTGTCATTAATTAATAATCGGATAATTAACTTTTTCCAATCTGCTTTTTTCTTACGGCTTAAAACCGTTTAAAAAAGTGTTTGAAAAGTTGAATTATTATTTGCTTACTAATTAATAGGTGATAACTAATAATTAGCTCTTATCAAGGGCGCTCTAAATCTTAATTCATCTTCAATTTGTTATGGAGAACGAAGCAAACATCTCTCAACGAGCCGCTACGTCTTTTACAATGGACGATTTTGCGGCTGCTTTAGAAAAACATGATTACCAGTTTCAAAAAGGACAGGTAGTTAAAGGGAAAGTATTCCAAATTGACCCAGACGGAGCTTATGCCGATATTGGAGGCAAATCTTCAGCCTTTATACCCCGTCATGAAGCGGCTTTGAGAGAGGTAATAGATTTATCAGAAGTTCTACCACTTCATGAGGAACTAGAATTTGTAATTGTCCAAGAGCAAAATGCAGAAGGTCAAGTAACCGTTTCTCGCCGTCAATTAGAAATGAGGCAGATTTGGGATAAGTTACTAAAAATGCAAGAAACTACCAAAAGTGTAGACGTGCAGGTAATGAATACTAATAAAGGTGGCGTTACCGTCAATCTTCTTGGTTTACGCGGTTTTATTCCTCGTTCTCACCTGCTTGAGCGCAATAATTTGGAAGCACTTAAAGGTCAGAAACTTACTGTTAGCTTTTTAGAAGTTAATCGCGATACGAATAAACTTGTACTTTCCCAACGTTTGGCAAAAAGTTCTGCGAGCTTCAGTTTATTGGAAATAGGTCAGTTAGCAGAGGGAAAGATAACCGGTATCAAACCATTTGGTGTATTTGTTGATATAAATGGTGTTAGTGCCTTACTCCACATCAAGCAGATTAGCCAAAAGTTTATTGAAAATCTCGAAAAGGTATTTCAACCCGACCAAGAAATTAAAGCTCTCATCATCGATATAGATGAAGGGAAAGGCAGAGTTGCACTTTCTACAAGGGTTTTAGAAAATTTTCCCGGTGAAATGCTCGAAAGTATGGAGGAGGTTATGACTTCCGCCGAAGCACGGGCTGAAAGGGCTAGGAAAAAGCTTTTGGAATCAGCTAATGCTTGATGGTTGTTAGTTGATGGTTGTTAGTTGATAGTTGATAGTTGTTGGTTGTTGGTTGTTAGTTATAAAAAACCACTATCCACGTTCCTACTATCCACTATCCACTATCCACGTTCCTACTAACCACTAACTAATAATTCTTTGTTGTGGCGATAGCAATTTCGCAGTTGTTGTAATATTTCTTCATTAAAGGCAAATCTTATTAAATTAATTAATTTACCCCACTCATACAAAACTGTATCCGAAAGGGCTTGGTTAAATTGAATTGCAAAAAATCTTGCCCACCACACAGGTGCTTGATTTCTATAAATAAAATTATGCTGCTTTAACCAGCGTCTGCGCCATTTGGTTGCTTCTGAAGTGGTAGGTGGCACAACTCCTATAACTGGTGGAAAATCGGCGTAGCTGACAAATTTACTCAAACCCTTGCCGTGAACATAGACAATATATTGCCAGCATTCCACCAGATAAATGTCTTCAAATTTGATTTTGAATTTTAAACAAACTGCTTCTTCGCTGACGAATCGTGCTAGAGGATGGATTTCTGAGGATTTATAAGAAATTTTTGATTGTCTGATGACGAGCTTTCTTGGTTTGAGCGATGTTAACATAGTAAATGACTCCTGAGAGCGATGTAGATGAACCCTGTGAACAGTATTAGATGAACCCTGTGAGCAGTAGCAGGTGCATCAGTTATCAGATTCCTCCTAATTGCAATAGGAATTATTTGTTGATGCACGATTTACGTTGTTTTCGGGATTTTGATTTTTATTTATTGTGATTACCCTTCATTTGTTATGCTGGAGGGTAATCATTTATATTTAATGGAATAAAATTATTAAATGATAGTAAGGTATCACTTGTCAAGCGTCTAATGGGGATTGTTAGATTAAGAATTAGAGAATTTGCTAACGAGAAAGGCTGGACACTTAAAGATGTGTCAGACCGTTCTGGGCTTGTTTATAGTACAGTTAGAGCTTATGCTCGCTCTCCAGGAATGGGAAGCGTTGATTTTACTGCTATTCAAAAGTTAGCTCGTGTATTTGATGTGATGATTGAAGATTTGGTAGAGGTGGTTGAAGAGTAAGCGCTTTTGATTAATTTATTTAACGAGTCAATATTTGAACAATAAAGTTAATCAGATTTATATAAGTTGTTTGCTGGCAGTAAATTATGGGAATAATTAGGCTTAAAATTCGGGATTTTGCAAACGAAAAGGGTTGGTCACTCAAGAAACTCTCAGACCGTTCTGGCGTAGTTTACAGTACTCTAAGAACTTATGCCCGTTCTCCTGGATTGGCAACTGTCGATTTTACTGCAATTCAAAAGTTGGCACGCGCATTCGACGTAATGATTGAAGAGTTAGTCGAAGTGGTGGAAGAGTAATTAATAGAAAAACTAATCCCACCAAGCAAAAGTAATCTCGAACTAATATCCGTTTCGTTAGCAGTTTGAGATTGTTTTACTATCCGTTGCTTGCTCTATATCAAAATCAAATTACTGTAAAGATTTTTTAAGATAATTAAATCTAAAGCAGATAATCTGCTTTAATCACGAACAATAAAAAATATACGAGTATCAAAAAATATAAAATTTTGCTTAGACTTGCAACGAATTAGGCAAATAAATCGCTTTAAACCTTTATTCTCACTACACTTAAAGCAAATAACAACTAATTACTTAATAACTAACAAATATATCTTCTGACTGTATAACCACGGATGGTTAAAAAACTATTGGTGGGATATTTCAGGAATAATGCGGACGCACTCACCTGAAATATCATGGTACTTTACACATTAGCGTTCCTCTGCTAACGAGGGCGGTTTAAGCCCGCCCCCTTAGCATTTTTCTTAGTGTAACTCAGAAATTTCTAAACATCCTCCCCATCTCCAATATCGCGCTTCGGTGGACGTTTGTAAGCAAAGGTAAAAGTATCGCCACTAATAATTACTCGCCGCATTTCATCATACATCGGATAGTTCCCTACACCGCTCAGATTTGCCCAACCCCTTGCCCTAGTTAAGGCTACAAACAGTTGGTTACGATGATTCATATCCGAATCGTTACGAGCAACTTTATCAAAGCCAATTACGTAAACCATATCGGCTTCATGTCCCTTAGCGCGATTAATGCGAGATACGGTAACACCGTCCTCATGCCAGAATTTATCTGGGTCGTTGTTAGGATATTCTGGATACAAATCGTTTAATATTTTAGCAGTCGGAATATAAACGTCAATATTTTGCTCAATTAAGAAATCAGCAACTTCTCGTTCTAGCTCTATCGCTTCGGAATTAGAGCCTAAAACAACCACTAAAATATCGCGACTGGGATTAAGACCATCATGAACAATATTGTGCATGATGTTCTCAGATAAAGCCGTTAATTCTTCTTCACGAGAACTGTGAGTTTTAAATTCTAGTACTGGTTCTCCCCAAAGTTCAGGTATCGGGTTGGGAGAAAATTGTGGTAAACGGGTTATGGTAATTGGCTTACCGACCCGACGAAAATCACCTTGGACTTCATAACCAATTCTGTCCCAATCTTTTTTATTAGTAATACCGGAAAGCATTCCTTCACTACGCAGCAAACCCATACCAATCGCGTGGGCTGCGGTCAAAATAGGTCCTGGAGTGCGGTAACAGTGACGCATCACCTCCGAACGTTTGATACCACCGGGGTATTGTGGCTGTTTGTTTAAAAGATTGCCTAATTCTTGACCAAATACTTCTTTGGCTTTGGGTACAACTAAACTATCAAGGCTTTGTGCTTCATCGTAAGCCCAAATCAAACGCTTTTCTTCTGGTGTTTCTTGGCTTGCAGGTTTTAAAGCTTGATAAGCTAACCAGTAAATTGCTTGCTTATCTTGATATTTCAAATTCTCATCAGCAACTAAATCTTGACCTTCATCAATCAAGATAGCGTCAAACATCGGCTCAACTGTTATTTCTTCCTGTAAGCGCTTGCATAATTCCGCTAATCCCCGATTTGGTTGTCCTTGATTAGTGTCTACAACCGTTCCGCGTCTTTTACCGTTGTGTTCGCAAATTGTTCCATATAAACCCGGTTGTTCTTTCGCACCCCAAGCATGAAGCACGCGCAATTTGAAATTAGTTTTGGGGTCATAATGTAAATCTCCACCGCTAAAGCGACGTATCCACTGGTCTAATAAACCAATCATTAAGTCATATAAAGAGCGGGTGAAAAACACTAAAGCAATATCCCAATCAGGATGCTTCAAATGCATGTGGGCGGCTTTTTGACACAGTAAAACAGTTTTACCAGAACCAGCAATCCCGCGAATACGTTGAGGTCCTGGGGGAATTTCTTTACCAATATGCTCTTGCTGTAAATCGATTTCATAAAGTCTTTGACGCAAAGCATCCATGACACTAGCACGAGTTTTACCACTAACAGCAATATCGCGCTGAGGTTTACGAAATACTGGTGTTCCACCAATTACTGAAAGTAGTAATTCCCAATCTTTATCTTCTAAATTTTCTCCAGGAACAATAGGAGAAGTTTGTTGAATCTGTTCGAGCAAAGCTGCTTTGCTTAACTGTTCTTGAAAAATAATTTTTGGACAATTGAGTAATTCGTGAAAACCTCTTTGCTCCCACTGCTCTTGAGTAATTAAAGGTAGTGCAATAATAGTTCTACCGCTTACTTTACGCCAAATAGCCGGTTCTCGGTCAGTGTATGCAATTAAAGCGCGTAATTGATGTTCTGCAAGTTGAGATGGAGATGCTTGTGCGGTTCGGAAGTCTTGTAAAAGCCAATTGTTATCGTTGATTTCGGTTATTTGCTCAATGGTAACTGGTAGAATTTCAATTACCGTTAAACCAAATTCTCTATCAACAATCAGGATATCGGGTTCCTTACGAATCTCTCCTACCTTCGAGAAAATAGGATACCGCCAATATCCGATACAGTTTCTATCTGCAAAAGTATTTTTAACAGCATCCCATACTTGTTGTTCGGTAGATTCCGTTCCGGATTTTATCGCTTCTGTAGTGATAAATTTATTAGAGGTTTCTTCCAGAGTCATTTGTTATTTTCGCGTTGAATTTACTGAAGGTAAATGAATCTTTGTTACGCGAAATTACCCTCATCTGATTACAGATAGGGTTAAAATACTAAACTTTTCAATGCACCCTGCGAAGTAACAAAAGTTTCATTCGTGTTGCCAAATTAGCATCGTTAAAGTATTCTCTACCAGTGGACATACACGGATTTAGGGTGATATTTGAAGGTTTTTTTTAAGGGATGATGCGGTTTTTTTTAATCAAAAGTGTGATATATATTGCTTAACTAAAAAATATTATTTAGGTTTAGTCTAAAGGTTGTATCTCGAATTATTTGAAATCGCGAAGGTTGTATGAAGTCGCTGATAATGCTTTCACCAGTTTTTTCAAGAGTTAATAGAGTCGCGCCAACTTGTTGCGAAAATGCAACATAAGAAGCATCGTAAGCAGAAATGTCATGAGCTAGAGAAATGTTAATAGCATCTTCTATCAAAACTATATTTGAAACGGTTTGTAGTTGTAAGCTTTTAAGCGTAGCTAAATCCTTGGGAAGGTCAGCAGCATCATAAAGACCTGCACGAATATATTTCCAAAACGTATGTAGCTTAAATGCTGATAATATAGTCAAATATACATAAATGTAGTCAGATGTATGTAGTTTTACGCGCACAAGCAAGATAAAGATATTGAAGTAGTTAATGCCAGCTCAACAAGAAGGTTCAGGTCGGAATCTCTCCTGTGATTAGTATTATTAATGAAGGTGGCGTAATATTAATTTTATATGGTTTACGCCGCAAGAAGGAGAACGCTGAGAATGCTTTATTAAATGAAATGCCGTGCTTGAAGATGAAACTAATTGAAAAACACCTTCTGAAACAAACACATCATAAGTTTAGAGAAATAGATAAAGCTTGTTTTGCTTCCAAGAATCTATTCAATAGTGCTGTGTATATTTGCAGGCAATGTTATTTTAAAGGTGATAGCATTCCCTCATTTAATGAGTTACGCCTAATGTGAATTAAAAACGTTCCTTATTATATAAGGGCTTTGAAGCTCGCTTGAATCCATATTTTTAATTTATCAACGTAACAATCATGGTTTGAGCTATTAATTCACATAACACGTGAGTTATATCATCTTTTAAAATTTTCTGATGATTATAAAAATCTACCAGCTAAAATATCTCAGTTGGTAATTAAGCAAGTTAGTAATACTTTTAAATCTTATTTAAAAGCGATAAAAAGTTATTATAAAAATCCAAACTTATTTACAGGTAAACCAAAATTGCCTAAATATAAGCACAAGGAAAAAGGTATAAACTTACTAACTTTTAACAAGCAAGCCATCTCTAAAACTTGGTTAAAGAAAGGTTTGATTAACCCGTCAGGATTAAATTTAAAGGTGAAAACTAATATTACTAATATTGATGAGGTTAGAATTGTACCAAAATATGGGTATTACGTAGTTGAGGTAGTTTACTGTGTTCCAACAGCTCTCCCTGTTGACAACGGAGTTATAGCATCTATAGATATTGGTTTAAATAATTTGGCAACTGTTGGTAGTAATAATCCGGAATTTAAACCTTTCATTGTTTGTGGAAAAGCGATTAAATCCTATAACCAGTGGTACAACAAACTTAAGTCGAAACTTCATTCATTTTTACCAGAAAACAAATACACTTCTAAAAAGTTGGAAGCATTAACACCTTCATCGCAACAATAAGATGGATTATTATATCCATACAGCTAGCAGGTTTATAGTAAATAAACTCCTAGAGCGTGGTGTTAGTCATTTAATAATTGGTAAAAATGAAGGATGGAAACAGAGTATTAAAATTGGTAAAAAAAATAATCAACATTTTGTGTCGGTTCCTCACTCAACATTTATCAATCAACTAATTTATAAATGTGAATTGGTAGGAATTAAAGTAACTACAAATGAGGAAAGTTATACATCCAAGTGTAGCTTTTTAGATTTAGAACCAATTAAAAAACGCTCTGATTACCTTGGTAATAGAATTAAACGAGGTTTATTTAAGTCTTCCAAAGGTTTAAAAATAAATGCGGATTTAAACGGAAGTTTGAATATTTTGCGAAAAGTAGTTGGGGATTCTGTCTTTGATGGAAACCGTCAGGGAGAGGCTTGTAGTTAGTCCAGTAAGATTTAAACCGCTATTTTGCTTGAGTAGATATTTGTCTACCTTCATTAGTAACTATTTGTACATTCAATGTAAAACAAATCTGGAACAAAAAATTTATTCTTTCAATCGCTAACGAATTAAAAGTCTACCTCTAAAAATTATTTTCATTACTCGTAAAAACTATATAAACGGAGAGGGTGGGATTCGAACCCACGGTACCTTTCGGTACACTCGATTTCAAGTCGAGCGCATTCGACCACTCTGCCACCTCTCCAAGTAGCTGTCAGCGATTAATCTTGAGCATGAAGCTTAGATAATGGCTGACCAATTACAGATTATACAATAATTCTAAGCTGGTTGCACCATCGAAGTTGATTTTTCATAAAGAATTTCCTCAGATTTAATAGTGAAGTCGTTACCAATCCATACCAATGAAGCTTTCGCGACTTTACCATCTTCGAGTTCGACGATTGAAAAATTACGCAGCTTATCTTGAGGTTTTTCAATAATTCGGGGTACGCTGGCTGCATTTAAATAAATAATTCCTTCTGGACTTCTAAAAATATGCTTTCGCAATACTTTTGTATGCCGGAGAGTATGATGCATATGACCGAACGTTACCAAGGGAATGGTTTTATTAGTAGTAATAGCTTGAGAAATTGCTTCTGCAAAATCTGGGTCGCCGTAATCCCCACCAATAGGATGCCAGTCTTTTCCACAGGGGTCTTCGGGTTTATCTCCTAGTCCGGAAGGTCCGTTGTGACCGAGAAAAATTATTGTTTCGTGAGCAGCACTATTTACCGCTTTCATAATTCTGGTAGTTGATTCTTCAAGAGTTCCAACCCCAAATCTTTCTTTACATAAATCAGCAAATTTCCATTTTGGACCACCCCAAGTAAAAGGACGACTTCCCACTACAGTT
This sequence comes from Cyanobacteria bacterium J06621_15, assembly GCA_038525335.1. Classification (GTDB taxonomy): domain Bacteria; phylum Cyanobacteriota; class Cyanobacteriia; order Cyanobacteriales; family Nostocaceae; genus Rivularia. The sequence goes on along the minus strand of JBCBHT010000029.1, from coordinate 4,100 downwards.
AAGTTGAAATCGGGAAAATCGAACTTACCAAAACCAACATGAGTATCACCTAAAATATCTAGCTGTTGCTGCACCCTATCTTCTTTAGTGCGGTCATAGGGGCACTTTTTGCGCCCCCATTCAGTAGCGGTGTACCATGCATCGTGATTACCCATTACAACTGCTTTGGGGATATCGAGAGAAGCTATTTTTCTAACAACTTCTACTGATTCATTACCAAAATCCCCGACGAATAGCACCAAATCAACGCCCAGACACTTGAGTGCAATCCCATCTTCGTTTTCCCACTGGTCGTGAACGTCTCCTACTACAGCAATTTTTACGTTTTTCGAGTTTGTTATCTGACTGCTTGTCATGCCACTTTCCTTTCCATATGTTTCCAGGATAGGAAACTCAAAGCGATTTTGGCACAATTTCCTTAAAGTCGTATTATCCCTATAGTAATTTTGGTAAAAAGTACTATAATTATTTCAAGATTAAGAATTATGTCTTGCACATACGTATTATTTGATTGCCAAACCTTCAGACAGTAATAGGGCTGAGGGGTAAGGTAAACTCTGGTACCGTCATCGCGAGATTTTAGATTAAAAAACATTAACCGAAACCTATTGTGTTTACTACCGCACTGCGAAGACCTGAAACAACCCAACCGGGTGTATTACCACTAGATTTATTTACAGCTATTAAGAATCTGAAAAAAGAACTTAATGCTGTTATTTTGGCGCACTACTACCAAGAACCGGACATTCAAGATATTGCGGATTTTATTGGCGACTCGTTGCAACTTTCCAGAGCAGCAGCTGATACAAATGCAGATGTTATAGTCTTTGCTGGGGTTCACTTCATGGCAGAAACGGCAAAGATTCTTAATCCAGAGAAGTTAGTGTTGTTACCAGATTTAGATGCTGGTTGTTCTTTAGCTGATAGCTGTCCTCCACATGAATTTGCAGCATTTAAAGCAGCACATCCAGAGCATTTGGTGATTTCTTATATCAACTGTACTGCGGAAATCAAAGCGATGAGCGATATTATCTGCACCAGTTCCAATGCAGTTAAAATTGTCCAGCAAATACCGGAAGAACAGCCGATTATCTTCGCACCAGACCGCAATTTAGGACGGTATGTGATGGAACAAACGGGACGAGATTTATTGTTGTGGCAAGGTAGCTGTATTGTTCATGAAACTTTCTCTGAGAAGAAGATTGTACAGTTGAAAATTGAACATCCAGAGGCTGAGGTAATTGCTCACCCCGAATGTGAGACTACTGTATTACAGCACGCTGATTTTATAGGTTCGACAGCAGCTTTATTAAAGCATTGTCAGCAGAGTAGTAGTAATAAATTTATCGTTGCTACCGAACCGGGAATCATTCATCAAATGCAAAAACAAGCATCGCAAAAACAATTTATTCCCGCACCACCAACGAATAACTGTAATTGTAACGAGTGTCCGTTTATGCGGTTGAATACTTTGGAAAAGCTTTATTTGGCAATGAAGAATCGCGAGCCAGAAATTACGATGAGTGAAGAAACGAGGGTTAAAGCTTTGCGTCCAATGCAGCGGATGTTGGAAATGAGTGTTTAGGTAGATATAGCAGTTTTCAGTTGGATAGAATACACCCTTCTCCTTGATAAGGAGAGGGGCTGGGGGTGAGGTCTATCAAAGTGTATTTCACTCAACCGAAAAGCGCTATATTTGTAGAGACGTGGTGATGGAACTGCGTCTCTCAGCTATAGATAATCTTTCAGCAATCTATGCTAATATTGCCTAAACTTCACTACACTATGCTTCTAGGTTAGTTGACCGAATTACGAAGCGTTCGGAACAAATTACTAGTTTTTCTTTATCTGGTCGAACTGTCCCAGAATTTGAAACTCCCCAAATTAGGGAAGTTATTGAAGGTTCATATAGAATTATTTACTATATTAAACCCGAACAAATAGAAATACTTGCTGTTATACATGATTCGCAGCAAATTACTACAACCGTTGATGATTAATTTTTAATTGTTAATTTAATTTTTTAAGCACTAAACAACGGATACCTAACTTTTACAAGCAACAAACTCAATATTAGTAGCAGTGTATTTTAAAGGTGTATACTCAGTTATCCATTGGTCAATAAATTCAAAAGTACGATAATTATCGTAGGAAATACTATTTTTAGGCAAAAGTTGCCGATGCCAAATATCTATAAGTTCTAGTTTGCTTTGTTTGAGAAGCTCTTTAACTATCTTTTTACTGTACAATCGGTCATGATAAAAATCTCCCCGAAAATGCGCTAAACGCTGTGTCCATGAAAGATAGTAGGGAAGAAAGAAACAAAACATTAGTCCCGATGCTTTCAATATTCGATGAATTTCCTGAAGTGATTCAAAGTGATTAGGGACATGTTCGAGTACTCCAAAACTTAAGACAATATCGAAGCTTGTATCTTTGAAAGGAAGTATATAAGGATGTTCTAAAGGAACAACATTTATAGATGCTTTTTCAATAATAGGTGTATTTTGACCAAAACTAGAATCATTTGCACCGTCCACGTCACAGGAAGTAATTTCAGCACCCATTTCCCGCATCAAATAGGAAATGTGCCCTTTTCCACATCCCCAATCAAGTATTTTTAATTCGCTCAAGCTTTTCTTAAACCAATACTCAGAAAATGCTTTTACATAGTTTGTCAGGTAAAGATAGATATTTTGGCAAGCAGCATTTCTTAAAAAAGCATGGCTTTGTAAATTTAAAGTTAAATCAGATATTTCTTGATTCAAAGGTGTGGGTGTTTGAAAATGGCTACGTCTTAAAGCAACAAAAGCCTTGCTGTTCATGATGAAATTTTTTCTTCAATTAATAAAACATGACGCATGACTATATTACCTAGAACTACTTATTATTCGCTTTTTCCTTGGCCAAATCGCTATATTCTTTATAGAGTTGAATCCTTGACTGTGCTTCTTTAAAACGACTATGAGTGGATGGAACTTCAGCCATCAAATCGGATGCATATTGCCATTTTTCAGCCACATCTAACCATTTTTCTGAAGTATTAGCCGTTTTTCTATCTTCTACTGCTTGGTTAGCAATCCTTACAGCAGTATAAAATATATCGTCTTCTAGGTTTTTGGAAGTTGCTTGGGAGTTATTTACAACAGGAGTCTTTAATTGGTTTTTAGTAATGTCTGCGGGCTTAGAAGATTTTATGTTAGATTCATTCGGTACTTCGTATTTTAAAGTTGCCGTCTCTATTGAATTTTTAATTTTACCACTTAAAAAATAATAGGTTAACCAACCTGCTGATAATAGCAAAACACATAAACCCAATGCATTCATCATCCCTCCTAAGAATGACTTTCTCGGTTTAGTCTTATTACTTATTAATAAATGTCGGGAAGATTGAGGTTGAGGTAATTGTAGTTTTTGTGATTCCTTCTTATTTTCTTGAAAATCTCTAATTATCCGCTTAAGGGGATTTGCTTTCTTTAAGGTGATTTGTTCTGACCATAATAGCTGATTTTCTGGATCGCGATTGATTTCTTCTAGCCACAACAATTGTTGTTCTCGAACAATACGACTGTTGATATTAACCCTATGTACGTTACGAGGTGCAATAGACTCTAATATCTGCTTAATTTTCTGCACTAAAGACGATTTTTCAAGACTTTCTTTCGTGCGAGCTTCACATAGAAGTTGTAAAACTCCACCATCAAATACTGCTCTAGTTCTTACACCAGAATTAGCTAACTTTTCATTCAAAACTTGAATAATTGCTGCAATACTGCCTTGACTAGCTTGCGAAGCAATATCATTAATCTGATTTACCATTTGTGAAGTAGTAATTGTTTGTCAAACTTAAGTGGTTAACAGACAATCTAGTTTAAAAGATTCAAAATTTTTGTTCCTTAGAAACTTCTGTAAACTTCTATTTTACTTTGATTGTATGTTGAAAAATACAAAATTAACAAACAATATTGCAAAAATAAAGTCTCCTTCAGTCATTTAGAAGGAGACTTCACATTATTCAGTTTAAATTAAAAACCTGGCACCGAGCTATTTTCACAGTCAGCAACCCGACCACTATCGTCGCCGCAACAGCGTTTCACCTC